>NZ_JAVQLW010000002.1:0-300000 GCF_031822435.1 Paracoccus sp. MBLB3053 | reverse complement strand
GCTCTCCGGCCAAGACAACGCTGTCGGCAGCGCTGCTCCAGTTCAGCGCCTGCAGGGACGATCAGGTTGCCATGGACGGTGACGAACATGGTGTCTTCACGGCAGCCGTGCTGAATGTCTGGAACCGGGGCAAATTCAGCGGCACCTATCGTCAGTTCCACGACCGGATCGTGGATGCGTTGGCGCATCTTGAACAGAAGCCCGCATTGTTCGTGCCTGCCCCGGTCGATCCGGCCTTCTTGCGCCAGCGCCCGTTCTCGCTGGTCGGGGCCGAACTCAACCGCGAGACAGAGGGCATGATGCGTCCCGAGGAACCGGCCACGGCCGCCCCGGCGCCCGAACAGGAATTCCGGGACGAGCCGAGCGACGATCCTTTTGCGTCGCGGGAAACCGGGGAAACGATAATTCTTTCCGATAATGCGTCGGGGCGCACGCGCGCAACCGGAGTGCCAGTCGAAACGGTGGCGAGGTTCCGGGATTTCCTTGCCCCGCTCCGGTTGCAGCATTTCGATGCCGAAGAGTTCCTGACCCTTGGCGCGAGCCATTTCGCACCGGGATCTGCACATGGGCTGAATTCGGCGCCGCCCGAACAACTCTGGCCAAACATCGTCCCGACCGCCGAGATTCTCGACGAATTGCGCGCGCGTCTGGGTGTGCCCGTCACGATCCGCAGCGGGTATCGCAACCGACAATACAATCACGCGGTCGGCGGCGAGCAGAACTCCTGGCACATGCAGTTCCGGGCCTGCGACATCACGTCGACAGCATCGCCTCACAAGGTCGCCGAGACGCTTGCCCAGATGCGTGGCCAGGGCATGTTCCGGGGTGGGATCGGCCGCTATGCAGGTTTCACCCATATCGACACGCGGGGGGTCAATGCCGATTGGTCCGTCGGGCGCGGTCTGGAGGGCGGCACGGGTACCGACGAAACCGAAGTTGCCCGCAAGCGGTTGCGCATGCTGGCAAGCCGGATCGCCGTAGCACCCACAACTCGAAGCCGGGACGCGATGGCCATGGCTGCGGGTGATCTCGCCTCGGCCGACGCGGCCGTGAACGGCACGCAGATCCTGTCGCTGGATCGGGCCCTTTCCGAAGAGCTGCGCAATGCGGTGCTCTATTCGACCCAGTTCGCGCAGCGCGCAGCCAATGCCGCCGCAGATCCGGCGCAGGACCATGACAGTTGGTGGTCAACGTTGAACGCCGCGCTGAGCGCGGTCGGCTGGAGCGTGCAGCAATCCACCTATCGGCGGGCCAGCAACAGCGATCAGGATGCAAGCCTGGACAAACTGGCTCTCGAGGCTCTCGCCGCCCTGACCAGCGTGACAGGAAAGCTGAACGCGATCAGATCGGTGCTGGATAGCCTGCGCAACGCGGGCGAAGGCGACAAGCGCCTGACACTTCTTGATTTCCATATGTCCGAAAAGGCGAGCGGTGCTTTCCAGATCGGAGAAACCGAGATCGGCGAGAACGGAGAGGTCTTCATGAGCATTGGCGCGGTGCAGTTCCGCAGCCTGGACGAACGCAAGGGCATCCTGTTCGCACGTTGGGGCAAAACGGTCGATTCGGTGGGAATCGCGGCCGAGCGGCTCATCTTCAATCAGCACTTCTATCAGAACGTCGCACGCAAGGTCGTCGAAGAGCGCCTGACCGATGCGCAGAGCCAGATCATGGCCTTCAAGCTTGACAGCATGCCTGCCTGAAACATCCCGACGAGCGGAAATGCGGCCGTGCTGGCGACAGTTCGGCCGCAACTCATTTTCGGCAAGGCGATCATTTCTCGTGATGGATGCGATCCAGGTTCTCGCTCTGATCCTTTAGCGCGACACCTGTGGTTCCGATCCGCCTTGCCTCGGTCATCAGCCAGATCAGGCGGTCGGCCGCCGCGGCATAGCCAAGCCCGCCATGCCCATGGATGTTCGAGACGCAGTTGCGGGCATTGTCGCGCAGGCCGGGTCGCGGCGCATAGGTCAGGTAAGCGCCCAGACTGTCGGCTACCGAAAGCCCCGGCCGCTCGCCGATCAGGACGAGCACCATGCCTGCCCCGATGGCCGCGCCAATCGGGTCACCAATGGCAACTCGCCCGTTCTCGACCAGCACGATGGGCAGAGCTCCGCTTTTGTCCGGAAGACGGGCGATCAGCGCCCGGACCATGGCGGCCGCATGCGCCTGAATGGCCGGAGCGGACAGCCCGTCGCAGATGACGAACGCCAAGGGGCAGTCAAGTCGTGGAAGTTCCGTTCCGCTCTCCAGCTGGCGTCCCAGATCGGGCCTGCGCAGGTAGTCGGCCCGGCTGCCTGCCCGGCTGCGTTGCCGATAGGTTTGCAATGGTGCAAGGGCCGCTTCCACATTGGCCCAGTCGACTGCCCCATGGATCGCGTCGCGCGCGGCCGCATGATCTTCCTGAAAGGCCAGAAGGTCCGACAGCGGCAGCGGGCTCCCCGTCGGGTCCAGCCGCGTTCTGGCAGGGGTCAGGCGCCGCAGTCTTTGATAGAGGTCCGGCGCGCTCATTCGACCAGCCCCATCCGCCGCGCCAGCGAAACCGGGTCCGGCAGGGCCTTCGTTACGCCCTCGCCGCCATGCCCGGCCAAACCGAAACCGGCAAGCCATTTGGAAAATTCGGGCGCGGGGCGAAGCCCGGTAATCTCGCGAAGATAGGCGATATCCTCGAATGACAGGCTTTGATAGCCCAGCATCACATCATCGGCGCCAGGAACCGAGATCACGAAGTTCACCCCGGCCTGCACCAGAAGCGTCGCGAGGTTGTCCATGTCATCCTGATCGGCCTCGACATGATTGGTGTAGCAGACATCGACCCCCATTGGCAGGCCCAGTAGCTTGCCGCAGAAGTGATCCTCAAGCCCTGCCCGGATGATCTGCTTGCCGTCGAATAGATATTCCGGGCCGATGAAACCCACGACGGTATTCACGAGAAGCGGATCGAATGCGCGGGCGACCGCATATGCCCTTGCCTCGAGCGTCTGCTGATCCACTCCATGATGCGCTTCGGCCGAAAGCGCCGATCCCTGCCCGGTTTCGAAATACATGACATTCTGCCCGACAGTTCCGCGTGTAGCGGCCCGTCCCGCCGAATATGCTTCGGCCAGAATGGACAGGTTGACCCCAAAGCCTTCATTTGCGGCCTCGGTCCCGGCGACGGACTGGAAAATCAGGTCGACGGGGGCACCACGTTCAAGCAGGGCAAGCGAATTCGTGACATGCGTGAGAACGCAGCATTGTGTGGGAATGTCGAAGGTCAGGCGCATGTCGTCAAGCGCACGAAGCAGCGCATGGCAATTTGCCAGATTGTCCGAAGCGGGGTTGATCCCGATCACCGCATCTCCGGCGCCCTGCAGCAATCCGTCAAGCACCGCGACTGCGATCCCCCTTGGATCGTCGGCGGGATGGTTGGGTTGAAGCCTCGTGGCCAGCGTGCCGCGCCCTCCGATAGAGCTCCGGAATGCCGTCACCACCTCAACCTTGCGCGCAACGCGGATCAGGTCCTGATTGCGCATCAGCTTGCTGACGCCCGCCACCATCTCGGGTGTCAGCCCCGGGGCGAGCGCGGTCAGAGCGGCAGGATCAGCAGCAGGAGACAGCAGCCAGTCCCGCAAATCTCCCAATGTCATCGCGGACACGGGCGAGAATGCGGCCGCGTCATGCCGGTCGATGATAAGTCGCGTCACCTCGTCCGTTTCATAGGGAACGAGCACATTGTTCAGAAATTCGCGCAGTGGCAAATCCATGAGAACCCGTCGCGCCGCAACACGTTTCAGTGCGCTTTCGGCAGCCAAACCGGCAAGCTGATCGCCCGACCGTTCGGGCGATGCCGCCGCCATCACTGCCGCAAGGCTGCCAAATCTGAACCGCTCGCCCCGCGCCGTCGCGACATAGGCCATCAGGGTGAAACCGTCCCGCCCGGCAAGGCGAAGCAGCAGGCCGGAAAGGTTGGACGTGCCAGACCAGGTCGGGTTCTTCCGGGTGTCTGCTGCATTGCCTTTTCCACCATTCGCCGGGACGATCGCCCCGCTCCGAGCCTTGATGAAGTTCCGGTCTTAGACAAGAGCCGCATCGCCTACTGTGGCTAAGCGAACGTGCTTTTCACGTCATGAGACAGGAACAGGCATCGCATCTTTGCAACGCGGCAGGATTTCGGGCAGGGTATACCTTGATCATGCCATCAGTGCGAAATCATCCAGGGTCGCTTTGCCGGGAAGCTTTTCGAACCGTCAGGCCGGTGCAAGGTGCCAGAAGGCTTTTTCTTGGCCGATCCCGAACAACACGAACATCCGGCCCCATGCGAACGACGCGGCGAATCTGCGCTGCGCTCATTCGTCGAATGTGCCCGGCGGCGGCCGGCATCCATGTTTGCCAGAAGCGGCGCGGTCAGCATGGCGCGGCGCGCCGGGGTGGCGCACCAAGGGCAGGCATGGGGCTTGTCGAAATTGGCCATCGAGGCATGGGCCTCAAACGGCCCGCATTCGGTGCAGATATAGTCATAGGTGGGCATCGGTAACTCCGCGGCAGGGTGGTATCGGCCGGAGGCAGCGCCCCCGGCCGGCAAGCATCACAGATCGGGCGCCAGCGGCACGTCGATCGAGCCGTCCAGCATCTTCACCGGCCCGTTCACATTGGGCTTGAGGTCGAAATCGAAGATGTCGGTCGGCAGCCACAAGGTCGCGCAGGCATTCGGCACGTCGACCACGCCCGAGATATGGCCCTGCACCGGCGCGGTCCCGAGGATCGCGTAGCCCTGCGCGCCGGAATAGCCGAATTTCTTCAGGTATTCGATCGCGTTCAGGCAGGCCTGGCGATAGGCGATATGGACGTCGAGGTAATGCTGCTTGCCGCCCTCATCGACCGAGATGCCCTCGAAGATCAGGTAGTCGTCATATTTCGGAACGATGGGCGAGGGTTTGAAGATCGGGTTCTTGATGCCGTATTTCGACATGCCTTCCTTGATCAGGCTGACTTTCAGATGCAGCCAGCCGGCCATCTCGATGGCGCCGCAGAAGGTGATCTCGCCGTCGCCCTGGCTGAAATGCAGGTCGCCCATAGAAAGGCCCGCGCCGGGCACATAGACCGGGAAATAGATCGTCGAGCCGCGCGACAGGTCCTTGATGTCGCAATTGCCGCCATGCTCGCGCGGCGGCACGGTGCGGGCGCCCTCGGCGGCGGCCTTGTCCCGGGCCTCGCCCTTCATCGCGCCCATATGGGCGGCCTTGGTGGTGGGCAGGTTGGCGAGGCCCGGAACCCGCGACGGATCGGTGTCGAAAAGGTCCTTTTCGCGCGAGTTCCACATGTCCAGCATCTTGCGATCGGGCAGGCAGCCGATCAGGCCGGGATGGATCAGGCCCGCATATTTCACGCCCGGAACGTGGCGCGACTGCGTGAACATGCCGTGGAAGTCCCAGATCGACTTCTGCGCCTCGGGGAAATGCTCGGTCAGGAAGCCGCCGCCATTCTGCTTGGAAAAGAAGCCGTTGAAGCCCCATTGCATCTCTTCCTTGGCGCCGATGTCGAGGATCTCGACCACCAGCAGGTCGCCCGGCTCGGCGCCCTTGATGCCGATCGGACCCGACAGGTAATGGACCTGTTCCAGTTCCACGTCGCGCACGTCCGAGGCGTCGTCATTGTTCTTGATCTGGCCGCCGGTCCAGTCATAGCACTCGATCTTGAACTCGTCGCCGGGCTCGACCCAGGTCGCGATCGGGATGTCGGGATGCCAGCGGTTGTGGATCTTCTCGTTGGTGAGCGGGCTTTCGGAAAGATCGACGGAGATCAGGGTATCGGCCAATTGAAAACTCCCTTTTGGCTGTCAAACGGATAGGAAACGGGCGATTTTCGCCTCGTCGATGCCGTCGCGGGGCGCGTCATGGACGATCTCGCCATTCTCGATGACCATCACGCGGTCGGCGACATCGAGCGCGAAGCTCAGCACCTGCTCGGACACGATGATGGTCAGCCCGCGCTCGTCGCGGATGCGGCGGAGCGTGCGGGCCATCTCGCGGATGATCGAGGGCTGGATGCCCTCGGTCGGTTCGTCCAGCAGCAGCGCCTTGGGCTTCGAGGCAAGCGCCCGCGCGATCGCCAATTGCTGCTGCTGGCCGCCGGAAAGGTTGCCGCCGCGGCGGTTCTTCATTTCCAGCAGCACGGGGAACAGCTCGTAGATGTCGGCGGGGACGGTCTTCTCGCCGGTAACGGTCAGGCCGGTCTCGACGTTTTCCTGGACCGTCATGGCGGAAAAGATCATCCGGCCCTGCGGCACATAGGCGATGCCCGAGGCGACGCGCTCATGCGGCTTCATCGCCGTGACGTCCCTGTCATCGACCCGGATCGCGCCGGATTTCGTGGGCACGATCCCCATCAGGGTCTTCATCAGCGTGGTCTTGCCCATGCCGTTGCGGCCCATGATGGCGACGATCTGGCCCTTGGGCACGGACATGGACATGCCGTGCAGGATCTCGCTTTCGCCGTAAGCCGAGCGGAGTTCCGCGATATCAAGCATAAGTGCCCCCTCAATGGCCCAGATAGACTTCGATGACCTTGGGATCGGCCTGGACATGGGCCATCGAGCCCTCGGCCAGAAGCTTGCCCTGGTGGAGGACGGTGACCCGCGTCGCGATGTCCTCGACGAATTTCATGTCATGCTCGATCACGATCACGGACCGGTCGGCGATGATGCGGTTCAGAAGCTCGGCGGTCTTGACGCGCTCGGCCACCGACATGCCGGCGACCGGCTCGTCCAGCATCAGAAGCTCGGGATCCTGGATCAGCAGCATCCCGATCTCGAGCCATTGCTTCTGGCCGTGGCTCAGATAGGCCGCCTTTTCCTGCAGATGGTCCTGCAGGAAGATGATCTCGGCGATTTCGGTGATGCGGTCGCGAACCGCCTGATCGCGGCGAAAGGCCAGCGCACCAAAGACCGAATAGCCGCGCGGATACGAGATCTCGAGATTCTCGAAGACGGTCAGGTCCTCATAGACCGAGGGGTTCTGGAACTTGCGCCCGACGCCCGCATGGACGATCTGGTCCTCGCGCATTTTCAGAAGCTCCTGGCCCTTGAACTGGACCGTCCCGCCGGTTGCTTTGGTCCGTCCGCAGATCAGGTCCAGCACGGTGGTCTTGCCCGCGCCGTTCGGGCCGATGATGACGCGACATTCGTTCGGTTCGATGTACAGGTTCAACCCGTTCACCGCCTTGAACCCGTCGAAGGACACGGTCAGGTCCTCGACCGTCAGGATGAAACTGTCTTTTGCTTGAGACATCGCGGACCTCATTCAGCCGGTTGGGGGGCGGGGCGACGGGGCTTGAGCCGGCCGATCCAGGGCTCGACATGCTGCTTCCAGAGCCCTGCCAGACCATCGGGGAAGACAAGGACCACCGCGATGAACAGCGCACCCATTCCGAATTGCCAGAGTTCAGGGAAGCTTTCGGAAAAGCTTGTCTTTGCCCAGTTGACCAGAAGCGTGCCCCAGACCGCGCCAAGGATCGAGTTGCGCCCGCCGACCGCGCAGAAGATCACCATCTCGATCGAGGGGACGATGCCCACGAAGCTGGGCGACATGAAGCCCACCTGCAGCGTGAACATCGCGCCGCCAATTGCCGCGAAACCCGCGCCGAGGCAGAAGACGAAGATCTTGAACGAGGCCACGTCATAGCCCGAGAAACGCACCCGGTCCTCGCGGTCGCGCATCGCGATCAGGATGCGGCCAAGCTTCGAGCGGCGGACGAATTGCGCGAGTGCGAGGCAGGCGAAAAGCAGCGCGCCATTGACGAAATACAGGATCGTCTTCGCCTCGTCGGTGCGGATGTCCCAGCCCTTGAGGGTGCGCAGGTCGGTGATGCCGTTGACGCCGCCGGTATAGCCCTGCTGGCCGATGATGAGGATGGTCAGGATCGCCGCAACGGCCTGGGTGATGATCGAGAAATAGACCCCGCCCACGCGGCGGCGGAACATCGCCGTGCCGATGATGAAGGCGAAGATCACCGGGACCGCGACGACCGCGACGATGGTGAAGCTCAGCGAGTGGAAGGGCTGCCACCAGCCGGGCAGAGCCGTGATCTGGTTCCAGTCCATGAAATCGGGAATGCCGGGCGTGGACTGGATCTTGGTGGCCTCGGGGGTGGATGCTTCAAGCTTCAGGAACATCGCCAGCGCATATCCGCCGAGGCCGAAGAAAACGCCCTGGCCAAGGCTCAGGATCCCGCCCGCGCCCCAGCACAGCACAAGTCCCACCGCGACAAAGGCATAGGTCAGGTATTTGCCGAAAAGGTTCAGCCGGAAGGGATCAAGCGCGAGCGGCAGCAGCACGAAGATCATAAGCGCAAGTGCCACGGCGCCAAGCATCTCGGTTCGGTTCAGGAAGCGTCCGTCGCGCCCGGTCGCCATAGCGGGAAAGTCGGTCATGGCTTGCCTTTCACTTGCGCAGTTTCAGGGCGAACAGGCCCTGCGGCCGGACCATCAGGATGCCGACCACCGCAAGCAGGGTCAGGACCTTGGCCATCGAGCCCGAGAGGAAGAATTCGAGGATCGACTGCGCCTGGCTGATCGAGAAGGCCGAGGCGATGGTGCCGATCAGGCTGCCCGCGCCGCCGAAGACGACGACCAGGAAGGTGTCGACGATATAAAGCTGGCCCGAGGTCGGCCCGGTCGAGCCGATCATGGTGAAGGCCGCGCCCGCGACCCCCGCGACGCCGCAGCCGATGCCGAAGGTCAGGCGGTCGGTGCGCTCGGTGTTGATACCCACGGCATCGGCCATGGTGCGGTTCGCGACCACGGCGCGGACTTGCAAGCCCCAGCGCGAGCGAAACATCAGCACATAGATCGCGGCCGAGATCCCCATGGCCAGCGCCATGACGAAAAGCCCGTTGATCGGCACCTCGATGGTGTCTGTCAGCGGCAGCGAGCCCATCATCCATTGCGGGATGGTGACGCCCACCTCGCGCGCGCCGAAGACGGTGCGGAAAAGTTGCTGCAGGATCAGCGACAGCCCCCAGGTCGCCAGCAGCGTGTCCAGCGGGCGCTTGTAGAGCCTGCGGATCAACGCCCATTCGACGAGCATGCCAAGCGCGCCCGCGACGACGAAGGCCAGCGCCATGGCGATGAAGAAATAGATCCCGAACAAGGCCGGTGCGTAACTTTCGAACAGCCGCGAGACCAGATAGGTCACATAGGCGCCCAGGATCATGAATTCGCCATGGGCCATGTTGATGACGCCCATCTGGCCGAAAATGATCGCAAGACCCAGCGCCATGAGGACGAAGACGGAAAAGAGGATAAGGCCGGCAAAGCCCTGCATCGCGAAAATCGACAGGAGCTCGCCCCAACTGTAGTCGGCGAACATCGCACACCTCCGGGCGCATATGTGAGGAAAACCGCCGGGCCATCAGACCCGGCGCATCTGGCCGCGCAGAGAGGGGCCGCGCGGCCGGGATATGATTACTGATACCCTTCGGGGAAGGGATCGGGTTCGACCAGATCCGCCGTTTCGAAGACGACCTTGTATTGCCCGTCCGCCTGCGCATGGCCGACGCGCGTCTTGGACCAGAGATGGTGGTTCTCGTGGACCTTGACGTAACCCTCGGGGGCGGTCGTCAACTCGATGCCGGGGCTGGCTTCCTTGATCTTGTCGATGTCGAAGCTGCCTGCCTTTTCAACAGCGGCCTTCCACAGCCAAGGGCCCAGGTAGGCTGCCTGCGTCACGTCGCCGATCACCATGTCCTCGCCGTAAGCGGCCTTGAACGCTTTGACGAATTCGATGTTGTTCGGGTTGTCGAGCGACTGGAAGTATTTCATGCAAGCATAGGCGCCGTCGATGTTCTCGCCACCGATACCGCGGATTTCGTCTTCGGTGACCGAGATGGTCAGCAGCAGGGGCTTTTCCTTGGTCATGTCGATGCCCGCCGCCTTCAACTGCTTGTAGAAGGCCACGTTCGAACCGCCGACGACGATCGCGTAGATCACGTCCGGCTTCTTCAGCTTCATCTTGTTGATGACCGAGTTGAACTGTGTATGGCCAAGCGGGTAATACTCCTCGCCCACCACTTCGAGGCCCAGTTTCTCGATATGCTTGCGTGCGATCTTGTTCGAGGTGCGCGGCCAGATATAGTCCGAACCCAGAAGATAGAAGGTTTTCGCACCCTTGTTCTGCGTCACCCAGTCGATGCCCGCGATGATCTGCTGAGTCGCTTCCTGGCCGGTATAGATGACGTTCGGCGACTCCTCGAGCCCTTCGTAGAAGGTCGGGTAATAGAGCATCCCGTTATACTGCTCAAAGACCGGCAGCACGGCCTTGCGGCTGGCCGACGTCCAGCAGCCCATGACCGAGGCGACCTTGTCGTCGACAAGCAGTTTGCGCGCCTTTTCAGCAAAGGTGGGCCAATCCGAGGCACCATCTTCCTGAACGAACTTGATCTTGCGCCCCAGAACACCGCCTTGCGCGTTGATCTGCTCGATGGCCAGTTTCTCGGCCTGGACCGAGCCGGTCTCGGAAATCGCCATGGTTCCGGTGACCGAATGAAGGATGCCGACGGTCACGTCGCTGTCGGTGACGGCAAGCCCGGTCGTGTTCACTGCGGCAGTGGGAAAATCCTGCGCCCGCAGTCCCTTGGGAAGGAAAAGTGATGCGGAAAGCCCGGCCGAAGCGGCCAGAAATGCGCGGCGCGAGGGCCCGGTGAATGGGGCTTTGGGGGTCTTTTCAGTCATGAAAGGCTCCTGTCTCGGGGGAGGTCTGTGGCGGGCTTTTCGCCGTCCTGCACCGAGACTGGCGCGGAATGCTGCACTGCAACATACGTCATCTGACGTATTCAATTGCGCATTCTTCCCCCTCATCCTACGCATCAAGAACTGAATGCTGCACTGCGGAAGAAACCGTGGGCGAAAGCGATCCGGCATCAAGCCGGGCACGACAGGGAAACGAAGATGATCACGGGCGTTGAGGCGACGCGCGAACGACGGCTTTACAGCCGTTGGGCGGCGAATGAGACGATGGAGGATTTCGCGCTGCGCTTCACGGCAAGGCGCGCTCGTCGCTGGACGGCCGGGCGGGTGGCAAATGCCGCGTTGGGCTCGATTTCATTCCTGGCGCTAGAGGCGATCGGGGCCGCCATCACGCTGAACTGGGGGTTCGACATCGCTTTTCAGGCCATCCTTTGGGGCGGTCTCATCCTGTTCCTGACCGGGATGCCGATTTCCTATTACGCGGCCAGATACGGGGTCGATATCGACCTGCTTACACGTGGCGCGGGCTTTGGCTATTTCGGATCGACCGTCACCTCGCTGATATATGCCTCGTTCACCTTCATCTTCTTCGCGCTCGAGGCCGCGATCCTCGGGATGGCGCTGAACCTGCTTTTCGGAATTCCGCTCTCAATCGGTTACCTCATTTCGGCGGTGGCGGTCATTCCCCTTGTGGTCAACGGATTTTCCAAGATCTCGGCGTTCCAGGCCCTGACCCAGCCCCTTTGGATCGTGCTCCACGTCCTTCCATTCCTGCTCCTGGCCTTTGCGGGGCATGACCTGTCGGGCTGGACAAGCTACGAAGGCCGAGCGCTGCGCAATGACGCCGGGGCGCAGATCAATCCGATCGTGGCCTTCGGCGCGGCTT
The DNA here is from genome assembly GCF_031822435.1 of Paracoccus sp. MBLB3053. Lineage (NCBI taxonomy): Bacteria > Pseudomonadati > Pseudomonadota > Alphaproteobacteria > Rhodobacterales > Paracoccaceae > Paracoccus > Paracoccus aurantius. Next base: position 288,394 of record NZ_JAVQLW010000002.1, on the reverse strand, counting down.
CCGGCGTGGTACTGGCGCTGATCGCCCAGATCGGCGAGCAGGTCGACTATCTGCGCTTTCTTCCCGAGCCCAAGACCCCGACCGAGCGACGCAAATGGTGGATCGCCTTGATCGCGGCCGGTCCCGGATGGGTGCTCATCGGGACGATCAAGATGCTTGCCGGGTCCTGGCTTGTGACGCTTGCCCAGCAGGAAGGGATCGACTTCAGCCACGCGATCGATCCGACGATCCTTTATCACGGCGCCTACGCCCAGGTCATTCCGTGGCCATGGCTCGCACTATTGCTGACGGGCGTTTTTGTCATCCTGTCACAGCTCAAGATCAACGTTACGAATGCCTATGCCGGCTCGATCGCCTGGTCGAACTTCTTCTCTCGGGTAACCCATGCCCATCCCGGCCGCGTCGTCTGGCTGTTCTTCAATGTTGCGATCGCCTTGCTGCTGATGGAGCTAGGCGTTTTCGCCGCGCTTGAGGCGACGCTTTCTGTCTATGCACATGTTGCCCTTGCCTGGATCGGCGCAATCTTCGCGGATCTGACGATCAACAAGCCGATCGGCCTTTCGCCCAAAGGCGTTGAGTTCCGCCGTGCCCATCTATACGACGTCAACCCCGTCGGATTGGGTGCCGTGCTGGGAGGAACCTTGCTGGCACTTCTTGCACATGGCGGTGTCTTTGGCCCGACCGCCCGGGCGCTTTCCGCATTCGTCGCGCTGGGAGGCGCGATCGTGGCGGCACCCCTGATCGCTATCGCGACACGCGGGCGATACTATCTGGCCCGCCCACCGGCTGATCTTCCCGAAGGCCTGATTTCATGCTGCCTTTGCGATTACCGTTTCGATCGAGAGGACATGACGAGCTGCCCGTTCTATGCGGCTCCGATCTGTTCGCTGTGCTGTTCGCTGAATGCCTCGTGCAACGATGTCTGCAAGCCCGAGGTCGGGCTGGGCCAGTTGACCAAAAGTCGCGCGCAGGCGATCCTGCCCGGCCCTCTCGGAAGGTTGCTTGGCGGGCGGCTCACCCAGTTCCTTATGGGAACCTCGGTCCTGACCGGAGGCGTGGCAACGCTTCTGTGGATGATCCGCCGAACCGCGAACCAGCCCGCGTTGGATCCACTTCTGGCCGTCATATTGGCATCCACCATGGTCGCTTCCGGGGTTGCCGTATGGCTGTTCCTGCTGACCCGAGAGGCGCGTCTTGCCGCACAGCGCGATACCGAGAGACAGACCGAGCGTCTCTTGCGCGAGATCCGGGCGCATGAACGAACCGACCGCGCGCTGCAGGAAGCAAAGGAAAAGGCCGAGGCCGCGAACCTTGCGAAAACCCGTTACATGGCGGGGCTGAGCCATGAGTTGCGCACCCCGCTGAACGCAATATACGGCTTTGCGCAACTGCTTGATGCAGATCCGCAGATCCCATCCGGGCGTCGCGAGGCAGTTCGCGCGATCAGGCGGTCAAGCGAACATCTTGCAGGATTGATCGAAGGTTTGCTCGACATCTCGAAGATCGAGGCGGGGCGGCTCGATCTCAACAGGACACGAGTGCATCTTCCCGATCTTCTCCGCCAGATCACCGACATTTTCAAGGAAACCGCGCGCGAGAAGCGCCTTGAATTCCTGATCGAAAGGACCGGCCCCTTGCCTGAATGGGTGCTGGTCGATGAAAAGCGCCTGCGGCAGATCGTGATCAACCTGCTTGCCAATGCCTTTCGCTACACTGACCGGGGTCGTGTCACACTGCGCATCGGCTGGCGCAATCAGGTCGCCACGATCGAAGTCGAAGACACCGGCATCGGCATCCGCCCCGAGGATATGGGCCGGATCTGGAAACCATTCGAGCGGGGCACCGGGATGACGCGCCATGGGTCTGGCCTGGGATTGACCATCACAAAGCTCCTGGTCGACATTCTGGGCGGAGAGGTGGCTGTCAGCAGCACTCCGGGAAAAGGCAGCCTGTTTCGCCTTAAGCTTTATCTGGCCGAAACCCGTGACATACCTGCGCCCAGCAATGTGTCCGAAACCGCCGGGCCTGCGGAATATGACGGCAGGCTGCGGCTGCTGATGATCGTCGATGACGATCCGACCCATCTCGCCCTGATGGAGAGCTACCTGCGCCCGCAAGGGTTCAACACGGTCCTTCTGAACGATGCGGAAATGGCGATGCAGGCTCTCGACGATGTGAGCCCCGACCTTTTTCTGATCGACGTCGACATGCCGGGTCTTAGCGGGTGGGATTTCCTGCAATGGCTGCGCAGCAATGGACATTCCGCCACACCTGTCATCGTGCTGTCGGGACATGCGCGCGAATCCCAGTCCGGCGCGCCCGAAATCCCCCTTCACGACGCCTTCATCGCCAAGCCCTGTATCCTTGACGACTTGCGCGCGCGCATCGACAGCCTGCTCAAGCTGGAGCGACGACCATTCGGCGAAGCGGGGGTGGTCGCGAAGGCCCAACCCGGCTGCGTCCTGCCGGGTACCATCGCCAGATTGCGGGATATGGCCCAACTGGGCCGGGTCCGCGAATTGCGCGAGGCGATCGCAGACCAATCCCTTCCCTCTGTTCTGGTGCGCGAACTTAGCGATGCCCTGATGGAGGCCGATTTCGAAAGGATCACTCATGTCCTCGATGAATATGGTTCTGCGGCAGAACTCGATGCCGGCTGACGAGACCCTGCGCAGCATCGCGCTTGTCGTGGATGACGATCCGGCCTCGCTGCTGATGGTGGCCGAGGCGGTCGAGCAGGCAGGCATCACGGCAATGGCAGCGCGCGACGGCGAATCCGCGCTGCGACTTGCCGGCCGCGTCGTTCCGGACGTCATCTTGCTGGATGCCATGATGCCCGGGCTGGACGGGTTCCAGACCTGCAGGCTTTTGAAGGCGCATCCGACGGCGGCGATGGCACCGGTGATCTTCATGACGGGCCTAGGCGCGCCAGAACACATCCTTGAGGGATTGCGGGCGGGCGGGGTCGATTACGTGACGAAACCCCTGAACCTCGACGAGCTCATGGCGCGGATCAGCATCCACCTCATGAATGCCCAGAAGCTGACAAGCGCAAGACAGGCCTTGGATGCGAATGGCCGGGCGGTCGCTGCCTTCTCGGTGACCGGCGAACTGGCTTGGGCCTCGCCGCGCGCCAGCGATCTTCTGGCCGAAATGCCCGACAAATGGATGGCGCCGGGCGGGATGAGCGCGGCGGGCGAGCTTTTCGCCTGGCTCGCCAGCCTTCGCCGCCTCCCCCTGTCGCAGGCGCAGAAGCTTGTCTCGGCGCAGGTCGAGTTAACCTATCTCGGGCGAGGCAGCGGTCAGGATCTGCTGATCGCGATCCAGGATTGCAGCGGAGCGCCGCGAGAAGAAGTCCTGTCAGCCCGCTTCGGCCTGACCGATCGCGAGGCCGAGGTTCTGTTCTGGCTCGCGCAGGGCAAAAGCAACGCGGATATCGGCAGCATCCTCGGGCTGAGCGGGCGAACTGTCAGCAAGCATCTTGAGCAGGTTTTTGAAAAGATGGGAGTGGACAACCGCACTTCGGCGGCGGTTCTTGCGGATCGCGCCATGGGGGGGCAATAGCGGTATTAGACGTCCGGCACGTTGTGCAGCCTTAAGCCGAACTGGCCCTTCGTTGCCCCCGCATCGCCACTTCCTGCCGCCAGGCAGACGCATAGCTCGCCATGTCTTCGGCCTGGTCGGGCAAAGCCCAGCCCCGGGAAACGGGTGGTTCGGCAGAAGACATGCAAAGCAATGCCGCCCCGACCGACGTGCCCGTCGCGTTTCGCGCAATCTCGACGCCATCGCCACGAAGCACGGCCAGCATATCGAGGAAATCGGTATTGCGGGCAAATGGCCCCTCGATGATTGTCGGTCCCCTGGCGCCGATCAAGGTGAGACAGGTGTCCGTCATCAGCGCAAGATAATAGGAGAGCGCCGCGATTTTCTCTCTTTCGCTTTCGACCCGCCCGCGCCAGGCCATCTCGCCTTTCTGGAAAGGACCGGAGCCCGGCTCGACAGGGGGAAGAATCATCGTTTTGCCCAGCAGGACCCTGCGGCGTTCCTCCTCTGTCGGGCAGGCGGTGCTGCCGCAACTGATCAACTCGTATTCCCGCCCGCCCATGAAACGGGCCGAGGGCACGGGCTGCCCAAGCGCGTTCACGTTCACCAGCATGTCGCGCGCGGGATCCATCCCGACCGCGTCGCCGCCGACGGCCATCGCGACGACCCAAGTTCCCGTCGAGACGACCGCAAAGGGGGGCTCTCGGCCCTGGACATGGGAAAAAAGAGAAGCGTTGCTGTCATGGATGCCGACGGCGACCGGCGTTCCGGTTGGTATGCCCGTATGCGCCGACACGCTGGGACAGAGCCCGCCCAGCACCTCGGTCGCGCGGCGCGGCGGCGCCATCTTCCGGGCAAGGCCAAGGCGCTCGACCAATGGGGAAAACCGACCGTGCCATGGATCCCACAGATCCGTATGGCAGCCCAGTGAGCTCATGTCGCAGGCAAGGACGCCTGTCAGTCGCCAGCCCCAATATTGCGGATAGGTCACGATATGGGCGACCCGCTCGGCAAGTCCGGGGAAGGTCTTCAGCATCCAGTGAAGCTGTGCGCCAAGGTTCAGGCCCATCGGAAGACGCGGCGAGCCCGTCTCGTGGAAATCTGGCCTGATCTTGTCATATTCTGCGTATGCATCCTCGGGGCCGGGATGTTCATAGTCGAGCATCGGGACAGCAAGCGAGCCCGTGTCATCCAGCAGTACCGCCGCCGCGCCATGCGTCGTGACCGAGATCGCGTCAATGCCGAATTCCGCATGAAAACTGGCGAGATGGGCTGTGAAGAACTGCCACAGCCCCTGGATATCCGCGTGGGGCCAGGGCGGGCCGGGCAAGGGGCGGTTTGGTCGGGTGACGACCGCGACTTCGGTCAGATTTTCAGCTTCGACAAGTGCGAGCTTGGCATTGGTCTTGCCGATATCGATGACCGCGACATGCTTCATGGCAGATGGAACATCCTTATCAGCGGCACCGCCACAGGTTCGTTGTCGGGATGGGTCTGCATGATGTCGGCCATATGGGCCCACCAGCGCCGCATGACGGGATGGGATGGCAGGTCGTCCATGCGGTGATCGTCATCGCGCCAAAGGATGCCGAAAAGGGCGTTTGTCTCTGGGTCGAGATGGATTGAGTAATTCCTGATCCCCGCCTCCTGCAGAAGCACGACCAGTTCGGGCCAGATCTCATCATGGCGACGGCGGTATTCATTGGCCATTCCGGGCTTCAGCATCATGCGAAATGCGTATTGCTGCATCACGCCCTCCTGGTCATGGACCACAGACGCGGGATCGCGATCACCGCGATCAAGAGCGCCCCGACGATGATGGACATCACGATGCCTGGCACGTTGAGCAGACCAAGCCCGAATGTCACCAGCCCCATCACGAAGGCAGCCAGCACCACACCGGCAATCGATCCCGACCCGCCCAGGATGCTGACACCGCCCAGCACGACGATCGTGACGACCTCGAGCTCGAAGCCCGAGGCGATCGAGGGCCGCGTCGATCCAAGGCGCGAGGTCAGGCAGACCGAAGCGATGCCGCTCATCAACCCGGTCAGCAGGAACAGGATGAACCGGATGCGGTCGACGCGGATCCCCGAAAAGCGCGCAGCGGTCGCATTGTTGCCGATGGCATAGACCATGCGCCCAAAGCTCGTTCGGTGCAGCAGGATGCCGAAGATAAGCGCCGCGATCGCAAAGATCACCAGCTCGACGGTGATGACCCAGAAGACGTAGCCCTGACCGAACCAGGCGAAGCTTGACGGGTAACCGGTGAAGGCACCGTCGCCCAGGGCGATATAGCTGATGCCGCGAAACAGGCTCATCGTGCCGATCGTGACCACGATCGAGGGCAGGCCGAACCGCGCGACCAGAAGGCCGTTGAATGCCCCGCAAGCCACGCCCGTGCCAAGCCCAAGCAGAACCAGCAGTGGCGTCGACGCACCCGCCGCCATGGCCGCACCCATGACAGTCGAAGAAAGCGCGATGATCGAACCAACGGACAGGTCGATTTCACCTGCCACGATGAGCATCGCCATGGCGAACGCGATCATCGCCTTTTCGGTGAAGTTGTAGCTCGCATCTGAAAGGTTCCACGGATCGAGGAAATAGGGCGAGGCCAGGGTGTTCAGGATGAAGATCGCGATGGCCACGATCAGCAGAAGCGCCTCCCAGCTTTTCAGCGCGCGGGATGCCGGGCTGCTCAGGCGGTCGGGGATCTGGCGTCCGGTCAAGGCGGTCATGTCCGATGTCCTGCCTGTTTCAGGATGATGCGGCCAGGTATGCGTTGGCTGGTGGCGTTGAATGCAATCGCGATCAGAATTGCCGAACCCGAGATCGCCATCTGCCAGAAGGGCGAAATGCCGACGACCGGAAGCGCGTTCTTGATGATACCCAGGAACAATGCCCCCATGACCGCACCTGCCACCGTCCCTGCCCCGCCTGCGATGGCGATGCCGCCGATGACGCAGGCCGCGACCACGTCCAGTTCGAACCCACCCGCGATGTCGACATAGGCCACGGCGTATCGCGCGACCCAGAGATATCCCGTGAGGCCTGCCAGAGCCCCCGCCAGAACGAATGCCGCAAATTGGCTACGCCCGACCGAAATGCCCGCATAGATCGCGGCATGCGGATTGCCGCCGACTGCATAGAAGGCGCGGCCCAGTGCGGTTCGAGTCATCAGGAGCGCGACAAGCGCGATGGCTGCGATTGCGATCCAGGCCATGATCGGCAAACCTGCAAGCACGTGACGCGGGAAGGCCTTGAAACCCGACGTCATCTGGTGGGCATTGATCCATGCCCCGCCGGTCATCAGGAAGATCGTGCCGCGATAGATGGTCATGGTCCCAAGCGTCACCACGATCGACGGAATCCCGAGCCGCCAGACCAGAAGGCCGTTGATCGCCCCGAGGCTTGCGCCAAGTCCAATGACTGCGAGCAGGATCAGAGGCAAGGGCACCCCCGCCCCGTTCATCAGTGCCGCGACCATTCCACAAAACGCAAGGTTCGCCGCAACCGAAAGATCTATGCATTTCGTGAGGATCACGGCCATCTGGCCGAGCGCAAGCAGGATAAGCGGTGCCGTATCGGTAAATACCCGCGCGAGGTTGGACGGCCGGACAAAGCCCGGAAAGCGGCTGGCGATGACGCCAAGCAACACAACGATGGCCAGCGCTAGAATGGCTTCGCGAGATTTCAGATACCTCATGCCGCGACCTCCGGCGCAGAACCGGAAATGCCGACCGCGGCACGCACGAGGTTCTCGGGGGTCATGGCCGGGCCTTCGAACTCACCGGCGATGCGCCCCTCACGCATGACGATCACACGGTCGGACATGCCCACAACCTCGGGGATCTCGCTGCTGACCATGATGACAGACAGACCTTGCGCGGCAAGCTCGGACATGAAGTCATGAACGGCAGCCTTCGACCCGATATCGATCCCCTTGGTCGGCTCGTCGAGGATGATGACGCGGGGCCGGGTCGCGAGCCATTTCGCGATCACGACCTTTTGCTGGTTTCCCCCGGACAGCAGCGCCACGTCCTGATCTAGGCTCGCCGCCCGCAGATCAAGCCGCTGGGTATATTCGCGGGCGAGCGCGAATTCCTGCGTCAGACGCAGAAAACCGGCGCGACCTGTGCGCGCAAGCGACGGCAGCGTCACGTTCTGGAAGATAGGCAACCCCTTGACCGCGCCCTGCTTGCCGCGATCCTCGGGGACATAGACGATGCCCGCATCAACGGCCTGCGCCGTAGATCGGATCACACGGACCTTCCCGTCGATCCGACAGGCCCCGCGCGAAGGTCGGGTGATCCCGAACAGGGCCTGCATCAGCTCGGACCGTCCCGCGCCGACCAGACCGTAGAAACCCAGGATCTCGCCCTTGTGCAGGGTGAAGTTGATATCGGCAAATTCCGTCGGATGGCCGTAGCCCACGACCTTCAGAACCTCGCCCCCGATCTCGGCCGGGCGCTTGGGGTAGATTTGGTCGACCGAGCGGCCGACCATCATCCTGACCAGATCGGCTTCGTCGACATCCGCGATACGTCCTTCTCCGACGAATTGCCCATCCCGGAAGACAGTCCAGCGATCGGCGATGCGAAAGATCTCGTCGAACTTGTGGCTGATGAAGAGGATCGCCTTGCCCTGTGCCTTCAGCTTTTCGACCAGCTCGTAAAGCTCACCGATTTCCTTGTGCGAAAGGGCTGCTGTCGGCTCGTCCATGATGACGACTCGCGCATCGACCGAGAGCGCGCGCGCGATCGCGACCAGATGCTTGCTGGCGATGCCCAGATCGCGCAGCCGTGTGGCCGGATCAAGATCGGCACCGATCCCGCCAAGGATCTCGCGTGCGCGCTCACGCATGGCACGGCGATCGATCAGCCCGAACCTTGTGCGGGGGGCATGCCCGATGAAGATATTCTCGGCCACCGTAAGCTCGTCGAACAGCACTGTTTCCTGATGAATTGCGGTGACGCCCGCGTGAGCCGCCGCCTGGGCCGAAGGCAGGTGAACCGGTTCCCCGTCCAGAAGGATTTCCCCCTCATCGGGGTGATAGATCCCGGTCAGGATCTTGACGATGGTCGATTTGCCGGCCCCGTTCTCGCCGACAAGTGCGGTCACCTGGCCGGAAAACAGATCCAGTTGCACGCCGTCAAGGGCGCGCACGCCGGGGAATGTCTTGACGATGCCGCGCAGCGACAGCACCGCTTCGGTGCCATCCTGCGGCCGATTTCCAGCCTGCATATTCGGGTCCTCGGGAAATGGGCCCCGGCGCGACTTGCACGCCGGGGATCGCTCTGGCAGGGATCAGAAGATCGAGCTGAACTCGTCGATATTGCTTTCGTCGTAGACGAACGGATCGGCCATCGCCGCCTCGTTATTGTCGTCAAGCGTGATATCACCCATGCGTCCGATCGAGATCTTGGCGCCCGGCTCGGCCTTGGCGTCACCCTTGGCCAGATGATAGGCCGCCATCGTGGCGGAATAGCCCAGATCGATGGGGTTCCAAATGGCAAAAGACTTCGAGGCGCCCGATTTCACATGCCCTGCCATTTCCGATGGCAGGCCCAGCCCGGTCACATTCACCGCCCCAACCTTGCCCGCATCCGTTACGGCCTGAGCGGCCGCGACGATCCCGACCGAGGTCGGCGCAATGATCGCCTTGAGATCCGGATAGGTCTGCATCAGGCCCTGCGCCTCGCGGTAGGACTTGTCGGCAAGATCGTCGCCATAGACCGTGCCTACAACCTTGACCTTGGGATAATTGCCCTCGACCTTCTTCATTTCCTCGATCCATGTGTTCTGGTTCGTCGAGGTAGAGGTAGCGGAAAGGACCGCGACCTCTCCGCCATCAGGCAGGTTGTCGGCGGCAAGCTTGATGATCATGTTGCCGATCAGCGGTGACGAGGACGGGTTCAGGTGCATCTGCCGCCCTTCGGGGGCAACTCCGGAATCCCAGCTGATGACGGTGATCCCGCGATCCATCGCCTTTTTCAGCGTAGGCACCAGTGCGTCGGTATCATTGGCGCTGACGGCGATCGCATCCACCTTCTGCGCGATCAGGCTGTTGATCACCTCGATTTGGCCTTCGGCAGTCGTGTCTGTCGGACCGGTATAGATGATCTTGACGTCGCCGAGTTCCTTTGCGGCTTCTTCGGCCCCCTTGTTGGCGGCTTCGAAAAAGCCGATCCCCAATGCCTTGACGACAAGTGCGATCCGCATTTCCTCGGCATGGGCCGTACCGGCCATCAATGCCGAGGCCATGGCGGCCGTCGTCAGGACCTTTCTCAGAATGCTCATGTCTTCCTCCCCTGTGAGCGATGTCGCGCGTCACTCCTCCTGCGCGCGGTTCCTTCGGTCGTTCGTGCCCTTTTCGGCCACGATCAGACGGATCTCGGCCGCCTCAAGCATCTGTGCGGCGCGATCCTCGATGCCGTCATCGGTGATGACGGTATGAATGCGGTTCAACGGACAGAGCAGAAGGCTTGAGCGCTGGCGAAATTTCGAACTGTCCGCCAGGACGACCAGCTCATCCGCCTGATCGATCAGTTTCTGTTCGGCCTGAACCAGCAATGGGTCCCCTTCCATCAGGCCCAGCGGCCCCAGCCCGCGGCATCCCATGAACATGCGACGTGCATAGAAGTGATTGCTGCCATCCTCATCGAATGGCGACAGGATGATGTTCTGCTCTCGGTAGATCGCGCCGGCCGGCACGAGGACCGTGTTCTTCGATTGCTTCAGCAGGTGCTCCGCGATCGGGAAGCTGTTGGTGAAGACCTGCAGCCGTTTGGTGGTCAGAGGATGAACCATCTGGAACGTCGTCGTTCCGCCATTGATGATGATCGGATCACCGTCCTCGCACAGATCGACGGCCGCCTGAGCGATTGCGCGTTTCTGAGCGATATTGATCGTCTGATTGACCGCGAAGGGACGGGCGTTGATTCCCACGAATTGCGGTGGCGCGATGGCTTCCGCCCCGCCCCGCACCCGGCGCAGCTTCTTGGATACATGAAGCTGCGCGATATCGCGTCGCACTGTCGCCTCGGAAGCGCCGGTCAGCGCGCAGAGATCTGCGACGGTCACGACCGGTCGTTCCTGCACTGCAGACAAGATGATGCGGTGACGTTCCGTTTCCAGCATGGCTTCCTCTTCCCGGAACAATGATTTCCATCAACTTCAAGCAATGTCAATCAACATTGATCGAGTGACGACTTTCTGCAGGTGCAAAATGATCGGTTTTGATTGTTTGTGATTGACCATGGCGGGATTTCCAGTGTATCGCCCGAAAGGGAGGCGCGGAGACGTGCCGGATGAGGGAGGCATCCATGACCATTACCCTGATGGGCAACCGGTTGGAGAACCTGTGGGACGACGCCAAGGCCGCGTCGATGAGCGAATCGGAAAAGTTGCTTTATCGCTCGAACCTGCTGGGCTCGGACAAACGCGTGACCAATTATGGCGGGGGCAATACCTCGGCAAAAGTCATGGAGCTCGATCCATTGACCGGCGAGCAGACCGAGGTGCTGTGGGTCAAGGGCTCGGGCGGCGATATCGGTTCCATGAAAATGGACGGTTTCGCCACACTTTACATGGATAAGCTCCAAACGCTGAAAGGCAAGTATCGCGGTGTCGAATTCGAGGATGAAATGGTGGGCTATCTCCCTCATTGCACCTTCGCGCTGAACCCGCGGGCGGCTTCGATCGATACTCCGCTGCACGCCTATGTGCCAAGGAAGCATGTCGACCACGTGCATTCGGATGCAATCATCGCGATTGCCGCCTCGGTCAACTCGCGTGAGTTGACGACCGAGATTTTTGGCGACGAGATCGGCTGGCTTCCGTGGAAGAAGCCCGGCTATGAACTGGGCCTGTGGCTTGAGAAATTCGCGACCGAGAACCCCGGTGCCAAGGGCTGCGTGCTCGAAAGCCACGGCCTGTTCACCTGGGCCGACGACGCCAAGGAGTGCTATCTGACCACGCTTGAAATCATCAATCGGGCATCCGCCTGGCTGGATGGGCGGACTGCCGGGAAAACCGCTTTCGGCGGAGAAAAGCTTCCCTCCCTGCCCCCGGAACAGCGGCGGGAGATCGCCGCGCGGCTGATGCCGGTCATTCGCGGACTGATCTCGAAGGAAGGGTACAAGGTCGGCCATTATGACGATCAGGCCGCGGTGCTGGCGTTCGTCGGATCAAGCATGCTCGGCACGCTCGCACCATTGGGAACATCCTGCCCGGATCATTTTCTGCGCACCAAGATCCGCCCGCTGGTGGTCGACTTCGACCCGTCGAGGCCGGATCTTGACGCCACCATCGCTGGGCTGGAAAAGGCGATCGCGGATTACCGCGACGACTACGCGGCCTATTACGGACGCTGCAAACGAGCCGACAGCCCTGCCCTTCGCGACCCGAACGCGGTGGTCTACCTTGTACCGGGTGTGGGCATGATCACCTTTGCGCTCGACAAGGCGACGGCGCGGATCTCGGGCGAATTCTATGTGAACGCGATCAACGTCATGCGCGGGGCCAGCACGGTCGGCACCTATCAGGGCCTGCCCGAGCAGGAAGCCTTCGACATCGAATACTGGTTGCTTGAAGAAGCGAAGCTGCAGCGCTTGCCCAAGCCGAAAGCCCTGGCCGGACGCGTGGCGCTGGTAACCGGCGGCGCCGGCGGGATCGGGGCCGCCACGGCCGAGCGTTTCCTGCGCGAAGGCGCCTGCGTCATGCTGGCAGACATCGACGCGCAGGCGCTGGACGAGACGCATGGCGCACTGGTCGCGCGATATGGCAAGGATGTCGTTCGCAGTGTGCAGATGAACGTCACCGACGAAAACCAGGTTGCCCGCGCCTATGCGGAACTGGCGGTGGAATTCGGCGGCCTCGACATTCTCGTCTCGAACGCGGGTATCGCGTCCTCCGCCCCGATCGAAGAGACGTCTCTGGCGCTCTGGAACAAGAACATGGACATCCTGTCCACCGGATATTTTCTGGTCAGCCGCGAGGCATTCCGTGTGCTGCGGGCACAGGATATCGGTGGTTCGGTCATCTTCGTTGCCTCGAAGAACGGGCTCGCTGCCAGCCCGAACGCCTCGGCTTACTGCACCGCGAAGGCGGCCGAGATCCATCTTGCCCGCTGCCTTGCGCTAGAAGGCGCGGGTGCCGGCATTCGCGTGAACGTGGTGAACCCCGATGCCGTCCTGCGCGGCTCTCGCATCTGGCAGGGCGATTGGCTGGATCAGCGCGCCTCGACCTATGGCACGGACAAGGCGGGGCTCGAGGAGATGTATCGCCAGCGCTCGATGCTCAAGCGCGCGGTGCTGCCCGAGGATATCGCCGAAGGAGCCTATTTCTTCGCGTCTGACCTGGCGGCCAAGTCGACGGGCAATATCCTCAATGTCGATGCCGGAAACGTCCAGGCCTTCACGAGGTAAGCCATGATCGAAGAAAGCATGATCGAGGCCGCGAACGCGACCCTTGAAGCCGACCTCGATGCCGATTACGCGGGGCTTGGCGCACGCCTCGCACGTCGTGGCGTTGATATCGAGAAGCTGACGGCGCGCGCCATGTCCTTTGGCGTGGCGATCCCCAGCTGGGGAACGGGCACGGGTGGCACCCGCTTTGCCAGGTTTCCCGGCGCGGGCGAGCCGCGCGGGATCATGGACAAGCTGGACGATTGTGGCGTCATCCACCAGCTTACCGGGGCAACGCCGAGGGTCAGCCTGCACATCCCCTGGGACAAGGCCGAGCCCGCCTTGCTGCTGGAAAAGGCCGAACAGGTAGGCCTTGGCTTTGACGCCATGAACTCGAACACGTTCCAGGACCAGCCAGACCAGCCAAAGAGCTACAAATTCGGCTCGCTTTCCCATACCGACGCCCTGACACGCAGCCAGGCCATCGAACACAACCTCGAATGCATCGAGATCGGCGAGGCAATTGGCTCGAAGGCCCTGACCGTCTGGATCGGAGACGGTTCCAACTTTCCGGGTCAGACGTCGCTGAGCCGTCAGTTCGAGCGCTATCTCGACTCGATGAAGGCGATCTATTCCGGCCTGCCCGATGACTGGCACATCTTTTCCGAGCACAAGATCTATGAGCCGGCCTTTTATTCGACCGTGGTGCAGGACTGGGGCACAAGCCTGATGACGGCGCAGGAACTCGGCCCCAAGGCGCAATGCCTGGTCGATCTGGGCCACCACGCACCTAACGTGAATATCGAGATGATCGTCTCACGCCTGATCCGTGCGGGCAAGCTGGGTGGATTTCATTTCAACGATAGCAAGTATGGCGACGACGATCTGGACAGTGGCACGATCGAGCCCTTCCGGCTGTTCCTCGTCTTCAACGAGCTGGTCGAGCTCGAGGACACGCCCGGCCTGGATCTCGCCCACATGATCGACCAGAGCCATAACGTGACCGACCCGATCGAAAGCCTGATTGTCTCGGCCTGCGAGATCCAGCGTGCCTATGTCCAGGCATCACTGGTGGATCGCGAGGCGCTTGAGAGTTATCGCGAGGTGAATGATGCGCTGATGGCCGCCGCGACCCTTCGCGCCGGGTTCCGCACCGATGTCGAACCGATCCTGGCAATGGCCCGCCTGCGTGCGGGCGCCGCGATTGATCCCGTGGCATGCTATCGTCGTTCGGGATATCGCGCCCGCGTCGCCGAGAAGCGGCCGAAGGTCACGGGCAGCGGCGGCGGGATCGTCTGATTGATGGCGGCCGGGGGGCAGGGGTCGCCGCGACCGGATCGGTCCATGGGGGTCAGGCCGCGCGAATATGGTTTGGCCTGAAATAGGCTGGCGTGAAACCAAGGCTTTCCATGTTGCGATATGACGGGGCCGGTTCATCCCCTTCGGGGCGATTGGTTTCGGTCACGAGCCAGCGACAACCCATTTCGGCAGCGGCCTGCATCCGGAACAGCATCATGGCACGATGCATGCCCGAACGTCGGCTATCCGGAACGACAGAACCAAAGCCAAGCCAGGCCGTATCCGCGGCGTGATATAGCGCGCCGGTCGCGACCGGCCTGCCCTTGTCGTAGCCAAGGTAGCAATGCCAGCCTTTCTCTCCTGGCAGGGTGGCGAACAGGTCGTCGAGCGTCGCCGGGACCCCGAACCCTTGCCTGAGCGTCTGCACGAATAAGGCCATATCCTCGGGACCGATCTCGCGGATGTCCCGGTCCGGTCCGCGCAATGGCAAGTCATCCGAGCGGCGGATCATCTTGGCGAGTGTGTTCTGATGCCGCAGGCCCCGCCCCGCAAGATGATCGGCGAAACCGCGGGGGACGAGCTCACTGCAGAAGCTCACTCCGTAGGGTTGCCCCGCAGCTTCGAACCTGTCCAATTCGCCGTCGAGCCAAAGTGTATCGCCGACGCCGGTCAGACCGATACCCAGGACACGGTTGAAGAACCACCAGCCAAAGCCGGACGCATGCAGCGCAATGGCACCGTCACCGCTGCGCGCCCATGACAAGCCAAGCTGCTCGCGGGTGTTTTTGGGTGCAAGGGACCAGACACTTTCCCATGCCGATATCTCGGCGCGCTCACCGATCGGGATCAATCTGCTTTCGGAGAATTCCATGGGTCAGCCTCCCTCGCCAGGACGTCGGATAAGTGGCTCGCCTGCCTGCCAAGAGGTGGCGGGGCCGCACGGCAGGGAGCCGGTGGAGCGCCAAGCGGAAGACGCTGCCCTGTCGGAAATCCTCCCATGCCACCCGAAGATTCTAACCGATTTTCATTCCCTTCGCAGCATCGGCCTGCATGATTTTATGGATCACTTGGCAAGTTCGGTCCTGCCGCGATGCGTGGAGGACAAGGAAGCGCCATCAAGACCCAGCCACCGGTCGAGCGACAGCCGACCCGGCCCCCGCAAGGCAAGTGCAATGAGACAAGCGGCCCATGTCCCATGTGTGGGCCATGCCTCGGGATAGACAAATGTTTGGATCACCGCGGTCATCATGAGCAAGCCGAGGGCGGAAAAGCGCGTCGCAAGGCCAAGGATCAGAAGCACGGGCAGGGTGTGTTCGGCAATGGTTGCGGCAACCGCCGCCCAATGTGATGGGACAAGCGGCAAGGCATATTCGTGCTCGAACAGATACCAGGTGCTATCAGCGATGCTGAAGCCATCCACCTTGGTCCGGCCCGATGCAAAGAAGACCAACCCCGGAAACAGCCGCAGCGGCAGGGCCGCGACATCCCATGGCAGGTTTTCGACGAAGGCGTTGAAGCGGTTGAGGAGTCTCGCGATGGTCATCTTGGACCTCCTTCGCTTTCGGGCAGGACGAACGCGGCATAGCTCGCGAGCAGGCCCAGGATGCCCGACGGCTGATGACCAGCCTCGCGATCGGCGGCGGCAAGGGCCGCCTGCAGCAAGGACTTGCCATCTCTAAGTGTCTTCACGAAGGCTGCATCGCCGGGCGTGATCTGCAACAACCTCACGCGATCCCGGTAGTCACGCAGGATCAGCACGCTTTCGGGGCGGTCGGAAACAAGTCCCTGCGCCGTCTCACCGGGCTGGTTCGCTTGCCAGATGGAAAATACCGCGTGGCGGGATGCGAGCACCGCGACCGATGGATGCAGGCCGGGCGCGAAACTCGCGGGGTTGGTCGAAGCCCCCGCAAGCGCGTCCGGCGTCAGCCGGGGCATATCTGCCGCATGATAGGCGCGGCCCGAAAGCCATTCGAGACGTGCCACATCGGGCAGATAGGGCAAACCGGACAGGGGCGGAAAATCTGCCGCGAATTCAGGAAAGCCTTCCCCCCAATCCTGGAGGATGGGCGATCCGGGCGGATCGCTGCGCAGGTAATGCACCGCCATCGCCCGGAAGAACTCGGAACCGACAAGTCGCTCGACGACGGGAAAGCGGCGCGCAAGGGCCGAACTCAGCCCATGGACGACATTGTTGCGATAGACCGCAAACCTTGCCTTGGCCTCTTCGGCTGAGGCCGCGAGATTGGGCGGCGGCTCCTCTCCGGATAGAAGCTTTCGATGGAACTGCCGCGTGAATTCAGCATGCGCCAACACGGAGAGCCTCATCACAAGTTTCAAGGATTTGGTCTGCGCGCCGGGCCTCGGCCATCAGCACCGGGAAGTCGGGAACGTCATTGTCCCATTCGATCAAGGTGGGTTTCGGCCCGATTTGCGCGATGGTTTCCCTGTAAAGAGCCCAGACCGGGTCGGCGACGGGGCTCCCATGATCGTCGATCAGAAGCGGACCCGAGGGCAACGCTTCTTCGGCATGCCCGCCCAGATGGATCTCTCCCACCGCCTGCATCGGAAAATCGGCCAAATAGTGGCGCGGATCGGTGCGGAGATTGGCCGCCGAAACGAAGACATTGTTGATGTCCAGTAGCAGGCCGCAACCGGTCCGGCGCACCACCTCGGCAAGAAACCGGGTTTCGGGCAAGGTCGATTCCGCGAAGGTCACATAGCTGGACGGGTTTTCAAGCAGCATCCGGCAGCCAAGGCTCTGCTGCACTTCGTCAACATGGTCACAGACAATCGTGAGCGTCTCATCTGTATAGGGCAGTGGCAGAAGATCATTCAGATAGGCCCCTCCGTGGCTCGACCAGGCAAGATGCTCGGAGAAGCTTTCGGGATGGTATTCCTCGATCAGATGCCTGAGTCGCGCCAGATGTGCCCGATCAAGCGGGTCGGGACCGCCGATCGACAGGCCGACCCCGTGAAGAGAGATTTCGTAATCGGCCCGCAGCGCAGCCAACTGACGATGCGGCACCCCTCCGCCGCCCATGTAATTCTCGGCATGGACCTCGAAAAAGCCAAGATCGGGTCGGTGCGCGCGGATGTCGTCGAAATGCTCGGATTTGAAGCCGAGACCGGGGCGGGACTGCAGCGGCATGATCATCTCCATGAAAGGCAGGGACGGCCGGGGCCGAAGCCCCGGCGCCGGTTTCACATTTCCTTGGGCTCAAGCGAACCCATGCCGTTCGGGGTCTTGATTTCCGTGCAGGTGCCGGCGGGCACCAGTTTGAAGGCATTGCCCTGGTAGTCCTTGGTCGAGGTTCCGGCGCAGGTGGTGCCTGCACCGGCGGCGCAGTCGTTTTCACCCGCCATCGCGACACCGTAGCATTTCTCCATCGCGGTTTTTTCTTGCGCCTGCGCCGCGGCAGCCATTGTCAGCGCGGCGGCCAGCGCGGCGGTCAGGGTCAGGCCTTTGTCATAGATGGTCATCGGTCTCTCCATGTTGGTCAGCTGAAGACCTCGGCGGGTCCTCGAGAGATCCATTCGCCACGCAGGGTGAATACGTTACAGGCTTCACGAGAGCGTGTTCGTGGTTCGACGCAGATGGGCTGCGGCACCTTTTTTCGTCTGGCCCTGTAACATCTGCTAGGATCGCGCGAATGGACCCCGTGATGACGAGGCGTGAATCCGAATGGGCGGCGCTGATGCGTGCGGCCAATGCAGGGGACGGGCAAGCCTATGCCCGGCTTCTGAACGAGGTTGCGCCGGTCCTTCGTGGCATCGTCCGAAGCCGCGCCCGCGGCCAGCCGGCCGATCTGCATGAAGATGTCCTGCAAGAGATACTGATGGCCATTCACATCAAACGCCATACCTGGGACCCGCAATCCCCACTGCTGCCGTGGCTCTATGCGATCAGTCGTCACAAGGTGATCGACGCCTATCGGCGGCGGCGGCGCGAAGTCCATTTGCCGATCGAGGAGTTCTGCGATGCCTTCGCTGCACCGGAACAGGATGTCACTGCGGCCCGCGACAGCGCCCGACTGCTCGCCATGATCGACGCACGTTCTGCCGAGATCGTGCGGGCTATCGCGCTGAAGGGTGACAGCGCGGCCGAGGTCGGACAGCGCCTGACCATGTCGGAGGGCTCGGTTCGCGTCGCGCTGCATCGCGCGCTCGACCGGTTGTCCCGGCTGGCCGGTGGGAAAGGGGGTGCGCGATGAATACGGATGATCTGATCGCGCGGCTGGCTGCCGAACCGCCGCGTCCATCCTTCCAGCCGCAGCGGATCATGCTTGCGGTTCTAGGCGCGGTTGCGCTGGCTTGCGGCCTGTTTCTGGGTGTTGTCGGAATTCGCGACGATCTGTTCGATGCAATGTCCCATCCAGCGGTTCAGGCCAAGACGCTGCTTCCCTTCCTGATCTGCCTCGTCGCTCTGCCCCGGGCCATGAGGTCGGCGCGCCCCGAAGGGAACAGGCTGCCTTTTGCCGCATTGTCATGGCCCATAGGCGCTGCGATTGCATTGGGGATCTGGAGCTGGGTCACCCTGCCTTCATCCGCGCGGCTCGCCGAGATGACCATGCCCGCCATCGCGGAATGCGTCGGGCTTATTCTGCTGCTGACCAGCGCGCCGCTTGGCCTCGCCATATCAAGGCTGCGGTCAGGCGCCCCGACCCGGCCGCGCATGACGGGCGCTCTGGCCGGTCTTGGCGTCTCGGCGGCTGCAGCGACGGGCTATTCGCTTTTCTGCACGCAGGACAATCCGGTTTTCTTCGTCATCTGGTATGGCGCCGCCTTGCTTGTCGCGACCTTCGCCGGGGCATATGCGGGTGCGCATTGGCTAAGGTGGTGAATTTGCGGATGGCGGTTGTTCAAGTGCAGCGCGCCACCAGTTCTGTCTGAGCAAACCGAGCGGCATCCCACAGGCGCAGATAAAATTGCGCCCGTCCTTCGGCTGGACGGCTGTGTCATTTGGGGGCGTTTCAGGCGGCGAAATCAACGCGGTTCAGCCGCCGATGGCTATTCCTTCGCGACGCGGATCGGCCCCTCCCTCAAGGCCATCCGGGGTGATCGCGATGGCGTGGAGCCCGGAATTAAGCTCGGTTTCATTCACCTCGAACCCCAGATCGATCAGCGCCTGGGCAAGCCCTGCCGCATCGGTTCCGGCCTCAAGATCCACCGGGCCGAAACGTGAAAGAACATGCGGCGCCCCCAGCGCCCGTTGTACATTCATTCCCCAGTCAAGATAGGCAATGATCGACTGCGCGACATAGCCTATGATCCGGCTGCCGCCCGGAGAGCCGATCACGAGAACTGGCTTGCCGTCCTTCAACACGATGCTGGGGGACATCGAGGATCGCGGCCGCTTGCCCGGAGCAAGCGCATTGGCAATCGGATACCCCGCGTCATCATGCGTCCTGAAGCTGAAATCCGTCAGCTCGTTGTTCAGCAGGAAGCCCCGCACCATGACCCGCGAACCGAACCCGTTTTCGATGGTGGTGGTCATCGACAAGGCATTGCCTTCTGCATCGACGATCGAGATATGCGTGGTCGAGGGCAATTCCAGCGCCTCGTCCCTGCCCCATAGCATTGCATGGCTCCAACCCGGAGAGCCGGCACTGACTTCGGGCAGGCTGTCATCCCCGCCAAGCAGCTTGCCCCGCTCGGCCAGGTAGCCGGGCTCGAGCAAACCCTTGGTGGGCATGGGCACGAAATCGCTGTCAGCCATGTAGCGCTCACGGTCTGCAAAGGCCAAACGGGAGGCATCCGCGATCAGCCGCCAGCTTTCCGGATTTTCGGCTCCAAGCATGGCAAGATCGTATCCTTCGAGCATGCCGAGGATCTGCCCGACCGTCAGCCCCCCGGAAGAAGGCGGTCCCATTCCGCAGACCTCGTGTTCACGATAGGCGGCACAGACCGCAGGCCGTTCGATGACGCGGTATTGGGTCAGGTCCGACAGCGCCAGCATGCCGGGATTGTCCGTCGCGCCCCGCACCGCCGCAACGATGTCCTGGGCCACGGGACCCGAATAGAAGCCCTCGGCACCCTCGCTGCGCAAGACGCGCAAAACGTCCGCGTAAGCAGGGTTTTTCAACGTCGCCCCTTGGACGATCGGCTTGCCATCGGGAAAGAAATAGGCGGTCGTTTCCGGATAGCGCTGCAGATCCTCACCTTCTTCCGCAACCAGTTCCGCGAGACGGGGCGAAACGGCAAACCCGCCGTCGGCCAATTCGATCGCGTCATCAAAAAGCCCGGCCCAGTTCGATTTTCCCCAGCGGCGATGCGCGGCCTCAAGAAGCGCAGGGGTGCCGGGTGTGCCGACCGATCGCCCGCCGACCACGGCGTCCATGAACTTCAAGGGAGTGCCGCCTTCATCCTGAAACAGCGTCGGTCGCGCCGCCATCGGAGCCGTCTCGCGCGCGTCGAGCGTGGTCAGCTCGCCAGTTTGGGCGTCATACCAGACGAGAAAGGCCCCCCCGCCGAGCCCTGAACTTTGCGGCTCGACAAGTCCCAGGACCAGCTGGACGGCGACCATCGCATCGGCGGCGCTTCCTCCCGCATCAAGAATTCTCGCACCGGCCTGCACTGCAAGCGGATGGGCCGCGCTGATCATCCAGTCGGGTGCCTGAACCGGCGTTCCGTCTGATTTTGCTGCAATCGCGCGGCGCGTCCATTCCTCGAGATCTCCGAAGGCTTCCGGCGTGACCGCAAGTTCGCTTGCGGCTTCCGGGGCTACGGCATCGGTCGCCTGTTGCGCTTGGGCCTGCACCGCCATTGCACCCGCCAGGACGGCCAGGAAAATTCCGGCTCGTGACATTCTGCACTCCTCCGATCATCGCGGGCAGTCTGAGCGCGCTGAGGACAAGCTGCAAGACCGATGCTCGTGGGAAACCAGCAAAGGTGGCTCCGCACTCGGGCAGGCGCAAGGCCGCATCACCTGCTCGGAACGGCTATTGGCTCAGGGCAGGATGATCAAAGCGCGGCAGGCTTTTTTTCGCCGGCGCGGATCTCGAAGCCCATGATGTTCTGGCGCGGCGGCAGCGGGCAGACCGCGAGATCGGTGAAGGCGCAGGGCGGATTGATCGCCTTGTTGAAGTCGAGGACCACCTTGTCGCCCTTGACCTCGCCGATCAGGAAGCGCGAGGCGCCATAGGTCTCGCGCCCGGCGGTGCGGTCGCGGATCACGAACATCGGCTTGCCGGATTTCCAATGCGTCGGCAGCAGCTCGATCTCGGCGCCCTCATGGCGGAAGCGCGCGACATGGGTCAGCTGGACCGAGGTCTCGACCCCAGTCACCATGTCGATGCCGAGCGATTTCGGGACGTCGAGTTCCATCCAGTCGGCCTCGATCCGCCAGTCGGGGTCGAGCGGATAGCTTTCGATCCCGGGAAAATCGCGGCGGGCGGGTGCGGCGGCGTCGCGCACGCGCAGGGCATATTGCCCCTCGACCTGGGTCACCTCGATCAGCAACTCGCCGACCTTCAGGCGCGGCGGATTGTCGGGAACCGGTTTCAAGTCCTGCGGCCCCTCGCCCGCGTCGAAACGCGCGGCGCCGTCGGCATCGAGCTCCAGCACGCCAAGACGTGCGGGGCCGACCGACAGGACCACGTCATTCTCGGCGGCGGAGCCCACGCTCATGCGGCCTGGCGCGATGTCCACGCGGTCGGTCAGGTTCAGCCAGCCATCCTCGGCGGTCAGGGCGGCGAGGCGTGCGGCGCGCCAGGTCTCGATCTCGGATTCGTAGGTCATGGGGTCTCCACGGGCATGTGCTGCAGGCTGGCAAGCAGGCGCTGCGTATAGGGGTGCCGGGGCGCGCGCAGGATCTCGCGGGTCGCGCCCTGTTCGACGATACGGCCCTGCTGCAGGACGATCATGCGCGGACAGAGCGCCGCGACGATGGCGATGTCATGCGAGACGAGAACCAGGGTGATCTCGCGCGCAAGCTCGGTCAGGAGCTCGATCACCCGGACTTTGGTCGCGAGGTCCAGCGCGCTGACCGGCTCATCGGCCAGCAGCACGCGGGGCCGCGCGATCAGCGCCCGTGCAATGGCGATGCGCTGGCGCTGCCCCCCCGAGAAGGCGCGCGGATAGCGGGCGATGCTGTCGGCAGGCAGGCCGACGGCCTGCAGAACGCGCGCCGCCTCGGCCGCGGCATCGCCCGGCAGGTCCAGCGCGGCATGGGGCTCGGTCAAGATGCGGCCGACCTTCATTCTCGGGTCGAGCGAGGTATAGGGGTCCTGAAAGACCGGCTGGACGAAGCGGCGATGCGCCTGCATCCGCGCCCGCGACCGGGTGTCGAGGGGCGTGCCCTCGGCCGTGACCGCGCCCGAGCCGGGCCGGGCCAGGCCCAGCATCAGCCGCAGGATGGTCGATTTCCCCGAACCGCTCTCGCCCAGGATGCCGAGGCTCTCGCCCTCTTCCAGCGCCAGCGAGACGTCGTGCAGGATCGGCGTGTCGCGATAGGCGAAATCGACATTGTTCAGCGAGATCAGGCTCATCGCATCTCCCTCACGGCCATTTCCAACTGCTGCGCGGCGGCGACGAGGCCCTTGGTATAGCTGTCGCTCGGGCGGGTGAAGACCTGGCGCACCGGGCCTTCCTCGACCGCGCGGCCCTGCTGCATGACGATCACCCGCTCGGTGATGCGGGCGACGACGGGCAGGTCGTGGCTGATGAAGAGCAGCGCCAGCCCCTCGTCGCGGGTCAGGTCGTCGAGCAGGTCCAGCACCTCGGCCTGGGTCGTGACGTCGAGCGCGGTGGTCGGCTCGTCGGCGATCAGCAGGCGCGGCCCGCAGGCCAGCGCCATGGCGATGGCGATGCGCTGGCGCTGCCCGCCCGAGACCTCATGCGGCCAGGAGGTCAGGATGCGTTCCGGATCGGTGATCGAGACGCGGTCGAGCCAGCGCAGCTGCTCGGCCCGCAAATCGCGGGCGGAAAGGCTGCGCCCCTCGCGCCGGGCGCGGCGCCGGATCGGTTCGGCCAGCTGCTCGCCCAGCCGCATCAGCGGGTCCAGCGCGGATCTCGGGTCCTGAAAGACCACGGCGGCGACGCTGCCGCGCAGGGGCACCAGCGCGCGGTCGGGCTGGCCGATGACCTCGCGGCCATCGAGCAGCACCGAGCCCTCGGCCCGCAGCCCATGCGCGAGCAGCCCCACGGTGGACATCGCGGTCAGCGACTTGCCCGAGCCGCTTTCGCCGACAAGGCCCAGCCGCTCGCCCGGCGCGACCGAGAAGCTGATGCCATGGACGAGTTCGCGCGCGGGGCCGTGGACGCGCAGGTTTTCGACCTGAAGCAGGCTCATGCCGCGCCCCCTTCCGGGTCCAGCAGATCGCGCAGCCCGTCGGCGAGGAAGTTGATCCCGAGGACCAGCGCCATCAGCGCGAGCCCCGGCGCGATCACCCCGATCGGCGCGTTGAAGACAGTCGATTGCGCCGATTGCAGCAATTGCCCCCAAGAGGCATTGGGCGGCGGCGCGCCGAGGCCCAGGTAGGACAGCGAGGCCTCGGCGATCACGGCGAGGCCGAATTGCAGCGCCATCGCGACCAGCACGGTCGGCGCGATGTTCGGCAGGACATGGACCAGCACGATGCGGCCCCAGCCCAGCCCCGAGCAGCGCGCCGCGGTGATGTAATCCTGTGCGAGCACCCGCTTGGTCAGGATGCGCACCAGTCGCGCGACGATCGCGGACATGGCAATGCCGATGGCGAGGATCGCCGTGCCAAGCGAGGCGCCATCGCTTGCCGCCACGACCAGCATGGCCAGCAGCAGCGTCGGGAAGGCGATGAGGATGTCGAGCGTCGCGGCAAGGGCATCGTCAAAGCCCCGCTGCGCGAAAGCCGCCAGCACGCCGAGCGTGGTCCCGATCAGCCCGCCCAGCAGCGCCGCGCCGATGCCCACGGTCAGCGCGATGCGCGCGCCGATCATCACCTGGGTGAAATAGTCCCGTCCCAGCCGGTCGGTCCCGGCCCAATGCGCCCAGGACGGCGCGGCAAGCCTTCCGCCCGACATGGCGGTGGGATCATAGGGCAGCCAGACCAGCGTCAGGAGCGCGACCGCGACATTGATGCCGACAAGGATCGCGCCGATCCAGAGGGTTGTGCGTTTCATCGTCCGGCCACCGTCTCTCGCAGGCGCGGGTCGATCAGGCGCTGGGTCACGTCGGCGAGGAATCCGATCAGCAGCACCATCAGGGTCGAGACCAGCAGCACCCCCTGTCCCGTCGGATAATCCCTTTGTTGGATGCCCAACAGCAGCATCGATCCGAGGCCCGGCAGGGCAAAGACCCGCTCGACCACCACCGCGCCCAGGAGCGTCGAGGCCAGCTCGATGCCGAGGATCGAGATCACCGGCACGGCCCCGTTGCGGATGCCGTGGCGGATCAGCGCGCGCGGGAAACTGGCCCCGAGCGCGCGGGCGTTCCTGAGGTAATCCGCGCCGAGCACGTCGAAGGTCGCCGAGCGCACATAGCGCATCAGCGAGGCCGACATGACCAGCGCGATCGTCACCACCGGCAGGATCAGCGCGCGGGCCGCGCCCGCCGCGTCCTGCCAGCCCTTCATCGGGAAGCCGCTGGCGGGCAGCAGCCGGAACTTCACCGCGACGATCCAGATCAGCAGAATGCCGATCCAGAAGACCGGAACCGCGATGCCAAGCTGCGAGACGGCTGACAAGAGCCCTCCGTACCAGCGATCCGCGCGCAGCGCCGAGATGATCCCCAGCGGCACCGCGATCACGATCGCCAGCAGGAAGGACGCCACGGTCAGCGGCAGGGTCACCGAAAGCCGGGACAAGATCTCGGGCAGCACCGGCGCCCCCGAGACGAAGGAATTGCCCAGATCGAAGCGCGCGAGATCGGACAGGAACATGCCGAGCTGCACCCAGATCGGCTGGTCCGAGCCGACCTGCGCGCGGGCGGCGGCGATCTGCGCCTCATCCGCGCCGACCGACAGAAGCGCCGCCGCCGGATCGCCCGGCAACAGACGCAACAGCACGAAAAGCACCAGCCCCGCCGCGATCAGCGACAGGGCCAGCACGATGGTGCGGCGCAGGAGATACCGCCCCATCCGTTACTCTTTGGTGATGCCGCGCAGGAAGAATTGCGCGTTCAGCCCGTTCAGCGGATAGCCCGTCGTCCTGGTGTTCGAGACCACGATCTGCGGATAGAGGAACAGCCAGTTCGAGGCGGCCTCCTCGGTGATGATGCGGTTCGCCTCGCGCAGCTTCTCGGCCTGCTGCGCGTCGGTGTCGCTGGCCTCGGCGGCCGCGACCAGCTCGGTCACCTGCGGGTTGTCGTAGCCCCAGTAGAAATCCGGGTTGCCATAAAAGACCACGTCGCGATGGTTCACATGCTCCTGCAGCGTCGCCTGGAAATCCTTGGCCTGGTAGACCTTGGTGTACCATTCATTGGCGGTGATGACATGGATGTTCACCGTCACGCCGATCTTGGCCAGTTCCGCCTTGAGAAACTCGGCCGTGATCGGGTGGGGATCGTAATTCGGGGTTTCCAGCGTAAAGGTGAAGCCTTCCGGGAAGCCGGCCTCGGCCAGGAGCGCCTTGGCGCTTTCCGGGTCATAGGCGTCGACGCCGGTCAGGTCCTCATACCATGCATCGGTCGGCGGCACGAAGCTGCCGAGCACCATGCCGCGATCGCCCCAGATCGCGGAAAGCAGCATCTTCTTGTCGACAGCGCGGGCCAGCGCCTTGCGGACCTTGACGTTGTCGAAGGGCGCGACACGATCGTTATAGGCCATGATCTGCTTGGTCGTGGACTTGCCTTCCGAGATCTTGAAGGCCGAGGTGTCCTCGAACTGCGCCAGCGCGTCCGGGCTTTGCACCGAGGTGATGATGTCCACCGCATCGGTCAGCAGCGCGTTGTTCAGCGCCGCGGCCTCGGTGAAATAGCTGAACATTGCGCCGCCATTGGCGGGCTTCTCGCCCCAATAGGCGTCGAAGGCTTCCAGCGACAGGGCCGAGCCGCGCTTCCAGTCGCCCAGCTTGTAGGGGCCGGTGCCGTCTTCCTTGCCGGTGATGTCGCCCGCCGCGTCATTCACCACCCAGACATAGCTGAGATTGTAGGGCAGCGAGATCGATTTCGACTTCAGCTTGATGACGACGGTCGCGTCATCCGGGGTCTCGATCGACTCGATGGCGGCAAGGCTCTTCTTGCGCGAGGATTTCGAGGCCTCGGCGGTCACGCGCTCGATCGAGTATTTCACGTCCGCGGCGGTCAGCGGATCGCCGGAATGGAAAGTGACGCCGGGCTTCAGGGTGAAGGTATGGGTCAGCCCGTCCGCGCTGACCTCGTGCTTCTCGGCCAGGACCGGCGAGACCGAGCCATCGTCGTTCAGGCGAAACAGCGCCTCATAGACGTTGTCGTTGAAGGCTTCGTTGATGCCCTGCCCCGCGCCCGCAGTATTGTCGAGGTTCTGCGGCTCGTAAAGCGAGCCCACCCGGATCACCGCCGCCGGGTCGGCTGCCAGAGCAGCACCCGCCGAAAGCAGGGTAGCCGAGGCGAGGCCGAAGATATGGGCAGCGAAACGCTTGGAGTTCATGGCGACGGACCTTTCAGACGATGCTTTGCTAGCACAATATCCGTAACTTCCACCGGATGCGAGGCGCATCAGACAGACAGATGGGTCGGGGCCTGGCCTTCCTGTGGATGGGGCTGGAATGGCCGAAAGGGGCAATGAGCCTTCATCTGCCTGCTGCGTTGTCCGAAAGCCTCATTCAGTGCTAGCCTGCCGCAGGAACCGAGGAGTTTGCCATGCGCGCCGTCCTGATCCCTGCCCTGCCCGCAATGCTTGCCGCCTGTACGGCGACCCAGCCATCGCAGGACGATCTTCGGCCTCGGCAAGAGGCGGCCTGCACCGCCACCATCGCTGCACATGTCGGCCGACCCAGTTCAGAAGTCACCTCGCGCTGGCTGTCCGAAACAGGCGGCATCGCACAGATCGAGGCGCGGGACGGAAATCGGCTGCATGTCTGTCAGGTCGATGCCTCGGGGCGAGTGCTGGGCTATATCCACCCCGGATACTGACAGATCAGGGATCAATCCCGACGACGCTGCTGGGACGGATCATGGCCCAGCAAACGCAACGCGTTCAAGGTGACGAGCACGGTCGCGCCCGTATCGGCAAGGATGGCGATCCAAAGACCGGTGATTCCCAAGACCGATGTGACAAGGAAAACGGCCTTCAGACCCAGCGCAAGCGCGACGTTCTGTCGAATGTTGGCCATCGTCGCACGAGACAGTCGGATCAGCGCGGGCACATCCGCTACCCGGTCGCGCAGGATCGCCGCATCGGCGGTTTCCAGCGCCACATCGGTCCCCGACCCCATCGCCACCCCGATGGATGCCTGTTTCAGGGCGGGGGCGTCGTTGATCCCGTCACCGATCATCATCACTCCGCCCCGAACGCCCATGTCCCTGATGGCGATCAGTTTGTCCTCGGGCATCATTTCGGCGCGGTAGTCCAGCCCAAGCCCTTCGGCAATGGCAGCGGCCGTTCGGCTGCTGTCACCGGAAAGCATGGTCGTACCGATGCCGAGCGCCTTGAGTTGCCGCATGGCATCTGCCGCATCCTCACGCGGCTCATCCCGCATCGCAATCAGGCCCAGCGGCTCATTCGCGCGAAAGACCGCCACGACCGTCTTTCCCTCGGATTCCAGCCCGGTCGCCCGTTCAAGGGCAATCCGATCCAGCCCGCCCATCTCGGCCGCGAAACGGGGCGAGCCGACCCAGGTCGGAACGCCTTGCACGCGCGCCCGGGCACCCTTGCCAGGCAAGGCCAGGGAATCGGTACTGGGCTGCGGGCTCAACCCTGCCCCTGCCAACCGGGTGAGAATGGCTTGAGCCAGCGGATGACTTGAGCCGATCTCGACTCCGCCCGCGATGGCCAGCAGATCACCTTCGCTCGTGCCAGGCGCGGGCAGGATGTCGGTCACAGCAGGCTTGCCACGGGTCAGCGTGCCGGTCTTGTCGAAGGCGACATGGCTGACCTTGGCTGTTGCCTCGATCACCGCACCCCCTTTCATGAGAAGCCCCCGCCTCGCGCCCGAAGACAATGCCGAAGCAATCGACGCGGGAACCGAAATCACCAGCGCGCATGGGCATCCAATCAGCAGAAGCGCGAGTCCGCGATAGATCCACGTTCCCCATTCAGCGCCCGCCACCACGGGCGGAAGCACGGCAACCAGCGCCGCGATCGTCACGACCAGCGGCATGTACCAGCGAGAGAAGCGTTCGATGAAACGCTCGGTCGGGGCCCGTGCAGTTTCGGCCTCTTCGACAAGTCGGATGATGCGTGAAATCGTATTGTCGCCGGCTTCGCTGGTGACACGCACGCGCAGTGCAGCCTCGGCGTTGATCGAGCCGGCAAAGACCTCGTCTCCCGCCTTTTTGGTGCGCGGCACGCTTTCACCGGTGACCGGGCTTTCATCCACACCGCTGACGCCATCGACAATCACCCCATCAGCAGGGACCCGATCGCCGGGCCGGACGAGAACCACCTGGCCGATCCGCAGGCTCTCGACCGGAACCTGGCGCGGGCCGGCCGAGCTTTCCAGCAGCGCGGTTTTCGGCACCAGAGCGGCCAGCGCACGAATACCATCCCGCGCCTTGCTTGCCGCGACGCCCTCAAGCATTTCGCCCATGGCGAACAGAAAGATGACCAGCGCGGCCTCCTCGGCGGCGCCGATGAACAGCGCGCCAAGTGCGGCTATGGTCATGAGGCTTTCGATCGTGAAGGGCTGGCCCATGCGGGCCGCCTCGAACGCTCGTTTCGCCACCGGGGCTACGCCGATCAGACAGGCAAACAGGAAAGCCCAATGTCCCGCCTCGGGCGATGTCATCAGTTCGAACATCCACGCGACCGACAGCAAGCCTCCGGTCAAGAGAACAAGCCGCGCCTTTCCCGTCTGATACCAAGGCTTGCCGCGATCGGCCGGGTCGTCATGGGTATGGCCGTGATGTTGGTGTGTGCGATCGGTAACGTCGGCCCGGACGCTGACTTCCGTTTCGGGAAGTGCCGAGACCCCATTTGTGGGATCATGCCCGTTCGCGGCGATCCCATAGCCCAGTTTTCGGACAACGTCTTCAATGGTTCCGGTCTCGGTGGTGCCGGGCGCGAGATTGAGAGTCAGGCGCTCGGACATCAAGGCAACCTTCACGTCGCTGACACCGGGAAGGCGCTCGATCGCACGCGAAACCTTTGTCGCGCACGCGGCGCAATCCATGCCTGTGACGGTCCAATCCCTGCGAGTGCCCTCTGTCATCATGCCGCTTCCCTTCGTCTTGGCTGAGAGTTGCCTTCATCGATTCGGAGTGATAGTTCCTCTAGCTACTAGAGGAGCAAGAGATTTCGTGATGCTCACCATCGGACAGCTCTCGCAGGTAACCGGAGTCAAGATTCCGACCATTCGCTATTATGAACAGATTGGTCTGATGCCCAAGCCCGACCGTAGCGAGGGCAACCGCAGGCTTTACGGACAGTCAGCGCAGGACCGCCTGGCATTCGTCCGCCATTCCCGGGAGCTGGGTTTTTCCCTGGAGGCGATCCGAGAACTTCTTCGCCTGTCGGACGAACCGCACCAGGCATGCGAGGCTGCAGATGAAATCGTCCGGCGACAACTTGTCGAGGTGAATGCCCGGATTTCGCGTCTTGTCGCGCTTCGCGGTGAGTTGGAGCGCATGCTAGATCAGTGCTCTCGCGGGGCGATCGCAGATTGCCGGGTCATCGAAGTTCTGGGCAACCACGCGCTATGTGCCGGCGAGCACGCTGCCTTGGTTGCCAACCGGAACAATGGGAACTGATCCAGGCCCGGCACCAGAATTGGCGCCGGAAACCACACCCGCATGGTTTCTGCGCCACCGGGCAACGGCCAGTCGGAGGCAGCCATGACGACACCCCTTCCCTCGCAAGGCGTTTTTCACGCTTTTCGATTGGGCCCCGGCGAAAATCTCGTCGAAGGATTAAGGCGGGCCTTCGAAGTTGCGCAGAGCGAAGCGATGGCGATCGTCACCTGTGTCGGAAGTCTGACCGAGGTCGTCATCAGGCATGCCGATCGGCCAGATCCACAGACCTATCGGGGACGCTTCGAGATCACCTCTCTGGTGGGCACGATCGATCCGAACGGTCAGCACCTGCATATTGCCATTGCCGACCCGGACGGGCGCAGCTATGGCGGCCATCTCATGGCTGAGGGGTCCGCCATCTATACGACGGCCGAAATCGTCACGCTTGCCCTGACCGAGTTGGTTTTTTCCCGTGAGCCCTGCCCGGCATCGGGCTATCGCGAACTCGTCGTGAGGCAAACGCGTCATACCGGTTGATCCCATGGCGGGATCAGGCGCTGCGGACACCTCCGACCCAGACGCCGCTGACTCGCGCGGTGCGACCGACATCCTCAAGCCGGATCACGTCCCCCCGCAGGCCCACCTCGATGCGGCCCCGATCCGTCAGTCCCGTCACCCGGGCAGGTGCATCGCTTACCGTCGCGAAGGCGCGCGGAAGATCGTCCCAAAGCCGTGCAAGATGAAAGGCCCCCATCAACAGGCTGGACGGGATGTAATCCGAGGACAGGATCTCGAGATCGCCGTTCCGGGCAAGGGCCTCGGCCGCGACATTCCCCGAATGCGATCCCCCACGTATCAGGTTGGGACCACCCATCATGACGGCGATGCCGTGTTCCCGGCAGGCACGCGCAGCTTCGTCGGTCGTCGGGAATTCGGCAATGCGAACGCCATGACCCGCGCTGACTGCGACGTGATCCGGGGTGGTGTCATCATGGCTTGCAAGCACCGCGCCGATCTGCCGCGCGGCATCGACCGCTCCGACCTCGTGCGCTGCGCCGTAGCGGTCGCGCAAGTCCTTGAGCCGCGCGACATGTTCTTCGAACTCCGCATCACTCAGACCCTTCTTGCCTTTGACATATTGCGCGAGCTTCGAAATATCACGGAACTGCCGCTGGCCCGGCGTGTGGTCCATGAGGCTGAGCAGGCCGACACGATCTTGGGGCCCGAATTCGGCAAGCTCCTCCAGCAGGGTTTCGCTGCAGATTTCAGCGCGCATGTGGATGAAGTGGCTGATCCGCATCCGGCCGGCCTGCGAAAGCGCATTGATCTCGGACACAAGGGGGCGGGCATATTTCGCATATCCCCCACCGTCGTTCGGGATCGAGCCGACCCGGACGGCATCGAAGACCGTGGTGATGCCAGTCGACGCAAGTTCGCCGTCATGGGCGAAGATCGCGGCAGAATGTGGCCAGTCCACGCCCGGCCGGGGCTGAATGTGGCGTTCAAGGTTGTCGGTATGCAACTCGATCAGGCCGGGCGCGATATGGGCTCCGGCGCAATCGGTTGCGCCGGCCGGCACCTCACCGCCTTCGGCGATCTCTGCAATGATGCCGTCCTCGATCCTGACACGGCCGCGCATCACGCGGTCAGGCAGGATCAGCTCGGCATTGGCCAGGGTCAGGGATGCGTTCGTCATGGGACCAGAACCTCGTCCAGCGCGGCGAGGAAGGCGGTCGTTGCCGTTTCCAGGTCGCCTGAGTTGTTGATATGGGTAACCGGAAGATCGCCGCTTGCGAACTTGGCTTCGCGTGTGATGCGCCGCGTGATCTCCTCGGCGGTTTCGCGACCCCGCGCAGCCAGCCGGCTCGCCCGGATTTCCGCCGCAGCATCTACGTGGATGACCCGCAGGCCGGGAAACGCATCCGCCGCGCGATCCAGCGCCGCCCGCGACAGGTTCACCAGCGTCACAGCGCTGATTGTCGAGGGGTAGGGAATGCCATAGTTCAACCCATGCGCCTGCCATGTCAGCGCAAAGCGCCCTTCGGCCCGCATCTGGTTGAAAGCAGCCTGGGTCACGCCCTCAAAGTCCTCGCTGTCTGCGTCGGCGGGCCGCGTGATGACCCGGCGCATCAGCGCGATCTCCGGGCGGCGTGCAACGGCATTGCGCATCAATGTGTCCTTGCCTGCACCCGACGGGCCGACAACCGCGATGATCGTGCCCGTCATGCTGCGCGCACCGGCGTGAAGGCCGTCACGTCGATCAGGCGATCGCAAAGCCGGTCGCGGGCCGCTTCGTCGTGGAAGATCCCGATGATTGCGGCCCCACGATCCTTTGCCTCTTCGATCAGGCCCAGAACCGTCTCGCGGTTGGCCGCATCGAGACTTGCGGTGGGCTCGTCGAGCAACAAGGCAGGATAGGAATGGATGAAGCCGCGTGCGATATTGACGCGCTGCTGCTCTCCGCCCGAGAACGTGGTGGGCGAAAGGCCCCAGAGGCTTTCGCCGATCTTCAGTCGGGTCAGCAACTCGGTCGCGCGCGCCTCGGCCTCGTCCTCGGGCACGCCGAGGTTGAGCAAAGGCTCAGCCACGATCCGCAAGGTGGGCACGCGTGGAACCACCCGCAGGAACTGGCTGACATAGCCAAGCGTCGCGCGGCGCAGGGCTATGATCCGACGGGGCTCGGCGCCCGAGACCTCGGTGTCTCCCACTCGGATCATGCCTTCATCAGTGCGGTAATTGCCCCAGATCATGCGCATCAGGGTTGACTTGCCTGCGCCCGATGCCCCTGTCAGCGCGATGCATTCACCGGGGGCCACGGTCAGGCTCGCGCGCTCCATGACCCTCAGGACCGTTCCGCCCTGATTGTGCAGGGTGAAATCCTTGGCGACATTATTCACTTCGATCATCTTCACGCCTGCAGAACAGAGGATACAAGCAGCTGGGTATATTCATGCTGCGGATCATCGAGGACTTGATCGGTCAGCCCCGTCTCGACGACATGGCCACCCTTCATCACCATCAGCCGGTCGGCAAGAAGCCGCACGACGGCAAGGTCATGCGTGACCAGAACCGCCGACAGTCCCATGTCGCGGACAAGTCCGCGCAGGAGGTCCAGAAGCCGCGCCTGAACGCTCACATCAAGCCCACCGGTCGGTTCGTCCATGAACGCGAGCCGAGGCCCCGAAACCAGGTTGCGCGCGATCTGAAGCCGCTGCTGCATCCCACCCGAGAACTGCCGGGGCCTGTCATCGACACGCGTTTCATCGATTTCCACCCGGCCGAGCCAATCGATCGCGGTATCACGGATGCGACCGTAATGGCGCGCCCCCGTCGCCATGAGCCGCTCGCCCACATTGCCCCCGGCGCTTACACCCATGCGCAACCCGTCGCGCGGGTTCTGGTGCACGAAGGCCCAGTCGGTCCGGGACAGCAGCCGACGCTGCGGCTCGGTCATCTTCAGCGTGTCGACCGGCCCTTGCTCGGTGGTGTCGAAGATCACCTGTCCCTCGTCTGGGGCAAGCTGGCCGGACAGGCAGCCAAGCAGGGTCGACTTGCCCGATCCGCTTTCACCGACGATGCCCAACACCTCGCCGGGCCAGAGATCGAAGCTGACGCCTTCACAGCCGATGCGGCCACCGTAGCGCTTCGTCACGTCGCGCACGCTGAGCAAGGGCTGTGCGGTCGCCGCTACGGGAGCCGACTTGCCTGCTTTTGCGGTTTCATCGCCAATGGCTTCCAACAGCGCCATCATGCGGCTCCTTTCGCGGTTTCAGCGCAGAAATCCGTGTCCGAGCAGACGAACATCCGCCCGCCCGCGTCGTCGGTGATGACCTCGTCGAGATAGCTTTCGCGCGCACCACAGATTGCGCAGCTGTGCTCGGCCTTCGAGGCAACGAAGGGATGATCGTCGAAATCGAGGCTTCGGACCTTGGTATAGGGCGGCAAGGCATAGATGCGCTGCTCGCGACCTGCACCGAAAAGCTGGATTGCCGGACAATCATCCAGTTTCGGGTTGTCGAATTTCGGGATGGGTGAAGGGTCCATGACATAGCGTCCCGCGACCTCGACCGGGTAGGCATAAGATGTCGCGATTTCGCCGTGCCGCGCAATGTCCTCGTAAAGTCGCACCTGCATCAGCCCGTAATCAGCCAACGCGTGAATGCGACGGGTCTCGGTCTCGCGCGGTTCCAGAAAGCGCATCGGTTCCGGGATGGGCACCTGGTAGACAAGGATCTGAGCTTCAGAAAGCGGCGTTTCGGGGACACGGTGTCGCGTCTGGATCACCGTTGCCTCGGTCGTGCGCTCGGTCGTTGCTACCCCGGCGGTGCGCTGGAAGAACTTGCGGATGCTGACCGCGTTGGTCGTGTCATCAGCGCCCTGATCGATGACCTTGAGCACATCCTCTGGCATCAGGATCGCCGCCGTCACCTGCACGCCGCCGGTGCCCCAGCCATAGGGCATCGGCATCTCGCGGCTGGCGAAGGGAACCTGGTAGCCGGGCACCGCGATCCCTTTGAGGATTGCGCGGCGGATCATCCGCTTGGTGTCTTCGTCCAGGTAGGCGAAATTGTAAGCCGGATCGGTCATGCCGCATCCTCCTGCTCGACGGTTCCCGCGCGAAGGCGACGCACCAATTCCAGCTCGGCCTGGAAATCGACGTAATGGGGCAGCTTGATATGCTCGAGAAAGCCGGTGGCCTGGATGTTGTCGCAATGGGAAAGGACGAATTCCTGATCCTGAACCGGAGCGCCCTGATCGTCCTCACCAAGTTCCTGCCAGCGCAGCGCCCGGTCCACCAGGGCCATG
The DNA here is from genome assembly GCF_031822435.1 of Paracoccus sp. MBLB3053. NCBI lineage: Bacteria > Pseudomonadati > Pseudomonadota > Alphaproteobacteria > Rhodobacterales > Paracoccaceae > Paracoccus > Paracoccus aurantius. Next base: position 253,558 of record NZ_JAVQLW010000002.1, on the reverse strand, counting down.
GACAGGGCCTTGCGCTCGGTCTGGCCAAAGGTCAGGCCATAGCCGCGCGTGAACTGCGCAGGCTCGGTGCGGCTGCCCTTGAACTGGTTGACGGTTTCGCATTCGGTCAGTTCGATCTCGCCGATCTCGATGGGGAAGCCCAGTTCGGGGATGTCCATTTCGACCGCGACCGAGCCGATGCGCAGCTCACCCACGAAAGCGTGGTTCCGCGCGTAACCGCGCTGGGTCGAATAGGCGAGCCCCAGTAGGAAGCCTTCATCCCCGCGCGCGAGAGCCTGCAGGCGCAAGCCGCGATCGGCTGGCAGCTCCATAGGTTCGCGCGTCAGATCGCCGGGTTCTGTGTCATCTGGCCGTGCATCTTCGATCAAACCGTCCCGGTCGAGGAAGGACAGGACGTGAGGCGTTTCCAGCGGTTCCGACGCTTTATCGGCAGGTCCTGTCACCGGCAACTCACCGTCCGCCATTAGGCGAAAGTCCAGAAGGCGGTGCGTGTAGTCGAAGGTCGGACCAAGGATCTGCCCCCCCGGAACATCCTTGAACGTGGCGGAGACCCGGCGCTTGACCTGCATCCGGGTCGTATCGATAGGATGCGACGCGCCAAGCCGAGGCAGTGTCGTGCGATAGGCCCGGATCAGGAAGATGGCTTCGATCAGATCGCCACGGGCCTGCTTGATTGCAAGTGCGGCAAGATCGGGATCGTAAAGCGACCCTTCGGCCATGACGCGCGCAACCGCAAGGCTCAGCTGGGCACGGATCTGCCCACTGTCCAGAACCGGCTGGTCCGTGGAGCCGCGACGCTCGCGGTCAAGCCAGGCATGGGCGGCGTCGATGGCGCTTTCGCCCCCTTTGACGGCAACATACATCAGCGGACCTCCGTTGAACGTGGCAGGGCGGCAAGGCGAGAACCTGACGTCAGGATTGCATCCCACCCCAAAGGGAAATGCGTGTGATTGGCAATGAAGGCGCGCGCGTCTGGAAGCGCGAGCTGGGCCCAGTCGTGAATTCCAGGGCCGGTCAGCCGAGATGGGAGCGCGTCGAAGTCATGACCATCGACGATCAAGGTTGCAGACCTGTCCGGATATTCCGGCGTACCGATCGAATAGCCTTGCAGCGGTTGCAACGCCTGCCAGGTTCCCAGCGCAAAGACTGCCTGTTCCACCGCGACGATGGGGGCCGCGCAGTGGAAGGCGATCCAGTCGCGCAAAGCGGGATTGTCGTGACTGCCCGCCAAGTGCAACGGGGTCGTGGGATCACAAAGCGTCAGCAGGACTGTCGCGGCCGCAGGGGAAATCGGCGCGGGGCCATGGCCTGCGTCCAGTTCGACGATGGTGCCGGGGCGGGACATGGCGTTGAGCACCGCGCGGAACGCATGCGCGCCATCGCGCGGGGCATCGACGAAACCACCCGAAAGTTGGGCCGCGCTCATTGGTCTTCTCCCCTGGCCAAGGTGAAGAATTCGACCCGTGTGGCTGTTGCCTCAGCGGCGATCGCGGCCTTGCGGGCGTCTTGTTCGTGGCGAAGCGGTGAAAGCACCCGGCTTTCGATGCCGGCAGGATCTCGCTGGCCAAGCGCGTCTATTGCGGCCGCCCTGAGCGCATGGGCCTTGTCTCGTCCTTGGACATAGCCGTGACCGACCTCTCCCGAGGGCAACCGAAGGCTGGCTCGTGTGACGGTCGTTTCGCCGAGGTTGAAGGGGCTTCCCGTTCCGCCTGCCCTGCCCTTGATCATGACGGTCCCGATCTCGGGCATGCGCAGGATCTCGTGCGGGGGAAGATCAGGCAGCAATTGGGCCAATCGCGCGACGGAACAGCGAGCCAGAAGACTCATTGCTTCGCGGCGTCGGAGGGTCTCGGGGGAGTATTCAGGGCGTGACATTCCTCGCCTCATTCCTATACAACTAGACATCTTGTAGTGCGGCATTCGGCGCGCGACAATCAGAGAAAGATGAAATTTTGGTGACAGCATGAGCCTTTGGCAGAGCATCGCAGACAATCTGCGTTCCGAGATTGCGCGGGGGCTATGGCCTCCGGGCACGAAGCTGCCGGCCGAAGCCGAGCTTGCCAGTCGTTACGGGGTCAATCGGCATACCTTGCGCCACGCGACCAGGGTGCTGGCGGATGAAGGGCTGCTTTATTCGCGGCGCGGTGCCGGCGTCTTCGTCGCAGCGAGCCCCGTCGACTATCCGTTGGGTGACCGGGTCCGCTTCCATCGCAATATCGAACTGGCAGGCCGGGTGCCCGGCCGAAAGCTCGATGCCGTGATGACGCGGCCGGTGAGTGCGGACGAGGCTGTGGCGCTAGGGCTGAACATCGGAGACAAGGTGCATGTGGCCGAAGGCATCTCGATGGTTGATTTCAAACCCGTCGCGCTTTTCAGAACCGTCTTTCCCGCCGACCTCCTGCCCGATCTTCCCGGTAGGCTGCGCGAGCGCCAGTCGATCACCGCCGCTCTTTCGGATTGCGGCATTGCCGATTACCGCCGCGTTTCCACCCGGGTCACCGCCCGCGTCGCTGACGCCACGCAAGCGGTGAAATTGCAGCTCGACCCCGGCGAGCCATTGCTGAGGACCGAGGCGCTCAGCGAATCCGGAGGTCGCATGATTGAGCGCGGGCTGACCTGGTGGGTGGCCGAACGCGTGACCCTGACCCTTCCTCACGATTCGTAACGGTCGAGAAAATCCTCGGCCGTCAGGGTGCGGAAATCCGGCAGCGCCTTTCGCAGCCTGTCATGGTCCCAATCCCACCAGGCAAGCTGCGAAAGTCGGGCGCCGATATCGGGTGCAAAACGCGGTCGCAGCGACTGGGCCGGGCATCCCGCGACGATCATCCAGTCCGGCACGTCCTTTGTCACCACCGCGCCCGCCGCGACGATCGCGCCATTGCCGATCACCACGTCAGGTTTCACGATGGCACCATGCCCGATCCAGGTGTCATGGCCGATCACGGTGCGCCGCGCAGCCCGAGCCGCAAAGAACTTGGGATCGGGTGCGGCATCGTCCCAGTAGTACTCGGACCGATACAGAAAGTGATGCAGGCTCGGCGAAGTCATCGGATGGTCGGTCGGCCCGATGCGGGTCATCGCGGCGATATTGGCAAATTTGCCGACGCTGGTATTGGCGATATCCGCAAGCCTGTCGCAATAGGCATAGTCGGCGAATTCCGAGTTCAGGATCCGCGCACCGGCGCCGACCTCGCAATAGCGGCCGAACTGAGCATTGAGGATCTGGGCGCCGTCATGGACGAACGGCGTATCGGCAGAAAGTCTGGGCATGATCAACCTTTGATCAGACGGGAGCGGATTCGGCCCGAGAGCCAGTCCATGAAGATGACAAGCAGCACGATCAGCACGATGTAATAGGTGACGTGTTCCCAGTCTTTCTGGGTCTGCATCGCCTGCACGAGCATGAGACCGATCCCACCTCCCGTGATTGCCCCGATGATGGTGGCGCTGCGTGTATTCGATTCAAGGTAGTAAAGCAGTTGCGACAGGATCACCGGAGCAACTTGCGGAATGACGGCCCAGCGAATGCGCGCCAGCGCGCCGGCCCCGGTCGAGCGCAATCCTTCGACGGGCTTTTCATCTATGTTCTCCATGGCTTCCGAGAAGAGCTTGCCGAAGGTGCCCGTTTCGGTGAGCAGGATCGCAAGGCTGCCTGTCATCGGGCCGGGACCGAAGGCGCGCGACAGGACTATGGTCCAGATCAGGGCATCCACGCCACGGAGGAAGTCGAAAAAGCGGCGGAATGACTGGCGAAGGAGGCGGGACGGAGCGAAATTCGACGCGGCCATGAAGGCGACCGGCAAGGCAACGAGCCCGGCACCAAAGGTTCCCAGGAACGCCATCAGCACGGTCTCGAACATGGCCCAGGCCACGTCGCCGTGATGCCAGACGCTGTTGCTCCAGAAGTCGTGCCACATTCCGGCAATATTCGATCTTTCCGGCCGCAGCCTTTCTGCGCTGAAGGCCAAGTGCACGCGTTCTAAGAACGAAGTGCCGTAAAACGGGCTCGACAGGTCGAAGAAGAACAGCTCCCAACCCGGTTCGCGGCGGAATATCTCGGTGCGCGAACGGGTGACGCTGAGCCGCGCCCCCTCGGGCAACTCGGCCGAGAAGCGCTTGTCCGAAATGCTGAAGGTTTCCGGCGGTTCTGCAATGTCTGTCTGGATTCCGTCCGCGGTGGGTCGGATCAGATAGCTGCCCTCGGAAGTCGAAAGCGTGACATTGCCATTTCCTGCAATGCTGACCCGCGCATCGCCCGGCAAGACAATGTCGCGACCGCCATCAGCCCTTGTGACAACCCAGTCAGGTTCATTGGCGGCATCAAAGGTCGCGTTGCGCATCCCTTCGATCGATGCTGTGATCGCCCCGTCACCGCGGTTGTCGCGCGTGACGTGAACCTTGTAGGACCAGAAATCCTGAAGAAGGGTCGCGCCATTGTCCCAGCGCGCCCTGCCCGCAAGTCCCGGCAGATCGAATGCGAACGCGACATAAAGCAGATAGGCGACGAGCAGTGCGGGCACTGAAAGCGAAAAGAGCCTTTTGCGGCCGATCAGGCGCTGCGCCGGCATTATGTCCAGAGTTGCCATCAGATCCGTCCCCCGGCTTCGCCCCGTTCCTGTCCACGCACCAATCGCGCGCGCGCCATCGACGTCAGTTGGTCGAAGAAAACGATCGTGGCGAAAAGCAGAAGAAAGATCGCTGCCGCGGCGTCGTATCTGCCCTGCCCCCAGCTGATCGCGTTTCGCAACTCGTAACCGATGCCACCGGCCCCAACGAAACCCAAGATCGCGCTGGCACGAATGTTGATTTCAAAGCGCAGCATCGCGTAGCTCGCCCAGTTCGGAGCTACCTGCGGAACGACGCCGAACCAGACACGCTGAAGCCACCCGGCCCCGACAGACTGCAGCCCCTCGACCGGTTTCAGGCTGGCGTTCTCGGCCACCTCCGAGAATAGCTTTCCGAGCGCGCCGGTCGTGTGGAACGCGATGGCGATGGCCGCGGGAACAGGACCTCCGCCCAGAACGAAGATCAGCACAAGTGCGATGACAAGTTCGGGGATTGCGCGAGAGACGTCCAGAAGCCTTCGAAAGACCGGGACCAGTCGGGGCCAGGGGGCCAGGCCGCGCGTTGACAGAAGCGCCATGATCGCGCCGCCTGCGGCACCGAGCAGCGTCGAGACGGCCGCAATATTCAGCGTCTCGACCAGCGCTGGCAGGGCCTTCGCCATAAGTCCGGGCAAGTTTGCAGCCTTCTGGACTGCCTCGGCCACCAGTTCTGCGGGGAAATCGAAGACCTGGGGCAGTCCCTGCCAGAACCCCCCGGCATTGCGCTCATTCGCGAGGCGGAAGCCCGAGATCATCAAGAGCGCGAAGATACCCCAAAGCAGGGCGCCATAGCTGCGTCTGCGGGAAAGCTGCGCACGGTAATTGGCAGCGATGTCGGATGCGTCAGTCATGCCGAGCCTTCTGAAAATAGAATGGGCGCAGGTCGCATGACCCGCGCCCGTCAAGTGGCAACGATCAGCTGCCCTTGGCTTCCTCGAGCTTGCGAACTTCGATGATGCTTTCATAGGCGTCGTGGGTGACGGGCTTGAAACCGGCGGTCTCACCGGCGGCCACGCCATAGGCGCAGTCCTTGTCCGTCTCGATCAGACCGGCGACCAGCGCGGTCATCTTGTCCTTGACGTCTTGCGGCAGCGACTTGCGCAAGACCACCGGGCCCTCGGGGATAGGTTTCGAGCGCCAGATCTCGACCAGATCATTCATGTCGACAAGGCCCGCATCCACGGCCTTGCGAAGGGCGCCGGAATTGTAGCCATCTTCCCATTCACCCTGGCCGTCGGCCCAGGTCACCCCGCCATCGACATCGCCGTTGTTCACTGCAACGATGGTCTGCTCATGCCCGCCGGTGAATTTCACATCCGAGAAATACTGCCCCGGCTCGACCGAGAAGCCGGATTTCGGCAGCTCGACAGAAGGGATGAGATAGCCTGAGGTGGAATTCGGATCACCAAAGCCCAGGACCTTGCCCTTGAGATCTTCAAGCGATGCGACGCCGCGGTCCTTGCGGGCGATGCCGATCGAGAAATAGGTCGTGCTGCCATCCAGGTTGGCCTTGACCAGCACGGGCTCGACCGCTTCGGGATTCGTCAGGAAGGCCTTGGCGTAAGCCGAGGCCCCCAGCCAGGCCATGTCGAGCGATCCGCCAAGCAGGCCCTGGATCACGCCGTCATAGTCGGCCGGAGTGAACAGCTTGACCGGAACGCCCAGCTCTTCCTCGGCATATTTGCGCAGGCATTCGTTGCTGGTCATGCGGTCTTGGGCGTTTTCGCCGCCCATGACGCCGATGTTGAATTCCTTGATCGCCTCGGCGGCAGCCAGTTGCGGCAGGGCCAGCGCGGTGGTCAGGGCAAAAAGGGTGAGCGTCCGTTTCATCTGGATCTCCTGGAGGTGGAACTTAGTCAACGAGAAGGCGGGCGGCGTAGTCCGCGTCGCCCGTGGCGTCCGTTTCGATGGCAGTTGAAGTCGTGGCTTCGGTGAAGCTGGCACCGGCCCCGTAGATGTCGCGCGCGACCCCGGTGGTCAGCTGCTCGGGCGTCCCGTCGAAAACGACCCGGCCCTTACGCATGCCGATGATCCGGTCGCAGTAGTGGCGCGCGGTATCGAGCGTATGGAGGTTTGCGATGACGGTCCGGCCGTCCTCGTCATGAATGCGGCGCAGCGTGTCCATCACGATCTGCGCATTCATGGGGTCCAGGCTGGCGATCGGCTCGTCCGCAAGGATAACCCGAGGATCCTGCATCAGCGCGCGGGCAATCGCCACGCGCTGCTGCTGACCGCCGGACAGGGCCTCGGCGCGTTTGGCCGCCTGCTCGGCGATACCAAGCCTGTCAAGGATCTGGACCGCGCGCTCGATATCGCTCTTTGGCCAGAGATTTAGCAGGCTTGTCGCCAAGCTGCGCTTGTTGAGCAGGCCATGGAGCACGTTGCTGACGACGTCGAGCCGGGGCACGAGGTTGAATTGCTGAAAGATCATCGCGCAATCAGCCTGCCACGAGCGCCGCTCGGCACCCCGCAGCCTCAGCACATCGCGGCCGTCCACGCGCAGCGAGCCTTCGCTCGGATCGGTAAGCCGGTTGAAGATGCGCAGCAGGGTGGACTTGCCTGCCCCCGAACTGCCGATGACGCCGACCATCATCGGCCGATCGATCACGAAGCTGACGGCATCCACCGCACGCGTGCTTCCGAAAATCCGTGTTACGCTATGCGCTTCGATCCGCATTTCTGCCCCTGCTTTTGGTCGGGGCACATGTCTCGCCAAACAGTGACAATGGCTGAACAAGAATGCGACCATTCGGTGAATGTTTGGTCGCAGGCTGACCGCTCCAAAGCGTCCGATTCAGCCCGGTTCCGCCGATCTTTGCCACTTGCCTTCCAGCCAATGACCCGTTCCAGTCACGGCACGACAGCGGGTGCCATGAGATAGCTTGCCCGTTTGGGGAAAAGATGGCTTCCGCTTTCTGTGCAAGACAATTGCGTGCAAATGCAGCATGTTGAGCTCATGGTGGCCGGCTATCACCTTGCCACTTCGAATTTCGAAGACATAGCTGCCTGCCTGACATAACATTCAAGCCAGGGGCAGCGTAGCCGGCCTTTCGGTTCCGTATCGCGTTCCTGAGATGTTGCATGTTTAATCGGGCAGCCCCCGGGCGCCCGACATGGGCGCGGCATCGCGGGCCTAAGCCTTGCCGCTTAGGGAAGCCGGCTGGGCCCAAGGACGATATGACTGCCGATGCTGCTGCTCGCAGTGTCGATTGCGTTTCGAGCGCGGAAGTTTTCTTCCGCCTGGCAGCCGAGAGAACATCTGGAAATGGGTGCTCAGCATGCTCAATGACAGAAACTCCCGCCGACATTCCGTGCCGGTCTTGAACCTGGGGGCGCCGCCCCTGCGAGAACGGGTGGACAACATTCAGGTCCTGCGCTTCATGGGCGCGCTGATGGTCGTTCTCTACCATGCCAGCAAACCCCCGTTGGAGCGGCTGGGCTGGCAGGGTGGGACTGATTTTCTCGCCGCAGGGGTCGATATCTTCTTCGTCATTTCCGGATTCATAATGATCTTCACCACGCGCGGCTTTTCCAGGACGGTGGTCGAGTTCTGGATCGACAGGATCATCAGGATCGTACCGGTCTACTGGGCAGCGATCGCCGTGATCGTCCTGCTTTTTGCCGCCGGACTTCGCCCCAACGGTCTCATGGCATTCGATACATCAGACCTTCTCACCACGCTGTTTTTCATCCCCCATGTCAGGGCAGATGGCGCCTTCGCGCCGCTTCTGAATGTCGGATGGACGCTGAACTACGAAATGTTCTTTTATCTGGTCTTCGGACTGACGCTGTTTTTCCGCTCTCACATGGTTTCGCTCTCGCTGATCACGGCGCTGTTTCTTGGCCTGGTCGCCATCGGGCTATTCGCCGATTTCACCAATGCGACGCCACTCGCGGCATCGTATACCAATCCCATCATCCTCGAATTCCTGGCGGGATGCTTCCTGGGATACCTCTATACGCATCTTCAGCGCGCATCGCAGAAATCGGCGGCCACCGGCATTGCCTTGCTGGCGACAGGGTTCGGTGGGCTTGTCCTGGGAACAGCGATCACCCCGGTCGGAAGCGGGCTTGATCCGTGGCGCGCGATGAGCGCGGGGATACCTGCCGTCCTGATCGTCTCGGGCGCCCTCATGCTCGAACGTTCCGGGCGCAAACTGAGTGCAGGCTGGATGCAGTTCATGGGCGCGGCGAGCTATTCGATCTATATTTTCCACCTCCTCGCCTTCCAGTTCACCGGCAAGGTGATCGGCATCTTTGTCGACACCCAGTCCGCCCCGGCGGCGGTGCTGGTCGGGATCGCGCTGATCTACATCATTGCCGGTCTAACCGCAGGGTCCTTCGTCTATGTCCTGCTGGAGCGCCCGGTCGTGACCTGGCTGAAGCGGGTCTCGCGTGGGGCCGGCATTGGGCTTGGGGGATTTCGGCAGAGGGCTAGGTCAGAAGGCGTCGCTGCGCCTCCTCCCAAAGTTCCGCCGTTTCCCTAAGGATCCGCTCGGCGATCTCGCCTGGCAGCTTTTCCTGCCAAGCGTCGATCACGGATCTGCTGTCCCTTTCATGGCGATGCTGGACGGGCTTGCCGTTGGCCGCATTTTTTGTGCCGGAGCTTTCCCGCCGAACCTTGTCAGCTATGTCCGAGGTGAACGAAAGCCCAAGCTTCGCGAAGATCGCCTCGAAATAGTGCAATGGTCGCAGGCAAAGGTCATCATGCAGAATATAGGTCCAGTCCGGACGCCGACGCTGAAGGTCCAGCGTCTCGGCCGTGAAAAGCTTCCATTGCAGGATCAGATCGGTGAGCCTGTCTTGCACCGGGCCGTTGCGCGCCTCGATCTCGTCGCGAAGGCCGGCAAAGCCTTCGGGTACCGGATGTGGAAGCATGGCTTCGACTTCACTTTCCCACCCAAGCGAAAGATAGCTGGCAATGACACTGCAGGGATGGCGCACCATCACGATCACCTGCGCATCATAGGTGTCAGCCAGCCATTCGCTTGAGTAGAAGGCGATCGGATCCTTGATGCAGACCCTTCGGGGGCCAAAGAAATCTTGCCCCTGGCTGTGAAGTCGCCGGAACGCGAGCCAGCCTGGCGTGTAGCGTTTTTCTCCGGGGCGCCAGCGTTCTGCAATTCCGCGCATGGCCAGCGCGCTGCGTCGCGACAAGCGACCAAGCGCGATCAGATCGTCGATTTCCTGGCGGTGCGGGGCGCTGTTGCCGTCGGTCAGGCGCATGAAGCGTTCTGGCAGGCGAAGGCGGGCACCGACATCGTCATTGAACGGTTCGTAGATCAGGAATACCTCGCGCGCGGCGCCAATGACATTGCCTGTCCAGGTTGTGCCGCTGCGCGGGCAGCCGGTGACCAGTATCGGGCGATCGACCTGCACTGTCCCGCGACCTAGGAGAGCAGCTTGCGACAGACGGGCTCCAGTAGGTCCGCTGCGTCCTCGTGCATTTCCGGCGACGGATAATAGGCGTTGTAGGACCAGACTCCAGTGAAGTCAGGCCGATCATCTGACGTGTTGATGGTCGTCGGTTCGCCTGTGAAGCGGTCGATCAGCCGTTGCGGTGAGCCCCGCGATGAAACGCATTCCACGTAATGCGCAGCCTCGGGTGCTATCACGCGCATCATCTGTGAATTGACCAATTGCGGGAACTTGCCAAACATGGCGTGGACGTTGTCGTAGCGCTGCCACCACCAAACGAGCTTCTTGCCGCGATGCAGGCCCGGGCTTCGTTTCGAAAACCACAGCAGAATGATCGGCACCGTGATTTCAGCGAAGAGAGCCTGGTAGCTCGCGAGCCAATTGTCGCGGGTTTCGCGCAGTACCGCGCGCAATTCTTCCGGCGCATGGAACATGCGCAAGACACGAGCGGCCGGCGCCGGGATGCTGTCTAGAGAGTGCTGTTCCAAAAGTCGCCGGTAGGCCTCATCAGCCGAGAGCCGCCTGCCGCTTGCGCGTTCAACCAGGTATTCCAACCCGTTGCTCTGGAAAAGACGGTTATCCTCGCTCCGCCCAGACATCACTTGGACGATGGCAAAGCGACCCCGATTGACCACCTCGAGCAATTCCGGGTGGCGCAGGTAAAAGCGCGGCCCGGCACCGCCATACCCGAAATTGACGAACTCGATATTCAGCTTTTGATGCAGTATCTCCGGAAATGGCGTCCTGCAGAAGCAGCCGAGCGTCTGAGCGGCACCGAGGCATGTGGCATATTCGCCCGGCACCAATGCCGGCGCAGGACCCCGGAACGACAATCCGGATCGGCCATGTTCGTACATGTGGTAATCGACGATCTTCCAATCGCGGTTTTGGTAGCCCGACAAATGTTCGGTCGTTTGCTCGGCACTCATGGACGTGGTCATATTCACAATCTCCGAGGTCTTGCTGCATTGAAACCGGAAAACCGCTCGGCTGCCATGCGCGATCGGCCCTTCGACTAACCCTCGGGCCTGCAATCGGCCGAAAGGATCTGGTCAAGAGCTTCGCCCAAAGCCGGAAGATCTCCAGTTCTGGAAAAGTGATGATAATAGTTCGCCGCCGCCTCGGACGCTGCCTGAAGCCGACCGGGATCTCTCAGCAGTGATGTCATCAGATCAGGGTCCAGGGGGAATACGCAGCGCTCGTATCCGGCGGTCAATCCGGCACGCGAATCGTCCGAGGCAAAAACCGGCTTACGGTGGCGCAGTGCTTCGACGAGCTTGATGTTCAGGCCCGTTCCATGGGTCGGGGAAAGGCAGGCGCGCGATCTTGCATAGGTATTTTCCAGCTCCTCTGCGGACAGAAATCCCAAGAGAATCAGGTTCGGATTGAGCGTCGCCAGTTCCCTGATTTCGGGTCGGTCGCAGATCAGACCGCAGAGCGCGATCCGAAGGCTTCGAAGCCGTGGGCCATGGCTTTCGAACAGGCGCAGAAGCCCGTCGCGATTGATCACGTTTCCCGAGCCGGCAAACAGAAGATCGTAGTCAAGCCGTTCTTCCGGTGAATGTGGAATTGCGTCGACGGGCTGGTAGTCGGGGACATAATAGACCTTCGACGACGGCAGCATGTTGCGATAGAAATAGGCCTCATTGCCCGTGATCGCGACAAGGGCCCGCACGCTGGCCAGTGCCGCAATTTCATAGCGCAAGTTAAGAAGATGTTTCCATGAGATGAGAGAGGCACTGGTTCCCTTCACCCGCCGGAAATAGCGCAGGTCATGGGTCTCCACTACCGTTCTGTTCTCGTCGATGCCGTTCAACCGGGCGAGGCTGTCGACATAATTCACGACGTACAGCATGTTGCTGTTCCGGTCGCGGATCGCCGCGAAATTGGGGGCACGGCCCGGAATTGCCCAGCGATAGGCGTGTCGCGCAAGACCCGGCCAGGAAAGAACGACGAACTTCTTCAGCTTGTCGAAAAGCCGCAGCCCAATGCCGTCCGGATCGGAAACAAGGCGCAACTGCGGAAAGCGCGACGTCAGCGCGGCGGTTTCCTCGGCCGGCCAACCATTCCCGGCTGATTCGCCATAGCGGTAAAGCACGACGTCATCATATCGCCCACAAAGAAACGCAAGCAGGCCCAGCGTTCGAACCTGGCTGCCATTCGACGCGCTCGACAGGGTATCGCCGTAGTAGACAAGCACCGTAGGGGCGCTTTCACCATCGGATTGTCGCGCAGTCTCGCTCGGGGAAGAAGGCGTCGTCGAAACGCTGTTCGCGTCGAAGGACGTTTCCGAATTGTCTCTCATCTGCAAGGCACGGTTCTGGCCCCTTCCCGCCTGTCGCGTTCTTGCGGCTCTGCCGGACAGTCGGGTGGGAAAGGACGTGAACTGCATCATCCGTCGGTCCCCGCCAGATCGACCGTGTCGGCTTGTGTCTGCGCCGCCTTGGGGGGAACCTCTACTTCGACCACAAGCGTATCTCCGGGCATCATCACGTCTTCCGGACCAGCTACGATGGTCTTGATCGAGCCTCCTCGGCGCCGGTGTATGGTGTGCGTGATCGTTGGCCCGGCTTCCCCGGAAAGCGCGATGGCCAAGGGATCGCCCAGGATGAAGCTTTTCTGCAGCACGGTCCGGCGATTGTGCATCTGCCGCTCAAGTTCGGTGCGCAGGCTGGCAGAATCCTCGAGAAATGCCATCCTCCGATCGATGCCGGCCTGCGCGATGGTGCTGGCGATATCGGCCCGGCGCGTTCGGGCCTGTGACAAGGCAGCTTCGATATCGAGGACCTGGGCGCGTAGATCGGCCTCCATGCGGTCGACCCGAGCCATATCCGAGCGCGTCCTGAGCCCACGAGCGTCAAGCGCGTCGGCGGCGTCGCGTTCCTCTTGCTGCAAGGCGATCAGATCGTCCTGGACCTTGCTTCGTTCCATCAGGATGTCGATCTGCTTCTCGACATTGTCTAACTCGATTTGCCGCAGCCGACCCAACTCCGCCGCCGCCTGCCGTTCCTCGGTCAGGATGGCCCGCTCCCGCGACATGAGATGTTCGATGAGTTCCGCATCGAATTTTACCGCAGAAAAGCGTGGCCCGGGATCGAATGTGAAATCGTCTCGATCCTCGAGCTGCGCCTCGACCCTCGCGATCCGCACCAGCGTGCTCTGGATATCGGTCTCGATGATGCGCAGCTGGCCCGTAAACTGCGTTGCCTCGAGAGAAAGCGCGGTGCCGTCGAGACCGGTCAGCGCGATGCCACCGGCCATGGCTGTTGCTGCGTTTGCCGTCAGCGCCGGTGTGAAATCAAAGAGCCCGGGGGCGCGGACCGCACCGGTGACCAGAACAGGGGCATAGGTCGCAACTGACACGGCAACCTGCGGCGAAACGTAAAGGCCCGTCTCCCGCATCGCCGCGGAAAGCGCGGCCTCGGCCTCGTCAAGCGTCATGCCGTCGGCCGAAACCCGACCGAGGGTCGGCAATCTGAGCGCACCGTCCAGATCGATCTGAACTTCCCAGCGTTCCGGCTCGCCCAGGACCGCCACATCGAGCCTGTCACCGGGCACAAGCCGATAGGGCTCTGCCGCTGCTGAACAGGCGGCGCCGAAAACGAGCAGCAGCGCAGCCACCACTCGAAAACGGGTGAATGATGTCACGAAACGACCCAGACGTTTCATGCCCTTGCCTCGCTGCGACCCGCGACGGGATCGGATGCCTGGTGAAATTCGCCTATGCGTCTGCGGTTCACCTGGGTCAGCACGATACCCTGTGGCGCAATCCCGAACTCGGCAAGAGCGCCAAGACCCTGACGAACGACCTTCTTCGGCGTGCTGTCCCATTTTACCAGGTAGATAAGTGTCTCTGCCGAGCGCGCGACGACCAATGCATCCGCGGTGTGCAGCACGCTCGGTGCATCGACGAGGACGAGATCGTATCGTTCCGACAGTTTGTCCACGATGGCGCGGAACCGTGCCGGGTGAAGCATATCCGTGACGTTGGCCACGGGTTTGGCAACGGGCAGCACGTCGAATCCAACCGTCGCTTCCGACAAGATGGCATCATCAAGGGAAGCCTCGTCCCGCAGCACGGCCGCGAAATCCTTGGCGGGCCGCCAGCCGAAGGCCTTGCAAAGCGCTGCGCGACGGAAATCGCAGTCAACCACGATCACCCGGCGGCCCATGAGCGCGTTCATATGTGCCAAGGCCAGCGTGGTGTCTGTCTTGCCCTCGCCCGGCAGCGATGAGGTGATGTTGACGCTGCGCGGCGGTTCACCGACGCCAAAGATCAATGCCGTTCGGAGTTGGCGGATGCGCTCGCCGTAAACGCCATCGTCGGCGGCGATCAGCCCTCTCAGCGCGTCTGGCCCATCACGGCGCCGGCTGCGCGGCAGTGCCGCGAGAACCGGCAAGCGGGTTTCGCGCAAGACCTCAGGGGTCGAATGGAACGTGTTCGAACTCAGCTCCATCACCAAGACCAGCCCGAGCCCCAGACCGGCCCCAGCGACCACAGCCGCCGAGATCAAGAGCTTAGAGCGCGGATAGGATGGCGCCCCGGGCGGAAGTGCATATTCGATGACCTTGGCTTCGGCCTGCGCCAGGGCTTCATGGGCGCGGGTCTCCTTCAGGCGCGACAGCATGTTTTCGTAGACCGTGCTCAGTGCCTTGGCCTCGCGTTCGAGATCTCGCAAGTCGGTGGAAGTGCCGGAGATCGACGAGACACGTTCCTCAAGCGCCAGCACATCGGCAGCCACTGATCTCTGACGAATGCCGGCCACCTCGACCTCTCTCGCGAGCCCCTTTATGAGGTTGCCAATCTCGGCGGCAAGACCTTCCTCTGCACGGGCAATTTCGGCCGCGACGCGCATTCGGTCGGGATGTTCGGGGCCATAGCGGCTGGCCAGATCCGCCTGATGGCGCAGCAGCGCGGCGTGGTTCTCGCGCAGATTGAGAACCAGCGTAGAGGAAAGCACATCGGCCGCCGCAGTGAAACCTTCCGTTTCGACGAGTTGCCGGATCTGATCGTAGCGCGCCTGTGCCTCGGCGTAGTCGGCACGCGCTGCCGAGAGCTGCACCGACATGGCCCCAAGTTGCTGCGAGGCGGTCTCAACGCCTCCACCGTCGGCGGTCAGCTTCTCGGCCCTGCGGGCCTCGATCGCCGCTTCAGCCGTTGCGACCTGCTCGCGCAGATCGGCAACGCGGGTCTGAAGCCACCGCGTCGCGCGGCGAGTTCCTTCGATACGTTCCTCAAGCTGGGTGGCGATATAGCGCTCGGCTATGGTGTTGACGAGCAGCGCCGCAACCTGCGGATCCTCGGCGCTCGCTGAAATGGAGATGACGTAGGAATTGCCCAGTTGCTCGATGGTGAGATAGCCGCGCATCTGCCCCACTATCCGACGGTAGAGGTTGTCGGTGGGGCCAACTGGCCGAACATCGGGATCTGCCTGCTCAACCTGACTGTCATCGGGCAACGGCGTTGCCACCTTTGTCGCCCCCTCCTCCCCTTCCAGCAGCATCGTCACGCGTTCGATGGCTCTATTCAGACGAACCGTCCAGCCTTGCTCTGACATTCTTCGCGGATCGAACTCCATCAGGTTCTCGACACCGATCTCGCGAACTGTGGATTCAAGAAGGACGCTCGACCGGATCAGGGCCACCTCGCTTTCGATCACGGGATTGCTGAGATCGAGATCCGAGACGACCTCTTGCGAGGTAACGACCCGTGTTTCGCGCGGATTAAGCATGATCCTCGCGATGGCGCTATAGCGCGGCGTTACGAAACTGACGACAATCGCGACGAGCATGCCGAGAAATATCGCCGAGCCCACAATGATCCATTTTCGGCGCCAGATGCTCCGAAGGAGATCGAACAGGTTTATGATGTCCCCGTCGTCGCTGCCAACCGGCGGAGTGTCCCTGACACTCTCGGACAGCCGCGGTGGCGGTGCTTGAGTGTTCATTTTACCTGTCTAACATCATGGTTATCACCATCGGCTACCATTAACATCAGTTCCACTTTGCCGCATTTGCGCCGTGCTCAACAACTGAACCCGTTAGCCCGGTTCAGATCAACGCTAGATGCGCAAAGCGCTTTCGCGCAATCAGAACCTGCCACACTTCGATCGTCCGTGAATAAATCATAGCGCAAATTCGGCGATCGCGATGTCACAATTGTTTTGCCGGATTGATCCCAACCCCGAGCAAGATATTTGATTAAATCACGGCATCAAATGATGAATATCAGTGCATTACGCGTTACCAAGGAAGTGCGTTATTGCCTTGCTGATGGGAGCGAATCGTGTACCCGGTTGGGCACGCAAAATCACTCGGCAGCCGAGCGGAGGGATTGTCGATTGGCCGCTTCGTCAATCGCGATCAGGAGACCAGAGCGAAACGCCTCATTTGAAAAACCTTGGGCATGGCGCACGATTACATCGCGATCAAAGTGCATGGTCTCGAACTTTTCGACGGCGCCGCGCAGGGAGACGGGATCGGCTTCGGCGAAGAAAGTTCCGGTTTGTCCGTCACGAACCGTGTCGAGCGCGCCGCCCGAGCCGTAGGCGATGACCGGCAGACCACAGGCCATGGCCTCGACGGGTACGATCCCGAAATCCTCCTCTCCGGGAAAGATAAGCGCTTTTGCCCCCCGGTACAGGTCACGCAGTTCGCCGTTGGATACGCGGCCTCGGAACTCGATCTCGTCGCTTGACCGGCGCATCAATGCGGCGCGCTGTTCACCGTCGCCGACGATGACCAGGCGCTTTCCCGTTCCACGAAACGCATCGATCGCCAGATCCATGCGCTTGTAACCGACCAGTTCAGACACCGCGAGATAATATGGCTCTGCCCCGGCGGGCCCCGGCGAGTAAAGCTCCAGATCGACCGGCGGATGCACGACCTGCGCAGTGCGGCCCCAGTAGCGGCGGATGCGGGACGCGGTGAAACTGGAATTTGCGATGATGGAATCGACGCGCGCTGCCGAAGCAAAATCCCATTGCCGCAGCCGATGGGTCAATTGCGAGAAATATCTCCGACCAATCGGACCGAGGCTTGCCCTGTATTTGGGATAATGATCGTAGATATAACGCATGGGGGTATGGCAATAGCAGACATGAAGGGCGTGTGGAGGCGCAAGGACTCCCTTCGCAGGGCCTGATTCCGACGAGATGATCAAGTCGTAATCCGTCAGGTCCAATTCCTCGAGAGCACGCGGCATAAGGCCAAGATATTTCTGGTAATGCTTCTTGGCACCGGGGAAACGTCCAACGAAGCTTTCGGTTATCTTGTGGCTCAGGATCTGGTCCGAAACACGCGCGGGATCGAGCACATGCGTGAATATATCAGCCTCCGGATAGCATTGGAGGATCTGCTCAAGAACCCTCTCCCCCCCTCGCATGCCAACGAGCCAGTAATGGATGACGGCTACCCGCATCTCCTGCTCCACTCCGACTCGTCACTCGCACATGGGGGCCTGAAGCCTTCAAATGCATTATGCGCTATATGTCGGTCACAACCAATTCCGCAGTCCCTTCAGGCCGCCCGAAATCCGCCTTCGTCATGTCGGCTGCGTAAACACAGTGCAGAATATCTGATGCCGCAGGCCGAGATCCCGACTACCGGACCGAGGTTTGCCCGTGTGTCTCAGTGCCCGACGCGATTTCCGACTTCGGTTTCTTCCGCCAGAGGGGACGGGCCAGCGGCCCCAAGCTGGTCCCGCGTCTGCGAGATGACGAGCGCCGATATGGGAAGATATGCAAACCGCCCCTGGCGACCCACCGGTGTGATCCCGAAGTCCATCAGACGCTCGATCCCCTGTTCGACCGTTGGTCCGCAGCCCTTGCGATAAAGCGGATAGGCGTCCTCGACAATCTCATATCCCTCGAGCGTCAGATCATGGCCGAAGATCCCGAACTGGGCGACATGGCGGCGAAAATCGTCGAATGCGGCAGCGGCATCCTTTGCCTCGTGCTTGCGCTGCGTGATCTCGACGGCAAAATAATGTCGGCCCTGCTCGACCCCGTAGATCCGCGAATAGCAGGTAATGCGCTTCCATCTCCCGAGCGGGTGGAAGTTGAACAGCACATTGCCCTCGAACCCGGTTATCTCGGAGACGCTGACGAACAAGGTGACAAGGTCGATGCTTTCCAGCCCGAGCCCGGTCCCGAACAGCATTTCGTGCATCGTATCCAGGGGGATCGCTCCCACCACATGATGGGCACTGACGGTGCCCGCGGCGGTCGAGACATGAAAGCGCCCCTGCTCTCGCGCGATATGGTCTATGTCGCATTCCATGAGAAACCGGACGCCTTTCGCCTCAAGCTGGCTGCGCACAGCGCCGTAGAACTTGTCGAAACCGTCGCGGGGCCTCACGAACAGCGGACGGGGAGGCTTGGGCTTTTCGCGGGTGCGCGCCACAAGGCGCAAGGCGACTCGCGCCAGGGCCCTTGGCCGCACTTCCTGAGCGACGAATCTCATTCTTCGCTGACAGAAAAGCACGTCGATCTGCGCCGGATCCTCCTGATGGAAACGCGCAATGTAGTGCTTCAGTCCGGAGGTTTCATAAGCCGTCTTGCCGATACGGGACCTGCAAAACGCCTCGGCATCCTGTGGCGAACGGATGATCGTCCTGTCGCGGGCAAGATCCAGAACTGCCTGCATCTGCCGCAGGCGGGACCAGCTCAGCACTTCCTTTGGCTCGAAAGGATAATGTCGGATCTGGCCATCCGGAGCGATCCTGGCCTGGCGCCGAAATGTCGTCGTGCAAAGCTCCTTCACGCCTGGGAACATAGCGAAAAAAGGGTGTGCCTGTTCGAAGAAAATACTGCCGGCGTCGAAAGTGTAGCCTCCGATATTGGTCGAGCGATGCGTCCCTCCGCATTCCGCAGAACGATCTATCACCACGACATCATGACCTGCCCTGTTCAGTTCGTAGGCTGCGGTCAGGCCAGCCGCGCCCGCGCCAAGAACAACGAATTCCGCGCTCATCTGCGTGGGGGGACTTGGCGGCTCGGGCGGAAGCCGGTCTGTTCGAACAGTTCCATCCACGGTTTCGCTCCAGATGGAGGAAAAACATATGAGGCGCGCGATGAATGATTCGCGCAACCGGAATCCCGATCCGATCCCAACTCATGCCCCGGGCCTTCGCGGGCGCGTTGCTCTTGATCTGGCTCGCATAGCAACCCCGCGATCCAAGACCTGGTCGGGCAATTCCCCAATGTCGACGCTTGATCCGAAACCCATGCCCGAGACAGTCGCACGAAGCTGACTGCACCGGAATGCCGGCAAACGGTTAAGCCCGCTTAGAGAACAAGGTCTTCGACCACTTCCCAAAGCCGCGCTCCGGCACGCTCCCATGAAAAGAAACGTGCGCGTGCTTCGGCGGCGGCCGAGCGTGCTTGCCTTCGTGCAGGATCGCGAAACGCAATTACAGCATTTCGCCACGCCACCGTGTCTTCCGGGTCGATCAGCAACGCCCCCTCGGCACATATCTCCGGCATTGCCCCCGCATCGGCCGCAATTACCGCGCATCCGAGGTTCATGGCTTCCAGCGGCGGCAGGCCAAAGCCTTCTGTCCGGGACGGAAAGAGGAACATGGCGGCGTGACTGTAGAGCGCGCGCAGTTCTGGATCACTGACCGGACCCAGGAAGCGGATATTGGCTGGTGGGGGCGATGCGAGGTTCTTGTAGCGGTCAGGCGGTGGCCCGCCAGCAATCACGAGTGGAAAGTCTGCCAGATCGCGATGGGCAAAGGCGTCGAAAAGGCGGGCAATGTTCTTGTAGGATTTGGCAGAACCGATCGCCAAGGCATATTCCTTGGGGCGAAGCCTATGCCGGTCAAGAACTGCATTATCGGGTCTGACCCGCAGCAGGTGATCGGTCCCGTTGTGAACCACCGATATCTTATCAAGTGGCGCAACCCGATGGCGGGCGAGGGAGTCCCTTGCGAATTCGGAAACGGTCAGGACCTTTCGTGCCCGCCGCGCGATCAGGGGCAGCAGGGCGCGGTAGGCGACTGCCTGTCGGCCAGAGTAATCCTCAGGATAGAGATAGGTCTGTGCATCGTGGATCATGACCACGAAGTTTGGATGGATCGCCGGAGCGAGATTGCAGAAGTTCAACAGAAGATGTTTGCGCGTTGCCAAGGGCAGGGAAATCATTTCCCAAGCCTGTCCCATGCCCAGCGGGCTGCGAAGGACAATGGGCTCGAGGGTCGAAAAGGTCGAATCTTGCGAGAGATTGCGTGGTGCGATGATGTCGACGTTCAAGTCTGTCGTGCGATGCGCAATCATTGCCTCGGTGTAAAGCGCTGCAGTGCGATGAACGCCGTTGAGCGGTGCGCCGAGAAACTTGCCGTTTATCGCAACTGTTTTCATTGGATCGTCCTAGCCAGAATTTCACGCAAGCCCCTGATATAACTTGTTTCACCAATCGTGTAATCGCGTGATTCTTACGACAAAAACTCTACGTTTCACGCAATGCAAAGCCATGCATCGCGTTATTTGAATCGGAGGCAGTCATTCATTGAAATCGGATGAGATCCGACCTCATTGCCATTCAAGGATCCGCTCCGGATCGGCCCTGCCGAGGCAAAGATCGATGATGGCCCGCCAATTCCCGCGCAACCTTCCGCGGCGATCTATCCAGGGCTCGGGCCACAGCGCGCGCGCGTGGTTCGAAAGCAAGTTGCGAAGGCAGAGTT
This sequence comes from Paracoccus sp. MBLB3053, assembly GCF_031822435.1. NCBI lineage: Bacteria > Pseudomonadati > Pseudomonadota > Alphaproteobacteria > Rhodobacterales > Paracoccaceae > Paracoccus > Paracoccus aurantius. The sequence goes on along the minus strand of NZ_JAVQLW010000002.1, from coordinate 232,849 downwards.
TGAGCGCAAAGCGGCCCTTCATGGATCCTTTGCGCCAGAGATACACCGGATTGGCAATCTGACTGTAGCCGAGGAGGCGGCCACGCTCGCGGCCGCGTTTGATGCCGCAATGCACTCCGACCAGACCGTCGGTCACGATCTTTCGCCCGGGAATGCGGGCTGAGAAATCGATATCTTCCTGCCAGCCATAGAGCGGGAGCCTCTCATCAAAGCGAATCTCACCGATCGCGGTGGATCGGAAGGCCATGTTGCATCCGTATAACCCAATTCGGGTGGCGAGCTCGCGCGGCGATGCGACAGCCTCGGCGGTCTTTGCTTCTGCATCCCAACAATCGATGATCTGACCTGCCATCTCGAGTTCCAGCCCCGGCCCGCCAATACCATCGGCCAGCAAGGTACCGGTGAGGCCCGTCACTTCCGGAAAAGCCTCGAATGTGCGCGCGATGCCCAAGAGCGCAGAGCTTGATGGGATGAAATCGTCATCGAAGAAGACCATGAGGTCCGTCTCTCCGAGGACGGCTTCCATCCCCCTATTTCGTTGGCGAGGCAGGCCCTTATCCGAAAAGAGCAGCTGCACGGGAGGGGCATCGGTGCCGGTCTCGGGCCAAGTCGATGGCAGATCTTCCGGCCTTGTGACACAGAACACGACCCTGTCGGGCAGAACGCGCTGCAAGCAGAGCCGACGCCACAGGAAGGCAACACATTCGGGCCGGCCTACGGAACTTATAACCACAGCAATCCGCGGCGGTTGCTCCAAGCCATCATCGGGAAATTCGACAATATTCTTCACGCGGCACAACCGATCACTCGTGAACTGTGAGGCCAGTATTGGCCGTTGAAGGCGTTCAATCAAGCAGGACTTTCTTTCCGGAGAATTTGGCAATTCTCCTTGAGCCTGCCTCATAAAATAGCAAATGGAAGACAGAGACGACAAGGCGCGAGGTTGATTTAGCAAAATTCGCTCAGTGGCATGCGAAACAAAAAATTAAATTTTTTCAGACGGATAATGCATTTTGAACTGATTGTCATTTAAAGTCTGGATGCGATATCTATTCGTATCCCTTGAGAATCATTTATTGGAACGCCGATTTTTTGTAAACTTGCTCCCCGGTTTCCTAGTGTTTTGGTTTGATGGAGCGTACTTCGATGGACTCTCTTTCGCTTGACGGGTTTTCCGAAGAACTGGTCACTGATCGCACCGGCATTGAAGCGGATTTCCAACCGATCTCAATGGCCTTTCTGCCGGACAATCGAATTCTGCTGCTGTCCAAGACAGGCGTCATTCGCATCGTCGATCCGGAATCTGGAAACAGTAGCATTTACATGACGCTGAATGTTGATGCGGACTTTGAAAAAGGGCTGCTCGACATCACGCTCGATCCGGACTTCGAATCGAACGGACTCTTCTACCTCTACTTTACGCCGGGTGACTCTCCGCTTACCCCGGTCATCGCCAAGTTCCAGCATGTCGAGAACGATGGTGGGCTGACATCGGAAGGCGATGTCGGGAGCCAGGAAATCATCTGGCAGGATACAGACGGATATCTGCGCTGCTGCCACTATGGCGGCGGTCTTGACTTCGGTCCCGATGGCAAGATCTGGCTGACAACTTCAGACAAGTTCAGAACCAGTACTCCGGGGGAAGGCTCGGGCTATGATCTGGACCTGATGCTTAATCTCGCCTCAAGTTCGGGAAAGATCATTCGCATCAATTCCGATGGCACCATCCCCGACGGCAGTGATGGCTGGGCGGCGAACCCGTTCATCGACGGGCCCGGCGGCAATGACGATTCGATCTGGGCCTACGGTTTGCGTAACCCGTTCCGGGCACGTTGGGATTTCGAATACGGACAGATGTACATCGGCGAGGTGGGCGGAAATCAGCAGGACCTCGCGCATGAAGACCTTCACACGGCAAGCCTGGATCAGGCCGGCGCTTTCTATGGTTGGCCGTTCTATGAGGGAACGACCAACACATATGTGAACGGCGGACTAAGCGAATATGACCCGAACGACTTTCCGGCACCCGATGACGACATCGCAAGCGTCGCGGAAGGAGATTATTACTCAGCGCCGATATGGTCGCTGGCGCATAACGGCGAACGGGCCTCGATGACCGCAGGCGAAGTCTATCGCGGCTCCATGTTTCCCGAGGAATGGAATGGCGTTTTCTTTTATGGCGACTACACGCGTACTCATATTCGATATCTGGTTCTGGACGAAACCGGGACAGAGGTGCTTGGCGACTTCGCTTTCAAACCCACGTCCGACTTGCCGGACAAGGCCAATTCGGTAGCTTGGGTCGGCGTCGGCAATGACGGCGCGCTTTACTGGGCCGAGATCGGAACCGGCGAAGTCAGGCGCATCGTCTATGAGGGCCCCGGCACCACTAATTCCGCGCCCATCGTCACATCATCGGACGTGGATCCAGAAATCGGCGGACTGCCGCTCGAGATCACCTTCAACGCGATCGTCACTGATCCCGATGGCGATGCGCTGACCTATACCTTGAATTTCGGCGATGCCAGCGGGCCTATCGTTGGCAATGTCGGATCGAATGGCGTTGTCTCGGTCAGCTATACCTATACGGCTGACGGCCGCTACCTTGTTTCCTTCAGTGTCACGGATGGCAGCAGGACCACCTTCTCACCGGTCTATGAGATTCTCGCGGGAGACGTGAATTATCCTCCAGCGATCAGTGGAGAAGGTGCCAGCACCGGCGTTGCCGAACCGGGAGACACCGAGGTGACCTTTAGCGCCACCGTGTCCGACCCCAATGCAGACGCGATGACCTATACTTGGCATTTCGGCGACGGGCACAGCGTTTCGGGTCAAGTGCCGGCCGATGGCATTGTCACCGCGAGTCACGTCTTCGAGGCCGAAGGCAGTTTCGATGCCTATCTTGAGGTGAGCGACGGGACGGATTCGACGATTTCGGGCGACGTGACCATCGTGGTCGGAGAAGTCCAAGAGGTGCCTGTTACGAACGGTTTGTCGCTTCTGCTGCAGTCCAACATCAAGATCGGGCTGACGGCAGGGAGCACCGTGGTGTCCTGGCTTGACGGTTCCGGCAACGGCAACAATCTGATCGCTCAGGGCAATCCGCAGCTTTTGGCCGACCAGACGCCGACAGGGCAGCCGGCGATTGTGTTCGATGGCAGTGAGGATCTGCTCGAACGCGTTCACGATAATGACCCGATCCTGAACCTGCCTTCGGGCTCATCCGACCGCACGGTCTTTCTCGTCGTCGACTACATCAATCCCAATTATAGCGTCTCCGGCGTGGCATATGGGGATGGCGGCCGAAACAAGACCTTTGGTGTGGTCAACAAGCAGGGCGAACTGGCGGTGCAGGGATATGGCGGCGCCAATGATTTCTCCACCGGTGTGGATGGATTGCAGGGCGGCTTCCTGGTGCAATCGGCAATCCTGTCCGCAGGCACACTGTCCCAGTACCGCAACGGTACCTTGATCGATACAGACGCGCACAGCTTCAATACCCAGATCGAGCGCCTGATCATCGGTGGCGAAATCAACGACAAGGGTCAATCGGAAATGAAGGTCGCGGCGGTGCTGATCTACAACCGCGCCCTCTCTGAATCCGAACGCGTGCAGGTCGAGAATTTTTTGAAGACGACCTATATCTCGGGACCCGCCCTCGACACGCCACCTGTCGCGAATGATGATCTGGACATTACCGTGATGGCAAATTCGTCGATCGAGATCGACGTGCTGGCCAATGATCTGGACCCGGACGGAGATTCCTTCCAGTTTCTTGAGGTCAGCGCACCTGGCAACGGGACGGCAGAAATCAACGACAACGGCACCCCCGATGACTTCTCGGACGATTTCGTCGTGTACACGCCTGATAGCGATTTCTTCGGGACGGACGGGTTCATGTATACCATTGTCGGAGATGATGGCTCTGACTCGGCGGTTGTGAGCATTACCGTCACGCCGTCGGCGGACATGCTTCCCCCTGATGCGGTCGACGACAACGCAACGACGGAAAGAGACACTGCCGTTCTGATCAGCGTTCTCAGCAACGACACCGATCCGACCAACGACCCTCTCACGATCACCTCGTTCACGCCTGCCCTGCACGGGACGGTCGAGATCTTTGACAACGACACACCCGGCAATCCGAATGACGACCAGATCCTATATACGCCCAATTCAGGCTTCGTAGGCGAAGACAGCTTCTCTTACACGATCGCCGATGACGACGGATCCGACACGGCTGTCGTGACGGTTTCCGTCGCGCCGCCGCCTGGCAGCTCGCTGCCGGTTGCCCTTGACGATACTGCCATGACCCCCGAGAACGTTGCGGTTCTGATCGACGTCATGGGCAACGACTATGATGATGACGGCGATCCCTTCACGATCACTGCCTTCACTTCTGGCAGCAGTGGAACCGTCACGATTGACGACAACGGGACGCCGACGGATGCTACTGACGACCGGTTGCTTTTCACGCCGAATAGTGGGTTCGCCGGAACAGCGCAGTTCACCTATACGATCACCGACGATGACGGAAGTGATACGGCGACCGTCAGCGTCACTGTGGGCACTGCAAACATCCCGGTCGGCGAGGGCCTCGTTGCAGCATTTGAATCTGACATGCAGGTCTCGACGACAGGGGGGAATGTGGTTGTCGGTTGGATCGACAGCGCTGGACTTGGCAATGATCTGGCAGCCAGCGGCAATCCGCTTCTGATACAGAACGCGACCCCGACCGGAGCTGCGGCGATCAGGCTGGACGGCGTTGACGATTTCCTTGAAAGAACAAATGCCTCGGGTGAAACCTTGCATCTGTTGCCCTCAGGGTCTTCGGACAGGACAATGTTCTTCGTGCTGGACTACGGGGGAACGCTTCGGCAGCCCGTTGGCTTTGCCTATGGGGACAACTCCGGGAACGAGACGTTCGGCTTGACCTCCGCAGGACGCAAGCAGGCCATGCTGCTGCAGGGATGGGGTGGCAGCAATGATTTCGACTCTGGCGTCCCGAGTTCGGGGTGGGTCGTGCAATCGGTGGTGCTGGAAGACAACGTGTTCGAGCATTACCTCAACGGTGAGCTTATCGACATCGGCACACACCAATTCGCCACCGACCCACAGCGGCTGGTGATAGGTGAGGAAATCGGGGGTGCAGGAAGAAAACCCATGGATATCGGCGCGGCCTTTATCTTCGACGAAGCCCTTTCGGATGAAGACAGGATGGCGATGGAGACCTATTTGCAGCAGAAATACATCAACGACGAATTTGTCTTCGCGTAACGGGCTGTGGGCCGGGCTATGATGCTGCCTCCATCCGGCGATCGCATACACTTCGAACGCGTGGGCGCGCCATTTCACCGTGTGACCTGGCACATGTCTTCCAATCTGGGGTTCCGCGCCCGACCTCGGTCAGACCCGTTCCTGGGCAGGCTGCACAGGCATGAATAGCGGATGGGGTTCGGCGATCTGTCCCGGGGCGCCTATGATGATGAGCACGCGGGGCCAGTTGAAGATCGGGCCGGGCATTGTCGAGGGTCAGGGCGGGAGCATGGAAGATCGATTGACCGTGGATATGACGCATCAGGGCTGGCATCTGCTGGCGCGCGAGGGCGCCAGCGTGCAGCGATATCAGGTCTTGGGAGAGCGCAGTTCCGGCACCAACTTCATTCAGTGGATGATCGATGAGAATTCTTCCCTGACATACGCCAACCGCGATCCCCTGAAGGGCAACGCGCTCGCTCGGAAGGTATCGAAAACGCTTGGCCTGAACATCAAGGAAAAAAGCCTGGGACCTTACGGGTGGAAGCATGGCTTTCCCACCTTTCCCACAATCGGACGCAAGGATCTTGTCATCGTGTCCTTTCGCAATCTCTTCGACTGGCTTGTCAGCATGTATGCCAAACCCTGGCATATCGACGATGGCATGTTGTCGCTGAGCTTCAGGGAATTCATTCGGGCGGAATGGGATGCGCGCGTCGACCGGCCGACACGGTATTTCGACATGCCCAATGCGCAGGACTTCGAGGGGCTGCCGCTTCGGCTGGATCGGCACCCGATCACCGGCCAGCGCTTTTCGAACATTTTGCAGATGCGCAATCTCAAGACCCAAGCCTATCTCGGACTTGCCCATCAGGATGGCAATGTGGCCTTCTGCCGCCATGAAGCCTTCACCGCTCGGCCCGAAGCGGTGTTGCGCGACATGGCAAATCTCTATGGCTTCGGCCTTCGCAAGGCAGGCAGAAAGCCCCCCGCGCGCATGGGTGCGGAGTGGAAATATGATGCAGGCGAACGTTATCAGGAGGCGCGGTCGTCGATTAAAAACGAACGGGATTTCATCCTGAGCCAGATCGATCTCACCACCGAGGCACGGCTGGGCTATGCCTATTGAGGGTGGGCAAGCCGCATTGATTTCCCCTCGCCGGGTCGGGCGGTGACGCTGCAGGCGCAAATGACGCACCGTTCCAGGCCAATCTTTCCCGGTACGGTATGTCGTGCTAGGCTTTTCCAGAAGTAGTCTATTCGACGCCCGAGCAGTTGCGGTTCACGAAGGACGGACAACTTGCAACCTGTGCTCAGTACCCCAATCGTTTTCGCGCTTGTCCTGCTGATGGTGTCGAGGGGCCCCTATGCCGGACTGAAAATCCTCGTCGCCGTCACCCCCTTCGGAATGATGGCGGCCTTCAACCTGCCTGCGGTTGGCGGGATGTCGATTCTCGCGACGGACCTGTTGATCCTGACCCTGTTTGCGCTTGTTCTGCTGCGCGTGGGTATCGAGCGCGATTTGGCCGTCATCTTCAGGCCGGGCGGGATCGCGATGCCGCTTCTGATCCTGCTCGCATATATCATCTTTGCGACCCTGTTCTTTCCCAGGATCTTCGCCGGGCAGACAGAAGTATTCAGTCTCAGCCGCATTGCGAACAAGGAAGGGATCGTGTCGATCCCGCTCGCGCCGACGACTGGCAATCTGTCGCAGCTTTTTCGATACCTCCTTGGTCTCTGCGCCCTGCTCGCCATGGCCGTGGTGGTGCGGCGGAGGCCTGATCCGGATGCCATCCTGAGCGCGATGAAACTGGCGACCGGCATCCATATCGCACTTGGAGTGGTCGATATCATCAGCGCCGCCGGAGGGTTCTCGGCGATCCTGTCACCCATTCGCACGGCGAATTATGCACTGACCCTTGGACAGAGACTGGCGGGGATGAGAAGAATGATCGGCGGCTTCCCCGAGGCTTCGACGTTCGGATATTACTCGCTGGGTCTTTTCGGATTCTGGGTCAGCCACTGGATGTCGTCGCGTAATACCGGTCGGAAGGGATCGGGGATCTGGCTCGCGCTCTCGGCCTTTGCGCTGCTGCGTTGCACATCGTCTTCTGCCTATGTGGGGGCCGCAGGCTTCTATTTCGTGTTTCTGCTGTTCCGCCTGGCACGAAGCACCCGGATGAGCAGGGCTGGAGCCAGCATCATCGTCCTTTCTGTGGCGATACTGCCCCTCGCCGCGATGGGTGCCTATGTCGCGTATACGTTCTCTCCGGGGTTTGCGGAATTCATTGATCGCTCGCTGCTCAACAAGCTGTCGAGCGACTCGGGAAACGAACGGATGAGTTGGAATGCACAGGCCTTCCAGAATTTTCTCGACACGGCCTTGCTTGGGGCGGGGCTCGGCTCGGTCCGGGCCTCGAACTGGATTCTGGCAACGCTGGGCTCGATCGGCCTGCCGGGCATCATTCTCAGCCTGGTCTTTTACGCGCGACTGTTCGCGGCCCCGTCTTCCAGGATGGACATTGCAAGCGCGAATGTCCTGATGGCGCTGAAAATGGGCTGTCTGGCATTGATCATGCGCACGCTGGTCGTGGCTGCCACGCCCAATATGGGGTTTCTCTTTTATGTCATGGCAGGGGCCATCGTGGGGCTGACGGCGGCCGAGCCACGGCGAATGGCACAGGGTCGGTCGGAAAGGCCCGCGTTCGGAGTGAGCAGCCATGGCGCCAGCTGACAAGCGTTTCCTGGTCGTGACCCGTATCGGACCCAAAAGCCTGCATAACCGTTGGCTCGATGATCCGGCGCAATGCCAGTTCGATACGGTGCTCAGCGCCTATTCGGATACGGCAGTCCCGGTCGATGGGCCGGGTATCATCCAGGAACAGCGACCTGGCCGGAAAGTAGAAGGCTACGGCGCCTTCCTGTCCGAGCGCAAAAGCCTGTGGTCGAACTACGATTATATCTGCCTCATGGACGAGGATATCGACACGACCGCAGAAGATCTCAACCGCGCCTTCGGGCTTTGCGCCGCGCATGATCTTTTGCTTGCGCAGCCTGCCCTGAGCCATGACAGCCATTTCACCTATGCCGGTCTGTTGCAGCAACCCGCCTGGCTTCTGCGGTATGTCAATTTCATCGAAATGATGTGCCCTATCTTTCGTCGTGACGCGCTCGCGCGGGTCTTGCCCCTTTACCGGCAGGGACTGGAAAGCGGGATCGATCTCGTCTGGTGCAACCTGCTGGGCCCTGGCGCGACGAACTTTGCAGTGCTGGATGCGGTCGCGATTCGCCACACCGAGCCCGTCGGAGGCAACAAGGCCGCCAACGGCTTCACCGGCGAACGTCGATACGAGGACGACATTGCGACTGCTTTGTCGCGCTATGGCGTGCCCTGGCTAAGCTGCGTTCCCTTTTCGGCGCGCACACCTTCTGGGCGCATAGTCGAAAATCGTGCCCGTTTGTTCATCAGCGCCCTCGGGTTGCTGGCCGCGGTCCCACAGCAGCGACCTGTTTCGGGCAGGCTTCGTTTTGTCATAACGCATCTGCGGCATATGATGACTCGGGCGCCGCGCAATATCCGTGTCGAGCATCCTCCCGACGTCGCCCTCCTCGGAAATGTGGAGAATCGCAGTCGATGACAAGCCTTGCCAATGAAGCACCCGATGGTGCGCGACGCCTGATCGGCAGAACCGCTGTCGGGACGGCATGGATTCTCATCGCGCGCATTGCCGCACGGTTTTCCGACTTCATCCTTCTCATTGTTCTGACGCGGCTGCTTTCTCCCGCAGATTTCGGTCTGGTCGCGATCGCCGCATCGGTCGTCGCGATCCTCGATGTGGTGACCAACCTGCCAATGGTGACGCCGCTCGTGCGGCTCGAGCATGTCGAAAAGCGCCATCTGGACACGGCCTTCACCCTTGGTCTTATCCGCGGGCTGATCATATTGGCATTGATCGGCTTGCTGGCCATTCCCATAGCCCGCTTCTACGGTGATCCACGACTGTCGTCGCTGCTGATCGTTCTCTCACTCTCGACCGTCGTGCGGGGGCTTCAGAGCCCGAACATGGCCCGCCTGTTCAAGACGCTGCAATATCGCCAAACCTTCGTGATAGAGATTGTGGGCAAATGTCTGGGCGTCGCTGCCGCTATCGGCTTCGGCCTCGCGACGGGCAGCTATTGGGCTTTGGTCGTGTCGCCCATTGTCAGTCGGATCGTCGGCCTTCCGATCTCATATCTTTATGCCCCCTACCGGCCCGCCCTGTGCCTGAGCGAGATCCGTTATTTCTGGGATTTCCTGGGCTGGCTGTTTCCGTCGCAAATCATCGTTGCGGCATCCTGGCAGTTTGATCGGCTCTTCCTTGGCCACTTCGTCGCCCCTGCAACCCTGGGTCTCTATAGCGTCGCGAGCAACCTGACCTCGATCATCGAACAATCCATCCGAACCTCGGTGACCAATCCTCTGATCTCTGGCTTCGTCCTCGCCGGATCTGAACGCGAAAGGCTGCAACGGGGCTATGTGATTGCGGATAACGCCATCTTGATCTCGGCGATCCCGGCCTATCTTATCCTCTTTTTCTTTGCAGAGCCCCTAGTCCTGTTGGCCTTCGGAGAGAACTGGCTGTCAGTGGTGCCGCTGTTGAAATGGCTGGCCCTGGCGCAGGTTCCGGCACTGTTTCGCATCCCGTTCCGTCCGCTGGCAATGGCGGTCGGTCGGACCGACTATGTGTTCATCGTCTCTGTCTGCTCCCTGCTCTTGCGCATACCGGCGGTTGCGGTGGGCTGGTTCGTCGCCGGGATCGAGGGGGTCATCTTCGGCATCGGCATTTCGGCGGTGCTCGTCGCCGCTGTGGCGATGTTCTATATTCGTCGCATCACCAAGATCTCGCTTACGAAGCAGCTGGCGGGCTCTTGGCGCATTCTCTCGGCGACCGTCCCGGCCGCCCTTATCGCGTGGCCGGCCACGGTCGTACTGCATGGTTTGACCGGGCTGACGCTTGCTGTTGCGCTTGCCGGAGCGTGCCTTGCCGTCAGCATTGTCTATTTTGGAACGATTTTTCTGCTGTGGTACAGTTCGGGCCTGCCGGACGGAGTCGAGGCGAAGATCATGGTGCAGTTGCGCGCCCTGTTGCGCAAGGCGAGGGTTGGCGCAAGATGAAGGGCGTTCTGTCCGTTCAAGCCGCGCGCGATGGCTTTGCAATTCGCCGGCAAGATCTGAGCGACAGGCAGATTTCCCTGATGCCGAACCTGTTTCTCATCGGAGCCGGGAAATGCGGCACGACCTCCCTGCACTCGTACTTGAGCGCCCATCCCGAGATCACCGGATCGCGCGAGAAGGAGCCGTCGTTCTTTGTAGAACTTTCGGAACTGCGCTCTCGGCAGCTCATGGAATCGATGCGCCCCGAGGCGAGGGACCTCGACGCCTATCTCGACCTCTTTGCGGGCCCACCCACCCGATACCGAATGGAAGCCAGCCCCACCTATTCGAGCTATCCGATTTTCACCAATGTGCCCGAGCGGATTGCGGCTGCCTCGCCGCACGCGCAGATCATCTACTTGGTTCGAAATCCCGTCGACAGGACGATCAGCCATTACTGGCAGGATCGAAAAATCCTGAAGGAAAACCGGTCGCTCAGCGAAGCTGTTGCCGATCCCGACAGCATCTATCTCTGCACGAGCGACTACAAGCGACAGCTGGACCGCTACCGGCCTCACTTCGACAATATTCACATTGTCGCTTCGGAAGAACTCCGCGCCGCGCCAGAGACCACCCTCGCGGGGCTGTTTCGCGCCCTGGGGCTGCCGGAGCACAGGCTGGATCCGGCCGATCTGGCCGAACGCAACACGACGGCGGCCACCACGCGAATGGCGCGTTTTCCCTTGGTCACGACGCTGCGCGACACGCCCACCTGGAATAGATTGCGCGCGCGCCTGCCACGCGGCGTCCTGCGGGCCCTGCGAAAGGCAACAGTGAAGGAGGTTCCGCGCCGCGCCGAGGAAGAGAACGAGGTCAGGGCAGCGCTTCGGGACCATTTTCTTCCTATCATCAGGGAGTTCGACCAAACCTATGGCACCTGCCTATGCACTCGATGGTTTGGCGATGAAAAGCCATCGTGATACAGCAAGGCAGGGACGGCAATCCATGGTCGCATGTTCGATGAGCGGCATGTATCTGTCACCCGCCGTCCGGGCGGCAGCGTGGCTAGCCAGCCAACGTGAGGCGACCGACATTGACGATGACGAGCGGTTCGAACCCAAGGGCGCGCCGCCCGGATTGACGCCCTCTGGCCATCCGATCTGGAAGATCCCCGGCGCGCGCCCCTTTGCCCGACCCATAAGGCTCACCAAGGGCTGGTTTCGTGAACGACGCTCGCGCAGCCTGACTTCGGCGATGGGCCCGACAGGCCTGATCTTTGTTCATGTCCCGAAAAATGCCGGCTCCTCGGTGACCGAATGCCTTTATGGCGGCACCCTCGGACATCATTCCATGCAATTCTTACGCGGAGCTTTGCCCAGACAACTTTCGGAACGCGCTTTCAGCTTCGCAATCCTACGCGATCCTTACGCCCGTTTCCGGTCAGCCTTTGCCTATCTGAAGACCATGCCGACCTTTGCCGCCGATATTCGCTTCCGGGACAATCACCTGGCGGATATCGCCGATTTCGAAACCTTCGTGGCCCGCCTGGAAGACCCCTCCTTCCGCCGCGTCGTGACGAAGTGGCATCATTTTCGGGAACAATGTGCTTTTGTGTCGGATTCACATGGCCGTCTGCTGGTGGATGCCCTGTTTTCCATGGAACGGATGGACACGGTTCAGGCGATGCTGCACGCCTGCCTGCCACAGGAACGCATCATCGGGCGGAGCAATGCGTCTTCCCTGGGAAAGCCTGAATGTGCCGGAGCCGAGATCGTTGCCGAGCTTTTCGCCGAGGATATGAGGCTTTACGAGCGGTTGTCATCAAGCCCGATCCAGGTCCTTCGCACGCCGAAGTTTCGAAACCGACTTCGGCCAGAACGCTAGGATCTGGGATTGGGTCCAATCTGTGGGGCGATCGTCAAGATTGCGCCTAGGCTGTCGGCGGACCGATGGTGTTTGCGGATCATCTGGGCAATCAAGATCTCGACAAGGTTCATGGCGGCGCCGCGCCCCTTGACAGACGAGCCCTGCCCACGGCAACTTTTTTCTGTGCTTGTTTGGTCCCCGCCACGCTGACTGACCAGCACCGCCAGGATCATGCTTGCGAATCTCTTCGGCACGGCAGCGGTGGGGTGCGAAGTCGTGGACAAAAGAATTTCAGCGATATTTGTCGGGTCATTCATTCTGGCCGCCAGTGCCTCAGCGGCAATCGCGAACACGACCGATACGAAGTCGCCCTTGCCAATGGCGTCTGGAATGGGTGCTGGCCCCAGCTTGGCGGCCGCGTCGAATTTTGGACATGGCTGGGAGCCCGATCTCTTGCGTCGTGCCATCGATCTTGGAGTGACCGATTTCCGCGACATCATCTATTGGAGCAAGGTGGAGTCGGAAAGTGAAAGCTATAGCTTTGACAAGCTCACGACCATCTATCCCGAAGAGATTGCGGCTTCCGGCGGACGGATGAGCCTGACGCTCAACTGGGGCAATGAACTGCACGACGCAGGTGAAACCCCCTTCACGCCTGAGGGACGAGCTGCCTTCGCAAGGTTTGCCGAGGCCGCGCTTGACGCTCATCCCGCAATAAGTGCTGTGGAAGTCGGCAACGAGTTCAATGGCCAGAATTTCGTGACAGGGCCCGTCAAAGACGTCTCACGCGAAGAGCGTGCGTCCCAGCATTTCGAGCTGCTAAAGGCGGTCTATCTGCGGGTGAAGGCCAGCCATCCGAAAGTGGCTGTTTTGGGCGGCGCAGCGCATTCGATCCCTGGCGGATATATATGGCCATTGCTGGATCTGGGCGGGGCCGATTACATGGATGCACTTGTTCTGCACCCCTATACCACACCGCCCGAGCAGCTTGCCCGCCAGATTGCCGTGCTGCGCCGTCATCCTCAGGCAAGTGATCTCCCGCTCCAGGTGACGGAATTCGGCGAAAAGGGCCGTGCCGAGGCACCTAGTTTCCTCATGCGCATGTATTGCGCCATGGCCCTTTCCGGGGTCGAGCGCGCCGCCTGGTATCCGCTGCATGACCGTGGCGACGGTCTTGAGCCACTTATAGACACCCACTCCGGCCGCCCGACCGACACGGGCCGCGTCTTTGCGCGTGTGCAGAAGATGATGGCCGGTCGCCCCGTCCGGGATGTCAGTCCGGATCCGTTCACCATCGCGTGCCTGTTTGGCGAAGACACCCTCGTGATCTGGGGCGCGCGACGGGCCGTCTGGATTGCCGATGGAATCGAGGCGACGAATGCGCTGGGTGTGACGCTCGACAAGGTCCTGCTGGAACTCTCGGAATCCGATCCGATCATACTCACCGCGGACGAGCGCATCGTTTTGGGGGAAGATGTCAAGCTCGAGCCAACCGGCATCCTGGCTGATAGCTATCATCAGTTTTCCTACCCGACGGAAGACGAAACGTTCGCATCTGCCGATCCTTTCCAGAGGTTCGCGCGGCATAAAGATCGCCGCGTCCCGCTTCGGACCATGCCAGGCCAGGAAGCGCAGGGTACTCCGTGGACGCCTTATCTGGGCAACCGCCACTATCGACCGGCACGGTTGCTGGCGGATTCCCTGGTTCCGGGTGGGTCTGACACGAATCCGGTCGAAATTGTCCATCGTTACGTCGCCGACACCAAGCGTGTCGTGGCCCTCGAGGCAAGCTGGAATCCTTCCGAACGGAGCCAGGACGGTGTCGAGATAACGGTTCTGCTGAACGGCAAGGTACTTGAACACAAATCATCTGTGCGGGATCGCTATAGCGTCGCCCTGCCCGAGATTCCGATGTGGCGCGGCGCGCGGCTTGACATCGTCGTGGGACCAGGAGGCAATTCGAGTGGCGATGTCACTGAATATCGCATTGTCCTGCGGGAAGCGAGGTAAGCAGCAATCCAGTTCAATTCTAATGTTTTAGACGGTCAGACGAGCGCCCCGTTCCCACACGACGCCGACGCGAAGGTTATTCTGTGATCAAGGAGCGATCCGAACCGTTGGTATGTCTCAGGGCCACGCGCGTATGCGGGGGAGGAAAGCGTCGTTCTGAGAGGGAATCTCGCAGTCAGACGATGAACGGGTCGCTCTATACGCTGGCATTACTTCTTTTCGGCTGCGGGTATCATGTGCAACGGCGAAGTGCGCCGAAAGTCGCAACCTGTCCTTCGCCACCCCGCCGGCCTGCCTTGTCATTCCCGACTGGACGGCGCCGCGGATGTCAGGGTGTCTTTGATCAGTGACTTGCACGGCGGTCAGCATCAGTCCGGCCGGATGAACGACGCCGCATAGCCCCTCGACAAACGGCCGACAGATTGTTTCGCCAAAATCTGTGCAGGCATTCTGAACCTGCGGACCGGGAAATCCGATGAGGACGGTTCGAAAGATCAAGCTTCCGGCGCAGGGCAAAGTCCGTCCCCGCATTCCCATCATATCTCTGCGCAGGACGTCCCCGTCACCAGTTCTCGGGGCAAATGCGCGTGTCGGGATGTCCGTCAGGACGAACCGGGCACAGGACGGCCATCACGGATGAGACCCCAGGCCGACTATAGTCGCGCCTTGGAAAAGGTAACGGATGGGCTGTCCGTCCGGAATTTTGAGCAAGCGTTGTAAAGATGGGAAGAATCTGATCCAAACCGACGCAATCTCTTTTGTTGAACTGTTCTACGCTTTCGGCAATATCTGCCGAATGTTCATCTTGTCGAGTTTGGGAACCAATTTCAGGCAGCTGGCTGCATCGCAGGTTAAGACCGCTTTGCTTCAGGCATTTCTTGAAACATCGCTCGCCGACTCAGAGAAATAGGAATAACGACCTCTATGTCGCTGTGGCTCTTCGTCCCTCCCTTCATCATCTCGGCCTTGCTGACAGCAGCTTTTGCCTTCGCCACCGGTGTCGGTTTCTGGATATGGTTGTTGACGACCTGGTTGTTCGCGGCCCCGCTCACCCTGATCTGGGCAGCAATCTGGGTGCGGGTCCGCGGACGCCGCCGAGCGTCGGAGAAGCAGAGCGCCAAGCGCTCAGCTTAGAAAAAGACGACAAGCACGGCCTATCGCGCTCCGCTCAGAGCGCCAGTCAAGAAATAGCGAGCGGTGCGCAACAGAATGACGATATCCGTCCAGTTTCCGGCATTTTCCACATACCAGACGTCAAGGGCAACCCTGCCTTCGTAGGTCGTGGTCGATCGTCCTCCAATCTGCCAAGGCCCGGTCAAGCCCGGCTTGACAGAAAGATAGTGGTTCCTGTGCACCCCGTATTTCACCAACTCCTCACCGGTGACAGGGCGAGGCCCGACCAGGCTCATTTCGCCGCGAAGGACGTTGAAGAGTTGTGGCAACTCATCAAGGCTACTTAGACGCAAGAGCTTGCCGATCCCCGGAATGATGCGAGGATCATCCTGAAGCTTGAAATGCGTGTACCAATGCTCTCGGGTGACTGGGTCCCTTCTCAGAAGGGACTGCAGCACCTCCTCCGAATTTCGCACCATGGTACGGTATTTCAAGCATCTGAAGCGCCTGCCGTTATAGCCGATCCGTTCATGCCCAAACAGCACCGGCCCGCCATCACGCGCCCAGATCAATCCGGCAATCAATAGCATGAGCGGCCCGAAAAGCATCAGAATGAAACAGGCACCCGACAAATCGAGCAACCGTTTGACTGTCAAGCTTCGGACACCGGAAACATCAGGGTGAGAGATTAGGCAGTCCGCACCTTCCGCGAATTCGACCAGTTTGCCTACCTCAATCCGGCCGTCGATCTCTTTAATCCCGTTGGTCATAACACCCACCAGAACAAAGTACTCGGAACAGCCTTAACTCTACCAGAAGGCGTGACCGTCATGTCAACCTTTCTTCACGGATCCGTGCAAGCCTGCGCAAAGCTTGGACGAGCTCAGGCAGAAACTCTGTTCTGTTGCGAATATTTCTATCGGTTCAGATCATCTTCATCCGTTCCGGGCAAATGTCAGGTGGTCGCGGATGGTATTGTCACTCTCGCCACGATCCAGATGATTCCCTTCGCTCGAATTGGTCGGGGGCTAAGAAAGAAGCCTTCATTGAGAAATGGATTTCGGCCCTCGGATTTGTCGGATGTGCGCTTCCTCCAAAAAACATCACCAACCGAAGCATGAGTTTTCCGCCAAGATTTTCTGCCTGTGAGAAGTGCGCGATCGTAGGAAGACGAGCGATTTTTCAGACCCGCAGATGGCGTTCGTCCTTGAGCAGGGTGAGTAAGGCACACGGGTCGCGAAGATCTGCCGGACGTCGCGATGCGGCCACTGAAGCAATTCGACGTCGAGACCAGGCGGCGGAAGAAGGTCGTGACCGACCTGTTGCTTAACAGGAGAGGTGCAGGTGGTCATCCGCCCGTGGCCCGGCGCCATAATGGTCCGTGGGCCGTAGCGCAGCGAACTCCCAGTCACGGCGGCGCCGCGGACCAGCCGCGTGCAGGAACCGGTCTCCGGCCGACGACATTTCGGCCCTCGCCGCCGACCCTTTGCGAGAGTGCATCTTGGTGTTGGGTCTGCTAAGATATGGGAAGAGGACGGTTCGGCCCGGCAGCTTCGGGCGGCGCCGGGATCTCCGGCTGACGCCTTGCCCGGTACCGGGCCCTCCAGGAAGGGAGGATGCAGCCATGCACCGAGAGACAATTGGAAATCCGCTGAGTTGGAGTGCGCAAAGGCTGGCAAAGCTTGGTCGCAGCGCCGGGGAGGCGATGGACGGAATTGGCAGCCACGACACGACCCTGCCCGGCATCAACGACATCGGCCCGCGCGATATCGGGGCGGCGCTTAGAAGGGGCATAGATGATTTCGCGGCATTGCGCACCGATGTCGTCATCGCTGTGGCGCTTTATCCGCTGATCGGCTTCGTCATTGCTGCCTGGGCGCTGAATGCGGGGCAGCTCCATCTGCTCTTTCCGCTGGCGGCGGGCTTTCCGCTGGTGGGGCCGGTCGCGGCGATCGGCCTTTATGAAATGAGCCGGCGGCGCGAGCAGGGCGAAGACGCCAGTTGGACCGCCGCGCTGGCCACGATCACGGGCCGGGTGCTTGGGCCAGTGCTGTCGCTAGGTTGCCTTCTTGCGGCTATCTTCGCTCTTTGGCTTTTCGCTGCCCATGGGATATGGGCCGTCACCCTCGGACCCGAGCCCTATGACAGCCTTTCGGGTTTTCTGCGCGCGACATTCACCACCAGCGCCGGTTGGATGATGATCGGCATCGGTTGCGGAGTGGGCTTTCTGTTCGCCGCAATCGTGCTCTGCCTGAGCCTGGTGTCTTTTCCCATGCTGATTGACCGCCATGTGGGCGTGCCCGTGGCACTGGCGACCTCCCTTGCCGTTGCGCGCCGCAATCCCGGCGCGACGGCGCTTTGGGGGCTGATCGTCGCCGTATCGCTGGTTCTGGGCATGATTCCGCTTTTCGTGGGGCTGATCGTTGTGCTGCCCGTTCTGGGCCACGCGACATGGCATCTTTACCGGCGCGCCGTGGCCTAGCCGTTCGGTTGCGGGGCCGTCGTCGCGGGGCCGCGAATGAGGTCGCGGCGAGGCAGATTGCGCGGGGTGCTGTCCTTGCCGCGTGTCGGTCCTTCGTGGCCCCATGTCCGCCATGCTTCTGGTGATCAACTCTCGACCGAATCTGGCCGCTCATTCAGGCTGTTCTTGCGAAATCCATTTTCTCATCGGGACATCAAAGCTTTGGGGGAGGAAACCCCTATGCAGGACGCCCTGCTTCAGAAAGCCTGCGCCGTCGCATTCTTGTCGATTGCGCCCAGTCTGACGACCGCCAAAACACCCGATCGGAGCATCCTGCCCCTGCCCGAGATGCTGCGCCTGAATAGCTAAAGCAACGGCGGCTTCGGCAAGTGGCAGGTAATCGAATGGATGAAGGCACAGTAGTCGATCACCCTCGACGTTCATGCGCCGAAGGACTGGGCCGATCATTACAAGGGCCAGTTCGACAAGGGATGGGACCAGATCAGAGAAGATTGGCTCGCGCACCAGTTGCGACTCTGCATCGTGCCAAAGGGAACGAGGCCCACCGAGCGTCCGGCCGATCTCGCGGCATGGGACAGCCTGCCAGAAGATCATCGGCGCCTCTTTGCCCGACAGGCCGAGGGCTTCGCGCGGATATGGGGCTGGACAACCAGCCTCCCGGTCGCGGCCGATATCGGGCGCGATGCGACGAGGGTCACGGGCGCCATCCGAAACGTTGTGGTGGAGGTGAAATAGACGGCGTTCCTGGGCAACCGGAGCCGCAAAGCCACTGGCGCCCGACCTGACCGCCGCGTTTGCGGCACACTGAGAAGCGGCACATTGCCCCGTCAGTTGTGCAAACGCATCCGGGCCTTTATGGCGATCCGAGGTTCCCCCAAGCAGGGGCGTTATACCCTCAGGAGAAGACATGACCGCCCGCCAGCGACTTGGCTCGTTCTTTGACCGGCCTGCCACCCGCAACTTCATCACCGCCGTGATCCTGTTCAATGCCTTGATGCTTGGGTTCGAGACCTCGGACAGGGCGATGGCCGCCGCAGGCGGGCTGATCATCACGCTGGACGCGATCTGCCTTGCGATCTTTGTGGTCGAGCTGGCCGGAAAGATCTTTGCGCGCGGTCCCGCCTTCTTTCGTTCGGGCTGGAACGTCTTCGATTTCGTCATCGTCGGCGTGGCGCTTTTGCCGTCGGCGCAGGTCCTTTCGGTCCTTCGGGCCATGCGTATCCTGCGATTGTTCCGCATCGTGTCGGTTGCCCCCACACTGCGGCGGGTCGTCGAAGGATTTGTCAGCGCCTTGCCGGGCATGGCCTCGGTCTTTCTGCTGATGGCGCTGATCTTCTACATCGCCGCGGTGATGGCGACGCAGCTTTTCGGCGACCGCTTTCCTGACTGGTTCGGCACGATCTTCGATTCCGCCTATACGCTTTTCCAGGTCATGACGCTTGAAAGCTGGTCCATGGGCATCGTGCGACCGGTGATGGAGGTATACCCCTATGCATGGGCGTTTTTCGTGCCGTTCATCCTTGTGACCACATTTGCAGTGGTCAACCTGATCGTCGGCCTGATCGTGAATTCGATGCAGGAAGCGCATTCCCAGGAATCGGACGCCGCCACAGCAGATTACCGCGACGAGGTGCTGAAACGGCTGGAGAATATCGAAAGGCGCCTGTCTGACCGGGACTGAACCCGGACCCTGCCGGGCGGATGTGTCTTTCCCGCGAATATTCGACGTGAAAGACGGATTACCCCTTTGCTTTCGACCCGAGCCTTTCAGCGACGAGCCGTCCCAAATAAAGCGAGGCCGTCAGCCCCGGACTTTCGATCCCGAAAAGATTGACGAGCCCGGGGATGCCATGCGCCTCGGGCCCCTGGACGACAAAATCCTGTGCCGCCGCGCCCTGCGGGACAATCTTGGGGCGGATGCCGGTATAGCCCGGCATCAGCGCTCCGTCTTCCAGATCCGGCCAATAGCGGCGGATCGCATGGTAGAAGCTTTCGGCCCGTGCCGGCTCGAAACCGTAATCCGGTTTCTCGATCCAGCTCACGTCGGGACCGAACTTGGCTTGACCACCCAGATCAAGCGTCAGGTGCACGCCAAGCCCGCCGGGAACCGGGACCGGATAGATCAGCCGGAAGAATGGCGCTTTGCCCCGAAGCAGGAAGTAATGCCCCTTTGCGAAATAGGCCCGTGGCACATGGGCGGGATCGAGCCCCGCTACTCGGCCCGCCAGATCCGGCGCGGAAAGCCCCGCCGCATTGACGACGGATCGCGCCCGCAGGGCGATCGGCTCGGAGCCCCCCACGTCAAGCTCGATCCCGGCATCGGTCGCTCGCCCCGACAGGGCCGGGCTATGAAAGGCGATGTCCGCACCATGTGTCTCGGCATCGCCCCGCAGCGCCAGCATGAGCCCGTGGCTGTCGACAATTCCCGTCTCCGGCGAAAGAAGCCCCGCTACGCAATCAAGTGCGGGCTCCATTTCCCGCAGGTCGCCCGGCCCCAGAGCGCGAATATTCTCGACGCCATTCGCCTCGGCGCGGGCGCGGATCGCATCCAGGCGGTTGGCCTCGGCCGCGTCGGTGGCAACGATGATCTTGCCGCAGCGCCGCGTTTCGACCTGATGGTCGGCGCAATAGTCGTAAAGCATGCGCCGCCCCTCGACGCAGGCCCGCGCCATCAGGCTCTCGGGTGGATAGTAGATGCCTGCATGGATCACTTCGCTGTTGCGCGAGGAGGTGCCGGTACCGATCGCCTCGGTGGCCTCAAGCACCAGCACCTCGCGGCCGGAAAGGGCCAGCGCGCGCGCGGCGGCCAGCCCCACCACGCCAGCCCCGATCACCACGCAATCGACATCTTCCATCACGTCCCCCCAAGATGCTGTCCCGCCCGCAAGCTTACGGGCTCGGCGCGCGAGATCCAGCGCGAGGGGCGCGCGACTGGAAGATGGCGTCAAGGATCTCTTCCTCGATCGGGGCCAGCTCAACGCTGCCGCGCAACATCCGGTCGTCGCGCGGAATGGCGACGCGGTGCTGGATGCCCCCCTGCCCGAGAACGATCACCCGATCGGACAGCGCCACCGCCTCGGCCACGTCATGCGTCACGAGGATCGCGGTGAAGCCCGCCTGTGCATGTATCTCGCGGATGAGGTTCTGCATCGTCAGCCGCGTCAAGGCGTCAAGAGCCCCCAAAGGTTCGTCAAGCACCAGAAGCCCGGGGCGGCTGATCAATGCGCGTGCGAGCGCCACGCGTTGGCGCTGTCCGCCCGAAAGCGCCGCCGGCCACATGCCCGCCTTGTCCGAAAGCTGAACCGAGGCCAGCGCCCCGGTCAGAGCCCCGGCCAGCGTGCCCGGATCCGCGCCCTGCCGCAGCCCGACCGCGACATTCTCGGCGATGCTGGCCCAGGGCAGCAGTCGGGGTTCCTGGAACATGATCCGCAGCCGGTCCGATGAACGATGCGCAGGCTGGCCGTCGATGCTGACCGTCCCTGCATCCGGTCGGTCGAGCCCGGCAACCAGCCGCAGAAGTGTGGACTTGCCGCAGCCGCTTTTCCCGACGATCGAGAGAAATTCGCCCGGTCGGACATCCAGGTCCAGGTTCGACAGCACCCGGTGGCCGTCAAAGACCCGCGAAACATTCCGGATGGCAACCGTTGCGGCGGACTTGCCGCGAGGCTGCGGCGGTGGTGCGATATCACGGGGCAAGAGATCAGGGCTTGGCATAGGCTGGGTTCCATTTCAGGGCGCGGCGTTCCAGCGCGCGGGTCAGGCCATCGGCGATCTTGCCGAATGCCGCATAAAGCAGGATGGACAGCACGATGACGTCGAGAACCATGAACTCGCGCGCCTTCATCGCCATGTAGCCAAGGCCTGACGAGGCCGAAAGCGTTTCCGCCACGATCAGCGTGAGCCACATGATGCCAAGCCCGTAGCGCAGGCCCGTGAAGATCGAGGGAAGTGCGCCGGGCAGAACGATCCGGCGAAACATCTCGCGCCTGCTCATCCCATAGGCCCGCCCCATCTCGATAAGCTGTGGGTCGATGTTGCGGATGCCGTGCAGCGTGTTGAGGTAGATCGGGAAGAACACCCCAAGCGCGACAAGGAACAGCTTGGCCCCTTCGCCGATCCCGAACCACAGGATCACCAGCGGGATCAGCGCCAGATGCGGGATATTGCGCACCATCTGCAGCGTGGCATCCGTCAGCGTCTCGGAAAGACGCGAGACGCCGTTTGCGATGCCAAGGGCGAAGCCTATGCCGCCCCCGACCGCAAGCCCCGCTAGCGCGCGCAGGGCCGAGATGCCGAGATGGGCCGGAAGCTCTCCCGAAAGCGTCATTCGCAGGGCCGTCGCCAGGATGACCGAAGGGCGCGGCATGAGTGTTTCCGCGATCAGCCCGGCTGCCCCGGCGATTTCCCACAGGATCATGATTGCCGCAGGCACGGCATAAGGCAGCAGTGTGGCGCGCGCGGGCCAGCAAGGTCGCCAGCCGGGGGCGGGGTCGCTGGCCGCGGCAAGGGGTTGGGTCAGGTTCATGGCATCCTCCTTCAGCTTGCCGTTTGAGGGGTCCAGACCACCGAGGCGATATCGAGCTGACGAGGAATGATCCCGAGCCTGAAAAATTCGTCCGCGATGCCCTGTTCATAGGCGACATGCCTTGGCTCGATGAATCCCTGCAGCCCCAGATCCGCACCCTTGCGGGTCAGTGCGCGACGCATCACCCCCTCACTCAGCCCGGTTTCCTGCGCGAAGGTCTTGATCGTGACCTCCAGATCGGCCTGGCCTTGCCGGCCGACGGCCTGAATGGTCTCTATCAGCCCTCGGATCAGCGCCGGGTTCGCCTTCGCGAAATCGCGATTGGCCGAATAGAAATTGTAGTCCGGCTCGACGATCTCGGTCGTGGCAAGGACGCGGGTGTTCGGGCGATCCTGCGCCATCGCGAAATAGGGGTCCCAAATCGCCCAGGCGCCGATCGCCCCGGCGTCAAAGGCCGCGATCGCATCGGGGGGAGACAGGTCCTGCGCCGTGATATCGTCAAGCGTCAGCCCGGCCGTGGCCAGCAGCTTGATCGTCGCGTAATGGGCCGAACTGCCCCGCTTGAAGGCGATCTTCTGCCCTTTCAGATCGGCGATCGAGCCGATGGGCGAACTTTCAGGAACAAGGATCGCATGCCCTTCGCGAGATCCCTGCCCGGCCCCCACGAATACCAGATTGCCCCGCGCCGCATGGGCAAAGATCGGCGGCACGTTCCCCGTATAGCCGAAATCGAGCGCGTCGGCAGACAGCGCCTCAAGCAGCGGCGGCCCCGAGGTGAATTCGGCCCAACTGACCTTGATCCCCTGATCTGCAAGTACTCGATCGAAGGCGCGAGAACCCTTCACGAGTCCCAGCAGGCCGCCCTTCTGCCAGCCGACCCGCAATTCACGCGCCGGAGCCGCGCGCAGCAACCCGGGCGCGGCGAGTGAGGCAAGGGCTGATCCGAGGCCAAGGCCGAATGTGGCGCGGCGGGTCAGGTTGATGGTCATGGCAATGCTCCTTTTCAGCGGGCGTTGACGAA
Source organism: Paracoccus sp. MBLB3053 (assembly GCF_031822435.1). Taxonomy (NCBI): domain Bacteria; kingdom Pseudomonadati; phylum Pseudomonadota; class Alphaproteobacteria; order Rhodobacterales; family Paracoccaceae; genus Paracoccus; species Paracoccus aurantius. The sequence continues at coordinate 209,442 of NZ_JAVQLW010000002.1, read as the reverse complement.
TGGGGCGGCCTGCGCCTCGGTCGAGCCGGACGGATGGGAAAGGAAGGGGGCGAATTGGCCGACGGCGCGGCCAAGGCGCAACCGTGCGGCCTCGTCCACCAGCTTGCCGCCGATGAAGTCGCGATCGGACACATAGACACCGGTCGGCAGGGTCTGGGCCTCGAAAAATCCCATCAGCGGGCGCAGATGGTGTTCGATGACAAGGGCATGGCGTTCACCCCCACCCGAGGCCGCCAGCAGGACAGGCTTGCCCGCCAGCATGCCCGGATCGAGCAGGTCGAAGACATGCTTGAAAAGCCCGGAATAGCTGCCTTTGTGAACAGGCGTCGCGATCACCAGCGCGTCTGAATGGATGAGAGAGCCGACCAGTTCCAGCGCCTCGGGTTCGAGATCCGCCAGATGCCGGGCCGTCCCCAGCGAGGGCCCAATCTCGGATAGGTCAAAGACATGACCCAGGGCGCCGAAGCGCGCGGCGGCAAGATCGACTGCGGTCTGGACAAGGGCGCGGCTGCGTGAGGGCATGGAAAGGCTGCCGGCAAAACCGGTGATGGTCTTGATCGTCATCTGCGATCTCCTGCGGTTATGGTGTCAGGTGGGATTGGCGGTCGCACCGCCAGTTGAGACGATGACGGGGCGAAGGATCGGGACAAGCAGGGCCTGCCGGGCAATCTCGCGCGCGATGGCGCCGACTTGTGCCGCGCATTCGGGCGCGCCGACCAGTTCGCCCAGATGGCCGCGGGCCAGCGGGCCGGCGATCAGGATCCGGGGATTGGCCATGCCGGCCGCATCGACCGCCTGACAGGTCTGCGAGGTCGCCAGCCCAAGCCCCAACGGATCGGGCGCAATCAGCCCCAGCCGGGCCAGCGCCCAGAGCGCGGGATTGCTTTCGATAGTTCGGCCCTGAGCCGGGCCGGTCGTGTTGATCACCGCATCGAAATCGGCCTGTTCTGCGGCGTTTCCGCCGCGCGGTCGCCAGCTGACCCGGACCGTTGCGCCCTGCCCTTCGACCTCTACAAGGCGCCCCGCGACATAGCTGAGCTTGCCTTCGACAATCCGCCGTTCCAGCACCGCTTCGACCTGTGGCGCCAGCCGGTAGCGATGCACGTCCCAAAGCGTGCGCAGGTGACGCAGCAGGCGCGCACGGTTGCATTGGTCGAGCCCGGCCCAGATCTGGGCACCCTGGGCGCGCAGGCGATGGAAGGTCGCGTGCCAATCCTGGCCTTGCGCCTCGTCATCCACCACTGCGTCGCGGACCCGACGCAGCAACTTCGAAGCGCGCCGGATGGGTGGATCGGTGAAGTCCGCCCGCGACTCCCCGCCGGCCGGTACATGACCGCGCGAGCGCAGGCCGTGGCGCGACAGGCAGGTGATCGGGCCTTCATGTCCCTGCCGGTCAAGCCGCGCCACGACATCTGCAGACCCCAGCCCGGCACCCAAGATGAGAACGCGCGCATCCTTGCCAAGGCTCGCAATCCGGGCCGGGTCATCGGCCTCGCCTATCAGTTGCGGGCGGTCGCGCAATTCGGCAAGCGGACGCGGCAGGGCCGTGGGCGGGTGGCCCGTCGCCAGCACCAGGATATCGCCGCGGATGCGACTGTCATCCGAAAGCATCAGTTCGAAGGACCCGTCGATCGCCTTGGCCAGGTCGGCGACGCGCGCGCGGTGATGGCGGATGCGGCCGCTTTGCAGATGCGGGGCCAGGCGCTCGGCGACATAGCGCCCGAAAATCTCGCGACGGGGAAAATGCTCGCCCTGCAATGTGATCTCTTCGGGGTCAGTTTCCAGCCGGCCCGAGGCCCTGCCCCGGACCAGCCAGTGCATGAAATCCTCGGGCCGTTCGGGCTGCATCGTCATGCGATGGGCCGGGACGTTGATCCTATGACAGGGTTCGCCGGAGGAATAGGCAAGCCCCCGCCCCAATTCGGGGCGCGGCTCGACCACCGAGATCCGGACCGGCACCTGCTCTTCAGCCAGTTGCCAGGCCAGCGTCGCGCCCGAGAATCCGCCCCCGATGATCACCACTCTCAGGCGAAAGGGATAATTGAGGCTCATGGCTCAACCCCCGGTCACAAGCTGGGGGCGAGGCGGCGTGACAGGGCGGAAATCATTGCCGACCGTCTCGCCAAAAGGCCCCATATTGGCCGAAAGCCCAGTCAGGGGCAGCGGATGGTCCAGCGGCAGCAGGGGCAGGACGCGTTCGCCAAAGCTGTAGGCCTCTTCGAGATGCGGATAGCCCGACAGGATGAAGCTGTCGATGCCGATGCGGCGGTATTCGTCGATCCGCTCGGCAACCGTTTCGGCGTCACCCACCAGTGCCGTGCCCGCGCCGCCCCGCACCAGGCCCACACCCGCCCAAAGGTTCGGGCTGATCTCGAGCCTGTCGCGGCGGCCCCCATGCAATTCGGCCATGCGCCGCTGGCCGACCGAATCCATTCTTGCCAACGTTTCTTGCGCCTTGGCAATGGTCGCATCGTCCAGCTTGCTGATCAGTTGCTCGGCTGCCTCCCAGGCTTCGGACTGGGTTTCGCGCACGATGACATGCAGGCGAATTCCAAAGCTGACCTCGCGTCCCTCTGCCGCGGCCAGACGGCGCACGGTGTCGATCTTGGCGCGCACCTGCTCGGGCGGCTCGCCCCAGGTCAGGTACTTGTCGACCTGTTTTGCCGCCACGGCATTTGCCGCCTCGGACGAGCCGCCGAAGAACAGCTGCGGCCCTCCGGGCTGCAGCGGCGCGAAAAGCAGCTTGCCGTCAATGATGCGGAAATGCGTGCTTTCGTAATTCACCGTCTGCCCGTCCAGCAGCGCCTTGTAGATATCAAGGAATTGCTGCGTCACCTCGTAACGCTCGGCATGGCTCAGATGGATGCCGTCACCGGCATTCTCCACCGGGTCGCCTCCGGTCACGACATTGATCAGCAGCCTTCCGTTCGACATCCGGTCCAGCGTCGCCGTCATGCGCGCCGCCAATGCAGGCGATTGCAGACCGGGCCTGACCGCGACAAGGAAACGCAGCCGTTCGGTTTGCGAGGCCAGGGCCGCCGCCACGACCCAGCTGTCGTCGCAGCTGCGCCCCGTCGGCAAGAGGACGCCGTAATAGCCGAGCGCCTCGGTTGCCTGCGCGATCTGGCGAAGATAGGGCAGCGTCACTGCCCGCCCGCCTTCTGACGTTCCAAGATATCTGCTGTCGCCATGGGTCGGTAGGAACCACAGCACCTTGATCTTTTCCGGCGCGGAAATGGTCATGTCTCGATCCTTTGCTGCGCCCGGCGATAGGATCAGCCGGGACATTTGAGGGACTGTGATCGCGAGCGTAGCCTAAATAACGAGTGAGTCGATAGATATTTACGTCGTTTAGGTAATCAGGGAGGAAATCCCGTTTCAGTTCCGTTCTCCAGAGCATCTTTTTGCGGCAGACGCGCGTCGCGAACCAGCGTTCCAAACGTCACGAAGAAGGTTGGGCAACCGATTGACCGATCAGGGGAAATGGTCAGCATCCAGCAGCGGTCAGTCTGAAGATGCACGATTATGCGGCGCCGCGAAGTCGGGCTTTGGCATGGACATGCTCGCCGCGCTCCAATCTTGGCATTTGAAAGAATCGGAAAGTTATGAGCAGCTGCAAACGATTAGATCCCATGGTCAGGAAGTGAGCCGACTGGGTCGGTGCCTCTCCCGCGGCAATCTCCGTTCGGGGGTTACACCAGAATGGCTGGTGCCGAGCCTCAGGAATGGGGCAGAGACGAGATGCAGATCGGCATCTTCATCGGGCTGGATGTCCATAAGGCAACGATATCCGTCGCGGTCGCACAGGCGGTGCGGGTCGGCGAGATTCGCCACCGGGGGATAATTCGAAACCGCCCGGATCACCGGTTTGCGGCCTTCACGCCATGCAGGCGCGGACGCCCTGCCGCAATAGTCGACAGAACCACGCCTTCGTGAAGGCATTTCACCCAAATTTGCGTACCGGGGCTGGATAGATGCGGACTGCGCGATCTAGTCTGGCCCCACAACGTCCCCGTCAACCCGGCGCCGGTCTGCCAGTTGCGTCCGGCCGCGAACCGACCCGGTTAAGGAGCGTGCCATGCCGAATCGACCCCGTCCAACCAGCAAGCCGACATCGGCCACCGAACCACCATGGGCCCTGCCCTTTGCCGCGCATGCCTATCTGCTGGATTCCTGGCAGCGTTCGGTGCTTTACCTTGACGTGATGCGCCAGCGCGCCGAACAGTATCGCGAACATGCGGCGCAAGAGCTGCCGCATGTCTTGGACTACAAGGCAGAGCTGATCTGCGACGGGAGAGAGCTCGATCGCCCCGTGAATTACCTGATGGGCCGGATCTTGCCCGAACCTGGCAACGCGCCCGATCCGCGCAAGCGCCCCTTCGTCGTGATCGACCCCCGCGCGGGTCATGGGCCCGGCATCGGTGGCTTCAAGGCCGATAGCGAGATCGGCGTGGCATTGCGGGCCGGGCATCCTTGCTATTTCATCGGCTTCCTGCCCGAACCGATGCCCGGACAGACGATCGAGGACGTCGTCCATGCCAAGGCGGAATTCCTGCGTGTCGTCATTGCCCGCCACCCCGAGGCCGAGGGCAAACCCTGCGTCATCGGCAATTGCCAGGCGGGCTGGTCCGTCACGATGGTCGCGGCGCTTTATCCCGAACTCTTCGGACCCATCATCCTTGCCGGCTCACCGCTATCCTATTGGGCGGGGGTAAGGGGACAGAACCCGATGCGCTATTCCGGCGGCTTGCTGGGCGGAAGCTGGCTGACCGCGCTGACCGGCGACCTTGGCGGCGGCGTCTTCGACGGGGCGTGGCTGGTCCAGAACTTCGAAAACCAGAACCCGGCCAACACCTATTGGACCAAGCAATACAACCTGTGGTCCAAGATCGACAGCGAGGCCGAGCGCTATCTGGGCTTCGAGAAATGGTGGGGCGGGCATGTCCTTCTGAACGCCGAAGAAATGCAGTTCATCGTCGATGAGCTTTTCGTCGGAAACCACCTTGCGGCGGGCGAGATCCGAACCAACGAAGGCAAGGCGATCGATCTTCGAAACATCCGCGCGCCGATCGTCGTCTTCTGCTCCAAGGGCGACAACATCACCCCGCCACAGCAGGCGCTGGACTGGATTCTCGAACTCTATGACAGCGTCGACGATATCCGCGCCTGCGGCCAGACAATCGTCTATACGGTGCATGAACGCATCGGCCATCTGGGAATTTTCGTCTCGGCTGGCGTTGCCCGGAAGGAGCATCAGAAATTTGCCTCGAACATCGATATGCTCGACTTGCTGCCGCCCGGACTCTACGAGGCCAAGCTGACGCCCAAGGGCGAAGCGGTGCGCAATCCCGAACTTGTCACCGGCGAATGGGTAATGCGCTGCGAGGAACGCACCCTTGACGATATCCGCGCGATTGGCAGCAACGATCCCGAAGATGAACGCCGCTTCGACGCGGCTGCGCGCCTGTCCGAGATGAACCTCGCGATTTACCGCACATTTGCCCAGCCCGTCGTCCGCGCGATGATCCCCCCGGGCCTGCCGAGCGTTCTTCAGCGCATGCATCCCCTGCGGCTTCAGTATGAATTCCTGGGGCCCGGCAGCGCGCTTGCCGGCTGGATCGGGGCGACGGCCGAACATGTTCGCGCCGAACGCCGTCCCGTATCGCCAGCGAACCCCTTCCTCGCGATGCAGGAACGCGTCTCCGAGCAAATCGTCGCTGGATTCGAGACGATGCGCCAGATCAGCGAACGCTGGGCCGAAGAAGCCTTCCTGAGCTTCTATGGCCGTGACCTGCTGCAATCGGCGCTTGGCGTGGATCAAAGCGACCGGCCCAAGCGCAAGGCCGCGATCAGCCCGATGCATGCCCATGCCGTCAGCCTGCGCATCGCCGAGTTGCGGGCCGCGATGGGGCGAGGCGGGATGAACGAGGCCCTCGCGCGTTCGCTCTTCTATGCCGGTGCGCCACGCGGAGGGGTCGATGAGCGCAGTTTCGAGGCCGTGCGCCGCTTCTGCGAGGCGGACCCTGATCTGAGCAAACGCTCGTTCGAATATTTCCGCAAGATGCTGCGCGAGCAGTTCTTCATGCTGCTGATCGATGAGGATGCAGCCATGGCCGCCCTGCCCAAGCTCTTGCCGGCAGACGAGACCGAGCGGCGAGCCGGGTTCGAGATGCTGAAGAATGTCCTGTCGGCCGCATTCGAGCCGGATGGAGAGGTGGCCGTGCGGCTGCGACATCTGGCCGAGCTGTTCGGTGTAGGCGATTCCCCGTTGCCTCTGGCCAAGGGTTCCGAACCAAAGGTCAGCGCCGCCACGACCGAGGCGCCCGAGCCAAAAGCCCGTGATCCGGAAACACCCAAGCCGGCAGCGCCCAAGCCGACAGCCAGACGCAACCCGCGACCTGGACCTCGCAAGCCCCGCGCCGCCAAGTCAACCTGACCGCCATGGACCCTGCCTGCCCGTGATGTGAACGGGTGCAAATCGGGCAAGGCGCCCTATGCACCAATTCTTCGGTCGAACGGATTGGATCGGACAGTCGCCCTGCCTGCCCGATCCTGTGCGGAAGGCAGTAAGTCCCCGCGTCGAGAGATGGAGCAAGACCGCGAAACGTGACGCCAGCAAACAAGTCACGGATATTGGGATGGACCGCGCGCTTGGGGGCACTCAGGAACCCGTTTGCCGGGATTGCCTTGATCGTGTTGGGCAGGACGATCCATGTCACCCAAAGATCTGTCGATGCAGGCGCTCCGACATCCCAGTCTGGTGCAGGCTCGGCCTGCAGACCGGCACGCTCCACCGGGGCGACATGCCGTCACGATGTCCCTTTTCATAAACATACGGCGGATTTGCACTGACCGGCCAATCCCTATACGCAAGGTGCATTGCCAAGGACACCACCATGCTGCCCAGTCTTCGTCATCTGAGGATGTTTCTCGCGCTGGGGCGCAGCAATTCGGTCACGCGCGCCGCCGAACTCTGCCACGTCTCGCAGCCCGCCGTGACGCAGGCAATGAACAAGATCGCGCAGGAAACCGGCCATGTCCTGTTTCACCGCAGCCCGCAAGGCCTGTTTCTGACCGATGCGGGCGAGATACTTGCTCATCGGGCGGGTCGGGCGCTGCGCCTGCTGGACATTGCCATGGCCGAAATGGCCCGGCCGGTGCGCGTACAGGCGACTTGGGCGCAGCTTTCGGCGCTGATTGCGGTGACCGAGATGGAGAACTTCACCTTGGCCGCGCGCAAGCTGGGCTTGGCGCAGCCGACCGTGCATCGTTCGACCACGACCCTGGAACACGCAGCCGGCGTCACCCTGTTTCAGCGCACCGCGCATGGACTCATCACAACCCGTTTGGGACAGAACCTGGCGCAGGCCGCACGGCTTGCGATGGCCGAGATCGACCAGGCGGCATCGGACCTTGCCGCGCTTGCCGGACGTGAGGTTGGCTCGATCGTGATCGGGGCGCTGCCCCTTTCGCGTTCCGGCTGGCTGCCTTCGGCGATTCTCGCCTTTCGCGAAAGGCGGCCCAGCTTTCCCTTCGAGGTGATCGACGGACGTTACGACGAACTGCTGACCGGGCTTCGGCGGGGCGAAATCGACATGATGCTGGGCGCGCTTCGCCTGCCAAGCCCGATCGCCGACATTTCTCAGGAACGTTTGTTCGACGATGAGGTTGTCGTCGTCGCCCGCAAGCACCATCCTCTGGTGGCTCAGACACGAATAAGGACCGAAGATCTGGCGGACTATCCCTGGGTGATGCCGCGCGTCTCGACCCCCATTCGTGGAATTCTCGACAGCCTGCTGGCCGAACATCGGCCCAGCAATGTCATCGAAACCTCGTCGGTGATCATGATGCGCGAACTTTTGCGGGGCAGCGACCACCTCGGCGGCGTGTCGCGCATGCAGGCCGAGGTCGAAGGCGGATCGCTTTCCATCCTGCCGCTGACCCTGCCCGGTGCGATGCGCCCCATCGGATTGACGACCCGCGCCGGTTGGGAACCGACGCGGGCGCAAAGCGAGTTTCTGGATATCCTGCGTCAGACCGCACTGCGACTCGGCGCGGGCTGACGAGCCCTATCCGAACATCGAGTTCGGGATGAGAAGGGCGATCTGCGGCACCAGGATGATCAGGATCAGGCCCAGGATCATCGCGGCAAGGAACGGCGCCACGCCCCGGAACACCGTGGCCAGCGGAACATCGACCGCCACGCCCCGCACCACGAAGACATTCAGCCCCACGGGCGGGGTGATCATGCCCATCTCGATCACGATCACCGCGACAACGCCGAACCAGATCGGATCGAAGCCAAGCGCGAGGATCACCGGATAGACGATCGGGATGGAAATCACGAGCATCGACAGCCCGTCCATGAACATCCCCATCACGACATAGGCCAAGATGATGACGATCAGCGTGCCATAAGGCCCGAGCCCCAGGGATTGCAGCCCCTCGCCCAGAGTCGCTGGGATCTGGGTCACCGCGAAGAACGGGTTCAGCACATTGGCACCGATGACGATCATGTAAAGCATCGCCGTCGTCTTCAGCGTGTCCAGCATGGCGTCGCAGAACCCCGCCCAGGCCAGCCGCCGGCCGAGCAGCGCCAGAATGATGACCAGCGCCGCGCCGATCCCGGATGCCTCGACCGGGGTAAAGGCCCCGACATAGATCCCGCCGATCGTCAGCACCATCACCACGAGCAGCGGTGCCGCGCGACCCAGGATACGGAACCGCTGCGCCATCGGGACATTCGGACCGGCAGGGGCACTTGCGGGATCACGCAGCGCAACCAGCCAGACCGTCGCCATGAACAGGGCCATCAGCAGGATGCCGGGAAGGATGCCCGCCATGAACAGCCGGCCGATCGACTGCTCGGTCAGGATCGCGTAAAGCACGAAGCCGGTCGAGGGTGGGATGAGAAAGCCAAGCGTGCCGCCCGCCGCAACCGATCCGGTCGCGAGCGCATCGCCATAACCCAACCGCCGCATTTCGGGCAGCGCCACCTTGCCGATGGTGACGGCCGTCGCGACAGAAGACCCCGAAACAGCCGAGAACGCCGCGCAGCCCAGCACCGAGGCCGAGGCGAGCCCGCCCCGGAAATGCCCGACCCAGGCGAATGCAGCGTCATAAAGCCCGCGCGAAAAACCCGCGGCCGAGGCGATATTACCCAGCAGAACGAACATCGGCACGACGATCAGCGTTTCGCTCGCGACCGAAGCGTAGCTCTCCGTCAGGATCAGGGCGCCGGCGGTGCGGAACCCTTCCAGCGCCCACATGCCGAAGAATCCCGACAGCAGCATGGCAAAGGCCACCGGCGTGCGGAAGATCATCAGTAGGAAGAGGAAGGCAATGCCCAGAAGGCCAATCGTGGTCGGTTCCATTACCGTGCCCCCTCGCGAAGAAGGCCGATGATCTGGACCGCAAAGACCAGCACGCACAAGGCCATGCCAAGCGCCAGAACCCCGTAGAACGGCCAGATCGGCAGGCCCAGCATATTCGTCGTATCCTCGAATTCGCGCGCATCCAGCGCCTTGAGCACCGCGCGCCAGACCAGGACCGAAAGCACGATCCCCGACAGCATCCGCGAGCCTATATCTCCAATGAAGCGCCCCCAGCGCCCGATCCTTTGGTCGAAGACATCGACACCGACATGACCCGCGCGCGCCGTGCAATAGGGCAGAGCGGCCATCACCAGGACCACGGCGGTCATCTGGTTTATCTCGTTCAAGCCCAGGACGGGGCTGCCGAAGGCATAGCGCAGGATCACCCCCGCCGAAATCGTCACCACCATGAAGATCAGTGCCCCTGCGGCCAGCACGGCCAGCCACAGGGTCGCCCGGTCAAGACAATCCGACCGGGCAATGTTCAGAAACCGGCGCATCGGCTTACTGGACCTTCAGCGCATCTGCGACGGCCTGAGCGCCATCGGTTCCCGCCAGGACGCTTTCAGTGACCTTGGCGGCAGCGGCGTCGAATTCGGCCGCAGCGGCCTCGTCAAGCGTGATGACCTCTTTCCCGGCCGTTCCGGCAAAGGCTTCGAGCCCCTTTTCAGCGACTGTCAGCTGCACGTTCTGCCCGTCCAGCGAGGCCTGCTGACCGGCAGCCTTGACCGCCGCTTGCTGTTCCGCGCTCAGATCGCCGAAGGCATCCCGGTTCATGATGATGAAAAAGGGCGAGTTTGTGGTCTTCATCCCCTTCGTGATGTAATTCGCCACCTCGGCCAGCTTGAAGGCATTGATCCCGGTGCCGTCGATCATCGCCGCATCGATCACGCCGGTCTGCATGGCGTTGTAGATTTCCGAGACGGGCATCGAAACCGGCGTGCCGCCCCAGGCCTCGACCAGCAGGCCTGTATTGCGCGACGGCACACGGATCTTCATGCCCTTCACATCGGACAGGCTACGGACCGGCTTGTCGCGCGTGAACAGCAGGTTCTCGGCGCTGGACCACAGTGCGACAAGCTGGACACGACGGTAATCGTGATCGAACGCACCCAGGTTGTTCCACAATGTCTCGGTTCCGGTCGCCTCGTCCAGAACGCCAGGCAGTTCAGCCGTCAGCGTGAGCGGGAATTGCGAGGCGGTGTAGCCGGGCAGCGAAACGGCCAGTTCAGCCACGCCATCGACGACGCGGGAATATTGCTCGACCGGGCCTGCGCCCAATTCGCCGCCGTTATAAAGCTTGACGGTGACTTCGCCTTTGGTGCCCTCGGAAACGGCCTTGGCAAAGGGCTCGAAGGCGCCGGCGACATAGGGATGCGTCGGCGGCATGAAATTGGCGAATTTCAATTCTTCAGCGAACAGGGCGCTACTGCTCAGCGTCAGAGCGAGCGCGGCAAGTGTGAACTTGGATCTCATGACTTCCTCCCCTTGGCGGGCCGTCTTCCTGGGCCCGCGAATAAGACGGAACTACGCGCCCGGGACGGGGAAGCGCCAATTCAAAGCCGCCCTCAGATCATAATTTTGCGCTATAGACTTCCGTGGTCGGCTCACCAAGATCACGGTTTCCAAACGTCAATATAGCAGAAACTTATTGCGCTTGCCGCGCTTCCAATTTGTCCTGACGACCTTCTCGCGCCAGATTTCGGGCAATTGATCCGGAGGAGAGAAGATGTCCGCCAAGAAGACCGCATTGGTCATTTCCGCCCATGCCGCCGATTTCGTCTGGCGCTGCGGCGGTGCGATCGCGCTCCATGCCGAGATGGGCTACGACGTCACCGTCGCCTGCCTGTCCTTCGGCGAGCGCGGCGAAAGCGCGAAGTTGTGGAAAGAGGGCAAGTCGCTCGACGAAGTCAAGGCGATCCGCCGGGCCGAGGCCGAGGCGGCGGCAGATGTTCTGGGGGTCCATCACCTCGAATGCTTCGACCTGGGCGACTATCCGCTGCATCTCGAGCGCGAAGACAAGTTCAAGCTGGTCGACCTGATCCGCAAGGTCCAGCCGAGCTTCATGATGAGCCATAGCCAATACGACCCCTATAACACCGACCACATGTACATGACCCAGGTGGCGCTGGAATGCCGCATGGTCGCGCAGGCCTGGGGCCATAACCCGGGCGAGAAGGTGTTGGGCGCGCCGCAGCTTTACCTGTTCGAGCCGCACCAGACCGAGCAGATGGGCTGGAAGCCCGACACCTTCCTCGACATCACTCCGGTCTGGGAAAAGAAGCGCGCCGCGATGGAGCACATGAACGGCCAGGTCCATCTGTGGGATTATTACACCCGCGTCGCCCAGCAGCGCGCGAACCACTTCAAGCGCAATTCCGGCGGCCAGTCCGGTGGGCGCGACTGCAGATACGCGGAAGGATTCCAGTCGATCTTCCCGCGCACGGTGGACGAACTGTGACAAGATGAATCGGGCGGCAGGGCGATTTCCGCACTGCCGTTCCCTAATTCATCGACACGACCAGGGGAGGAAAGTCGTGAAAACCTGCACAATCCTGACGATGGCGTTCTCCGCAGGGCTCTGTTTGGCCGGCCCTGCCCTTGCCGAGACCCGCGTGGTCATCCTGGGCACCGGAACCCCCGTTCCCGACTTCCAGCGCGCAGGCCCGGGCATGGCGGTAATCCATGACGGTGAGGCATATGTTTTCGACATCGGCGCCGGCGTCGTTCGCCGCATGATCGAAGCAGCCCAGGACAAGGGTATCAAGGAACTGATGCCGATGAACGTCAAGCACCTGTTCATCAGCCATCTGCACAGCGACCACACGATCGACTTTCCCGAACTGGCGGCGACCTATTGGTGGCGCCGGGATGCGCGTATCGAGGCCTATGGGCCGGTCGGGCTTCAAGCCATGACCGACGGTTATTACGACATGCAGGCGGTTGATATCCATCTGCGCACCAGCGGCAACCAGCCTGTCCAGGACCCGACAATGTATCAGGTCGGGGTCCATGAGATTTCACAGGACGGGATCATCCTCGACGAGAACGGCGTCACCGTCGAAGCCTTCTCCGTGGATCACGGAGACATCCACCCTGCCTATGGCTACAAGATCACCACGCCGGACAAGACCATCGTTTTCTCAGGCGACACGACCTATAGCGAGACGCTTGCCGAGAAGGCCAAGGGTGTCGATGTCCTCGTCCACGAGGTCATCAGCGAAGAGGGCTGGAAGGCGCTGGAGCCGAACTGGCAGGAATATCACCACAGCTCGCATACGCTGACCAGCGAACTGGCAAGGATCGCCAACGAGGCGCGGCCCGGGACGCTGGTCCTGACCCATATCCTGCATTACGGCGCCCCGATCGAGACCGCCCGGACCGAGATTGAGGCCCTTTATGACGGCCCGGTAATTCTGGCCAACGACCTGGACGAATTCTGATCGCGGCAGCGGGCCCGCTGGCCCGCGCCGCATTCCTACCCAAAGGAGGCACGAGTGCCTGAAACTTGCCAAGACCTGGCGCATCTCGCCCATGTCGAGATGCTGACCGACCGCTTCGAGGAAAGCCTCGACTTCTTCACCCGCGTCTATGGGCTGAAGCTTTCGGGACAGGACGAAACCAGCGCCTATCTGCGCGCCTGGGACGATTACGAACATGCCTCGCTGAAACTGACCCGCGCCGAGACCACCGGCATCGGCCATGTCGCCTATCGCGCCGCCTCGCCCGAGGCTCTTGAGCGTCGCGTCGCGGCCATCGAGGCCTCGGGCTACAAGACCCATGGCTGGGTCGAAGGCGATCAGAGCCATGGCCGTGCCTTCCGCTTCGAGGACCCGTTCGGCCATGTCTTCGAGATCTATTACGACACGGTCTGGTTCGAGGCCCCGGCCGAGGATCAGGCTGCGCTGAAGAATACCGCGAGCGCATTCACCGGGGCCGCGCCGCGCCGGATCGACCACCTGAACCTGCTGGCCTCGGACGTGACCGAGTTCCGCCGCTTCATGGAAACCTGTCTGGGCTCTCGCGTGACCGAGATGATCCAGCTCGATAACGGGCGCATCGGCGGCTGCTGGTTCACCGTCAACAACAAGACCTATGACCTTGCCTGCACCGAGGAACATGGCGGCGGTCAGGGGCGGCTGCATCACGTGACCTATGCCACCGACCAGCGCGAGGACATCCTGCGCGCCGCCGACATCTTCCTGCAGAACGGCATCCATATCGAGACCGGGCCGCACAAGCACGCGATCCAGGGCACCTTCTTCCTGTATGTCTGGGAGCCCGCCGGGAACCGGGTCGAGCTTGCCAATTCCGGCGCGCGCCTGATCCTTGCGCCCGACTGGAAGCCGATCGTCTGGACCGAGACCGATCGCAAGAAGGGCCAGGCCTGGGGCCTGAAGACCATCGAGACATTCCATACCCACGGCACACCGCCGGTCAAGAAAGGCTGATCATGGCCAAGGTTGTTCAGAACATCACCCGTGCAGATGATGCGGTCATCGCGGGCCTCGCCGAGGCAGGCGTGGCCACCGTCCACGAGGCTCAGGGCCGGATCGGCTGCCTTGCCAGCTACATGCGCCCGATCTATCCGGGTGCGCGCATCGCCGGATCGGCGGTGACGATCTCGGCGCCCCCCGGCGACAACTGGATGCTGCATGTCGCGATCGAGCAGCTGCGCGAGGGCGACATCCTCGTCCTCGCCCCGACCTCGCCCTGCGACAACGGCTATTTCGGCGACCTGCTGGCGACCAGCGCAATGGCGCGTGGCTGCCAGGGACTGGTGATCGATGCGGGAGTGCGCGACATTCGAGACCTAACCGGGATGGGTTTTCCGGTCTGGTCCAAGGCGATCAGTGCACAAGGTACGGTCAAGGAAACGCTGGGCTCGGTCAACGTGCCCGTTGTTTGCGCCGGCCAGGCGATCGAGGCGGGGGATGTCATCGTCGCGGATGATGACGGGGTCTGCGTCGTGCGCCGCGCCGATTCCGAGGCCGTGCTGGCTGCCGCCCGCAAGCGCATGGATGCCGAAGAGGCCAAGCGGCAGCGCCTTGCAGCGGGCGAACTGGGCCTGGACATCTATGACATGCGCCCGCGCCTTGCCGACAAGGGACTGAAATATGTCTGATGGCATTCCCTGCCTCTGGATGCGTGGCGGCACGTCCAAGGGGGCCTATTTCCTGGCCTCTGACCTGCCGGCCGATCCCGCGGCGCGTGACGCGCTGCTGTTGCGGATCATGGGCAGTCCAGATCCGCGCCAGATCGACGGGATCGGAGGTGCGGATCCGCTGACCTCGAAGGTCGCGATCCTTTCGCCATCCTCGCGGCCCGATGCCGATGTCGACTATCTTTTCCTGCAGGTCTTCGTCGATCAGGCGCTGGTTTCGGATGCGCAGGGCTGTGGCAATATCCTGGCCGGGGTTGGTCCTGCCGCGATAGAACGTGGGCTGGTCGCAGTTCATGGCGAGGTCACCCCGGTCCGCATCCACATGCTGAACACGGGCGAGGTTGCGCTGGCACAGATCCAGACGCCCGGCGGGCGTGTCACCTATGCTGGACCGGCCTCGATCGATGGCGTGCCCGGCACGGCCGCTCCGGTGCCGCTGATGTTCCAGAACATTGCCGGATCGATGTGCGGCGCCTTGCTGCCAAGCGGAAACCCGGTCGATCAGATCGACCATGTTGCCTGCACGCTCATCGACAACGGCATGCCCTGCGTCATCATGGCCGCGCGCGATTTCGGCCTGACTGGGCAGGAGCCCCGTGAGGCACTGGATGCCGACGCGGCCCTGAAGGCGCGGATCGAAGCCATTCGGTTGCAAGCCGGCCCGTTGATGAACCTTGGCGACGTGACCGAGAAATCCGTGCCAAAGATGACCCTTGTTTCGCCCGCCCTGCAGGGCGGCACGATCAGCACGCGCAGTTTCATTCCGCATCGTTGCCATGCCTCGATCGGGGTATTTGCCGCCGTCAGCGTGGCGACGGCTTGCACCCTGCCCGGCACCCCGGCCGCCGAACTGGCCCGGCCGCCGGCTGACGGCCGCTTCGTGATCGAGCACCCGACAGGCGCGGCAGAAGTCCTGATCGAACGTGATCAGCAGGGGCTGGTGACAGGTGCTGGCACTCTGCGGACCGCACGCAAGCTGATGGAGGGGGACGTCTATCCGATCGGATAAAACCGCGATCCGCACGGTTTGATCGCGCCCGAGAGGCGCCAGAAAGGGCTGGGATCGCAGACCAGGCGGGTTCACGAGGCATGAACCAGCCCTAAAATCATCGATCTGGGCCCCGAGACGAGATTCTTAATGAACCTGTCCAAAAAGACAGGTATATGTTTCCTTGCGAAGGATCGGCCAGCTTCTGGCGAACGACGAATCGGAGCAGGAGAATCCATGATAATCTGCAGCCCCACTGCCGCTTTGCGCGAGAACCCGCTTCGAGCCTCTGCGAGGCTGGATGCCGGGATGGTGCAGATGCTATCGATGATGGTGGACGACCGCGATCAGCCGGTCACACTTGAGTTGCGGGATTTCGGGATCTGGGCGGTCACCGAAGAGGGCGTGCGCATGTTTATCGGCTCGCTCGAGAAGCGGCCCGATAACCGGGACAAACAGCGGCTGCCTTCCTGATCAGGCGCATTGGCCGCCCTGCTGGTCAAAGATCGAGGCCGAATCAAATCCGAAGCCAGTAGCGTAGGGTTTTGGGCAGATGGGCCAATGGCTGATGACCGGAAGCGCTGCGCCCGACGCGGCATCCTATCTGATCCTGACCGCGCCGCTACCGCCAATCGCCGCCCCGGCGACCGCACCGACCGGACCTGCGACGATTGCCCCCGCTGCGGCGCCAGTGGTGGCGCGTGTCGCCGTGTCGGGCCCGCAAGCACCAAGCGTGAGCACCAGGGCACAGATGGATCTGATGGGGAGTTTGGGCATCGAATGCTGGTCCTTTCCTGGGCCTTGCGGATTCGTCCGATCCGCCGGGGACCGCGTAGTGACCCACGGCGCGGGGAAGGGCAATCCCCCGATGCATGGATCAGCAATACTTGATGCCTCGAACCGGATGAAAGACGGGGGCGCTTGGCCTTAGCAGACGCGACGAGGGTTTGCCGATCCCTTCCCGAGCACATCGCACAATCTGGGTCGGGCCTGGGTCAGGATCGCCCCGCACCGCCGCGTCAGTGGCGAGCTCGGGCCGCACGGCGCATGACCCCGGTTGGCCGCAGGACCTGATCAGAAGGCCGCGCGATAGGCATGAAAATCCGGAAAATCAAAGGACGGCGTGCAAGTCATCAGAACGCGCAGGAAATCTGTCGACCAGTTCGTGACATCGGTTTTCCGGACCACCTCAAGACAGGCTTCGTGCCTTTTCCGGCGTTCTTCCAGTGGCATCTCCAGCGCCGCACCGATTGCCGCCGCCACGTCCTCAACATCATAGGGGTTGATCTGCAGGGCATCGGTCATGTCCTCGGCCGCCCCGGCAAAGCGCGAGAGCAGCAGCACGCCGGGATTTTCCGGATCCTGCGCGGCCACGAACTCTTTCGCGACAAGGTTCATTCCGTCAGCGTAGGATGTCACCAGGCAGGCGCTGGCCTTGCGGTAAAGCCGGGCCAGCTCGACCCGAGGCACCGCGCGGTGGATATAACGCAACGGGGTCCAGTCCAATTCGGCAAAGGCGCCATTTACATGGCCCGCGATCTCTTCCAACTCGCGGGTGATGTCCTGATAGGCCCGCACCTGCTGGCGGGTCGGCGGCGCAATCTGGACAAGACAGGGGCGCACGCCCTCGGGCCGGTTTTCCAGATATCGGGCAAAGCCGCGAAACCGGTTGGGCAGGCCCTTGGAATAGTCGAGCCGGTCAACCCCGATGATGAATCGGCCGGGGCTCTCGCGCCCAAAGGGATTAACGGCCTCTTGCGCGGCATCGGCGGCGAAACCTGCAGTGTCAATGCCGATCGGGAAAGAGCGCACTGAGGTGATGCGGTCGCGGAACTTGATGCTGCCGTCGGGCATGAACTCGGCTCGTGGATCGGCGCGGAACATTTCCAGACAGCGCGCCACATCGCCGCGGGTTTGCAGCCCGATCAGGTTGTAATGCGCCAGATCATCGGCGAAGCGCTCGGGCTGAGACAGGACAGACAGATCCCCAAGAGCGGGAAAGGGGATATGCAGGAAAAAGCCGATCCGGTTGGGCAAGCCAAGCGCGCGCATTTCCGTGGCCAGAGGCAGGAAATGATAATCATGTACCCAGATCAGATCATCAGGGCGGGCAATGCGCGCGACGATGCGCGCGACGCGGGCATTCACTGCCTGATAGGCGGCCTGATATTCCGAGCGCATCTCGACCAGATCGCCGCGTCGATGGCATAGCGGCCATAGCACCGAATTGGCATAGCCGAGATAATAATTTGCCTGCTCTTCCTCGGTCAGGCGAAAGGCCAGGCGGCGATAAGGTGCGGTGCCCAGTTCTTCGACCGCGTCGTCGCCCGCACCCGTTTCGGGATGCGCGCCGATCCAGATCCCTCCGGCGCAGCCCAGGGCATCATGCAGCGCTACGACAAGCCCGCCGGACACCGTCTCACCCATGGGAATGCGGTTTGAAATGACGATCAATCGCCCGGCCATTGCTACCTCGAATTGAAACCACATCAATCATCGATGCACTGTTCAACCTGCTCGGGTGGCTGGTTGTTCCTGCCTGATCGTCTGGGTGAGCATATTGTGGAACGGTTTGCCTTGCTGGCGGGCAAATCGTCCCTGAGCCGCAGTGACTAGGGCTCCGGCGCGTTTTCGGCGCGAAGCATGATGCGGCCGCGATAGCACCATTCATCGAGCTCATTCTCGATGCGCGAGACATTGACGTTCTCGATATGCACCTGATGGGCCTCGCCCTGCGCCAGATGCAAGGTCGCGACGAGGTCGCGTGGCATCTCGCCCCGGGGCAGGATCATGCGTTCAACAGCAAAGACAAAACCGGTCGGCGTGAGCGTGACCGAACCGGCGACCGGCTGGATTCCGCTCAGGATCAGGGTGGCCTTCATCATGCGCCTATTCTTGCGAAAACTGGGCCATGAGCAGGCTCTCGATCTCGGGAAGCGGATGGTTGGTCAGCACCTTCGGGATTTCGGCGACGACGCGGTCGGCCACCTCCTTGTGCATCTTGACGCGCAGTTCGGCAAGAACCTGCGGTGCTGCGATGAGCACGATGCGCTGGAAGGCAGATTTATGCGCTTTTTCGTATAGGATTTCAGCGAGGTGCCCTGCGAAACGCTCTTTGGCAAGCTCGTGCCAGTCGGTATCCTCATAGGCAGAGCGACCCGGACCCACGCTCTGGTGCTGCCGGCCTGGGCGGTTGGCGGATTGGTCGCGGTCCGGAGGATTGTCCTGAGACATCTCGCGCTGAACGGTCAGAGAGAGATTCTGCGCATCCCCCTCATTGACCAGGAAAATGGCCTTTTCCCCGTCCGCCAGAAGAATCCAGGTGCCGTTGCCAAGGGGCTGGGTCATATAATCTCTCCCGTTTTGCCGGGTCAGTGCGCGAGCCCTGACGATCAACGGGTCAACAATCCGCCGCGTCGGATTGTTCCGTGGTGGTTTGTTCAACCGCTCGCCCGAACATCGTTCGAGGCCCGTGGCGGGCTGCCCGCGTTGTCACTATTGTTGCTGGTCTGGTGCTTGCAGGCTCTGCGGATCCTCGGTCAGCTCATCGGCATGCCAGAGCAATCGGCCCCCGAAGAACACGATGACGGTGACAAACAAGATCGCGACGATGACGATCGACGCGCGCGACAGTCGGCGTGGACTGGGTTGGTCGCTCGCCATGCAGAACACTCCGTTTGCGACAAAACCTTCGGCGATGCGATCTGTTCCCGCGCCTATCTCCAATGAAATTTTGGTGAATGGGGGAACAAGCAGGGGTGCGCTTGGGTAGCCATAACCACCATCACGATAGAGGAGTTCTGCCATGTCGTCCTGGCAAGCTGACCTGCCCGTGCCGCCGATCCGCTCACGGCTGATCGCGGTCCTGTGGGCGTTTCCCATCGCCTGCTTCAGCCTGACACTCCTGTGCGATGTCGCCTATTGGCGAAGCGAAAACCTGTTATGGCAAAACTTCTCGTCATGGCTGTTGGCTGCTGGTCTGCTGTGCGGTTCGATGGCCGTTCTGTGGTGGCTGCTCGGCCTCATGATGGGCTGGTGGGGCGCGCACTGGCGGGGGATGGCGCTTGCGGTTGCCATCCTGATCGCGGCATTCGTGAACAGCGTCATCCATGCCGGGGACGGTTGGACGGCGGTGGTGCCGTGGGGCATCGCGCTTTCCATTGTGACCGTGTTTCTGATGTTGGCCTCGGGGTTTCTCTCGGGCCGCAACGCCCGCCGAGGCCGGAGGCAACCATGACCTTTACCGCAAATTCCGCCCGCCTCGTCCTTGCCGTTAGCTGCACGCTGGTCCTGGCAACCGCCGGGGAAGCGCAGGATGATTTCGACACGCTCAGCCAGACCGGCCCCGATCCCGTTCTGCCAGAGCCGGATTACATCAGCCTGTGGCCGCAGTTGAAGGTGGCCGAAGTCGTCGGCTGGTCCGAAGGACAGACCCCCAACGTCCCGGACGGGCTGACGATCACCGCCTATGCCAGGGATCTGGTCAATCCGCGCACGGTCCACACACTGCCCAATGGGGATGTGTTGGCGGTGCAGTCCCGTGCACCAGAGGGCAAGCCCAAATCGCGACCCAAGGACTTTGTCCGGGGCTGGATCATGGCGATGGCTCATGGCGGCGGTGGAGGCGCGCAGAAGGAAAGCAACCTGATCACCCTGTTGCGCGACACCGACCGCGACGGCACGGTCGATGAACGCAGCGACCTGCTGACCGGGCTGGATTCACCCTTTGGCGTCGCCTGGATCGATGACACGCTCTATGTCGCCGAAAGCGGCGCCGTTCTGGCCTATCCCTATGTGTTGGGGCAAACCGAGATCACCGAGGCCCCGCGCGTCCTCACCCCGCTGCCGGGCGGGCCGATCAACCACCACTGGACAAAGGATCTGGCGCTGAGCCCGGACGGACGGCTGCTTTACGCCTCGGTCGGGTCCAATTCCAACATTGCCGAGAACGGCATGGAGGCCGAAAAACGCCGCGCCGCCATCCTCGAGATCGATCGCGCGACGGGGGCAAGCCGGGTCTATGCCTCGGGTCTGCGCAATCCGAACGGGCTGACCTTTCACCCCGAGACAGGCGTGCTTTGGACCGTGGTGAACGAACGCGATGAGCTGGGCCCCAATCTGGTGCCGGATTACATGACCAGTGTTCAGGAAGGGGCGTTCTATGGCTGGCCCTATAGCTATTATGGCGAGCATGTCGACCGCCGGGTCAGGCCGAAACGACCTGACATGGTCGAAAAGGCCATCGCCCCGGATTACGCGCTGTCGAGCCATGTCGCGGCGCTGGGGCTAGCTTTTACCGAGGGCTCGGCCATGCCCGCGCCTTATGACAATGGCGCTTTCGTGGGCGAGCATGGCAGCTGGAACCGAAATCATTTCAACGGCTACAAGGTCGTCTATGTACCGTTCGAGAACGGCAGCCCCGCCGGCAAGCCGCAGGATGTGGTAACGGGGTTTCTGGATGGTGACGTCGCGCGCGGGCGCCCCGTCGGGCTGGGCATCGACGGCACCGGCGCGCTGCTGATCGCGGATGATGCCGGCAACACGGTCTGGCGCGTGGCTCCTGCGGACGGCGCGGTCATTGACGCGCCCGTCGGCACCGACATGCGAGCAAGCGCGCCCCCGATGCAATAAGCGGAGCAACACGGGGCACTTTTTCGCGTCCGGATCGTTGTGACCTTGATTGCCGACAGGGATATCATGGTCAACCCAGTGCCGTATCGCCTCGATAGCATCCGCCTGGCAGCGTGGCTTTGCGCGCTGCTCGTCGCCGGTTGCAAGGGTCCGCAATCGGTTCTGGATCCGGCTGGGCGGGATGCCGAGGTGCTGGCCGGACTGTTCTGGGTTCTTCTTTCGGGCGCGGTGGTGCTGTGGCTCGCGGTGAACGGTCTCATGCTGTACATCGCCCGACTGAACCCGCGCCCACATTCCCGGCGTCTGGCCGAAGCGCTGATCATTGGCGGCGGCATCGTCATGCCCACCTTGTTGCTGAGCGGGCTGCTGATCTTTGCCCTGCGCGAGATGCCCCGCCAGCGCGAAGCGGGCAGCGGCCTTACCGTGCGCGTGACGGGGGAAAGCTGGTGGTGGCGGGTCGAATATCTGCGTGACGGCGCGCCCGTCGCGAGTGCGAACGAACTGCGCCTGCCCACAGGCAGCCGAAGCGAACTTGTGCTTGAAGCCAGCGAATATATCCATTCCTTCTGGATACCCGCCTTCGGCGGCAAGACCGACATGATCCCGGGCCGGACGACGCGGATGTCGCTTGAACCCATCGCGACCGGTGAATATCGCGGCCAATGCGCCGAATTCTGCGGCGAAAGCCATGCCCGCATGGCGCTGATCGGCGTCGCGATGGAACCACAGGATTTCGCGGCTTGGCTGGAAGCGCAGGCAGACCCTGCAGCCGAGCCCTCAAGCCCCGAGGCGGGGCGCGGGCACGACATCTTCTTGCGCGAGGGCTGCGGCGGTTGCCACACCATACGGGGCACTCCGGCGCAGGGGCAGGCCGGGCCGGACCTGACCCATCTGGGCGGGCGGCGCTCGCTGGCGGCTGCAAGCCTGCCGATGGAAAGGTCCGCGCTGATCGACTGGCTTCGCGATCCTGCCAAGATCAAACCGGGTGCGCGCATGCCCGCCTATAGCCACCTGCCGGAAGCCGATCTTGCCGATCTTGCAACCTATCTGGAGGGTCTGGAATGAGCGCGAGCGATTTTCCCCAAGCCCGCGCAAGCTCGGGCATTCTCGACGGCCCGACGCAGGGCGTTTGGCCCCCCACCCCCGAGATGCTGGCCGCGCCCGTCGATCCCGACCTGTCGCGCGCTCAGGCCGAGCGATTGCGCAAGGCATGGGCAACTCCGCGCGGCTGGCGGCACCTCACTGCCGTGAACAATACCCATATCGGCAAATGGTACGCGATGACGGCCTTGGCCTTCATGCTGGGGGCGGGAATGCTGGCACTGTTGATGCGCGTCCAGCTTGCCGTGCCGGAAAACGGATTTCTCGATTCCGACCGGTTCAACCAGTTCTTCACGATGCATGGCTCGGCGATGATGTTCCTCTTCGCCGTTCCCATGTTCGAAGCCATCTCGATCCTGCTTTTGCCAGCAATGCTTGGCGCGCGCGACCTGCCCTTTCCGCGGCTTTCGGCCTATGGATATTGGTGTTTCCTGATCGGCGGCGCGTTCGTCATGGGTTCGGTCCTGTTCGACACCGCGCCCAATTCCGGCTGGTTCATGTATCCGCCGCTCGCAACGGAAAGCGAAGGGATCGGCGCCGATATCTGGCTACTGGGTCTGTCCTTCATCGAGGTCGCCTCGATTGCGGCGGCGGTCGAACTGATCGTCGGCGTCATCAAATGCCGCCCGCCCGGGATGCGCGTCAATCTGATGCCGCTTTATGCCTGGTATGTGCTGGTCGTAGGCGGGATGATCCTTTTCGCATTTCCGCCGCTGATCGCCGGGGATTTCCTTTTCGAGTTGCAGCGCTCACTCGACTGGCCCTTCTTCGACCCCGAGCGTGGCGGCGATCCGCTGCTGTGGCAGCACCTGTTCTGGATCTTCGGCCACCCCGAGGTCTATATCGTCTTCCTGCCCTCGATCGCGATTGCCGCGATGATCGTGCCGACGGCGGCGCGTGTCCCTATCACGGGCTATAGCTGGATCGTGCTATCGGCCGTGGGGACGGGTTTCCTCAGCTTCGGGCTCTGGGTGCATCACATGTTCACCACGGGCCTTCCGGCCTTGTCCCTGGGCTTCTTTTCAGCCGCCTCCGAAGCCGTGGTCATTCCGACCGGAGTTCAGATATTCGCCTTTCTCGCGACGCTGATGGTCGGGCGGGTGCGGATGATCCTGCCGATGCTCTGGATCGCGGGGGCCGTCGCGATATTCACCGCCGGGGGGCTGACCGGCGTGATGGTGGCTCTGGCCCCCTTCGACTGGCAGGTGCATGACACCTATTTCGTCGTGGCCCATCTGCATTACACGCTGTTCGGAGGCATGGTCTTTCCGGTGATCGGCGGAGTCTATTACTTCTTCCCCGTGATCATGAAGAAAAATCTGTCCGACCGGTTGGGCCACTGGTCCTTCTGGCTGTGCTTCTCGGGTTTCAACATCTGCTTCCTGCCCATGCACCTGACTGGCCTGCTGGGGATGCCGCGCCGGGTCTATACCTATCAGGGCGACCTGGGCTGGAATGCGCTGAACCTGATTTCGACGCTCGGGGCCTTTGTTCTCGCCCTGGGCATTCTGGTCTTTGTCTGGGATCTGGTCCGGCCCAAGGGCCACCAGCCGCATGCCCCCCGCAACCCCTGGGCCGCCGGAACACTTGAATGGACACATGACGTCCCGGACGAGCCATGGGGCGTACGTTCCCTGCCCTTTGTGACCTCACGCTATCCTTTATGGGACCAGCCCGAATTGGTGACGCGGATGGATGCGGGGCGTTTCTACCTGCCCGACGCAGCCGAGGGCCTGCGCGAGACGATGATCACCTCGGCGGTGGATGCCGAACCACAGCATATCGCACGGCTCAGCGGACCGGGATGGGCGCCCCTGATCGCCGCGATCTTCACCGGCGGGGCCTTTATCCTGCCGACATTCAAGATCTATGCGGCCGCCTTCATCTGCGGGCTTTTTGCCATCGCGGCGATCATGTGGTGGCTGTGGACCGCGACCGCGCGCATCCCCGAGCGCCCGATGAAGGCCGCCGGGTTGGGCTTGCGGCTGCCGACCTACGTTTCTGGGCGCAAGGCGCCAGGCTGGTGGGCTGTGTTCATCACCATGCTGGGCGATGCGACGGGCTTCGCCAGCCTGGTCTTCGGCGTCTTCTTCTACTGGACGGCGCGGCCCGATTTCCCGCCGCCGGGCAGTTCCCATGCCGATGCGGGGGCGATCCTGATCGCGGCGCTTCTGCTGTCGGCCGCATGGGGCGCGACGCGGCTGGCGCGGGGGCTGAACGCGGCGAGCCGCGTCGTAGCCGCGCGCAGATTGCTGCTGGCAGGGCCGGTCCTGGCGCTTGGTGGTTGTGGCGCGATGATCGCCGCCATCCTGCATCTGGCCCCGCAAACTCATGTCTATCCCGCGATGGTCTGCGCGCTGGTGGTCTGGACTGTGGCTCATGTACTTTGCGGCGCGTTGATGCAGGGCTATTGCCTGGCGCGCAGCCTGGCCGGACGCATGACCCCGCGTTACGACGCGGATCTGTGGAACACCACGCTCTACTGGCATTTCCTGATCGCGACCTGCCTCACCGCCTGTGCGATGATTGCCTTGGCCCCGAGGGCGATGTGATGGCGCACCGTCATCGCAGCCTGTGGCACATGATCATCCCGCCGGTGATCTGGGCGCTGCATTTCGTGGGCGTCTATGGCTGGGGCGCGATCGTTTGCGCCAAGGCCGCGCCCTATGTCTGGGCACGTGGGGGGATCGTTGCGATGACCGCCGTCGCGTTGGTGTTGATCCTTTGGCAAGCTGTGCTTGCATGGCGGCAATGGGATTTCCTCGACGACGGGGACCATGTCCATGAGCATCCGACGGCCACCGCGCGACGCGAGTTTCTGGGCCACGCGGGGCTGCTCTTGGCAATTGTCTCGTTCATAGCGGTCGCTTTCGTCACATTGCCCGTTCTGTTCGTGGGTGACTGCCGATGACCTTCCGGATCGCCGCTGCCCTTGTCCTAGCGATCCTGTGGCTGCCAGATTGGCCAGGCGTTCTTGGACCGTTTCCGGGCCATATGATCCGTCATATGGGCCTCGTCGCAATCGCCGCACCACTTGTCGTGCTGGGCTGGCCCTTCTTCTCACGCATCGCCCCTCCGGTTCTGGCCGCCGCGGCTTTCGAGGCCGTCATCGTGTGGGCTGCCCATATGCCGCTTCTCCACGCTGCCAGCCGTCAGCAAGGCATCGCGCTGATCGTCGAACAGGCTTCGTTCCTGGTGGCCGGAATCGCCGTCTGGGCGGGCGCGTGGCAGCGTGGTGGAGCGCTGGCGGGCGCCGTCGGATTGCTGCTGACGTCGATGCACATGACGCTGCTGGGCACGATCCTGATCCTTGCGCCGCGCGATCTTTACGCAGCCCTTTGCGGAACCGCGCCCGACCTTCGCGGGCAGCAACTGGGCGGGATCATCATGCTGGGGATCGGCACGCCGATCTATCTTCTTGCCGGGCTGAGCCTGACCGCCTCGGCGCTCAATGAGCGATCCGCATGACCCGCTTGCGCCGCCTGCTGGCCCGGATCGACGGCTTCAGCGTCACCCTCACGCTTGGCGTGCTTGCTGTGGCAGGGTTGCTCGCGTTGGCGCTGGTCATCGGCTTTGGACTTTACAACGTCTCGGCCCGCAAGGGACATTTCGCGCCAGTTGAATGGGTATTTCACACGATCTTTCGCAATTCGGTGGCGATGCGGGCCGCAGATCACGCGCCGGAAAGGCTCGACACGCCTGAAATGATCGCGCTGGGGGCTGGCCATTACGAGCAGGCCTGCCGTATCTGCCACGGTCGCCCTGGGGCGCCGCAATCCGCCACGATCCGCGCGATGGAGCCCGCCCCACCGCATTTGCAATCCCTCGCCGGCGCCTGGAACCCCAGCGAGTTGCACTGGATCATCCATCAGGGGGCCAAGATGACCGGGATGCCGGCATGGCCTGCCGTGCGCAAGGACGATGTCTGGCCTGTCGTGGCCTTCCTGCGCGCAGCCGCACAGATGGACAGCGCAAGCTACGATCTTCTGACCGGTCGCCCGGCGCAGGGCGCATGCAGCATGTGTCATGGCGCCGGGGGAGCATCGCGAAACACGCTTATCCCGCGGCTGGATATCCTGTCGCCCGAATATATCGCGTCAAGCCTGCACGCCTATCGCGATGGCAGGCGTGACAGTGGCATCATGGCGCAGGCGGCATCCCGTCTGGACGACGCGACCATCGCACAACTGTCGTCGAGCTTCGATGAGCCAGAGGAAACGGCCGAAAAGATGACGATGACCGGACCGGGGGCGGAACTTGCCGCGCGGGGGCGCGGTTCCGTGCCGTCATGCCGCGCATGCCACGGGCCATGGCCCGCACCCTTGAACACGGCATTTCCGGCGCTTGCTGGCCAGCATGGGCCTTATCTTCGGCGCCAATTGCTGCTTTGGCGCGACGGTCCGCGCGGCGGCGGTGAACTTGAGCAACTGATGCATCTGGCCGCACGCGATCTGACCAATGCGGAAATCGAGAACCTTGCGGCCTATTATTCAGCGTTGCCCCCGGCCCGGCTCGACCGAAACACCCACCCGAAAGGAACCACCCCATGACGGACCTGCAGATCAGGACAGATGCAGAGCGGATGGCCTGCGACAAACTGATCGCTGCATTGCCTGCGATTGTGGACCGCGACGCTTTGCAGCAAATTCTGGATTGGCTGGAAGCGCGACAAATCTTGCAAGATGGCCAGGAAGATCCCGGCGCGGTGGAAACCGACGGGCTGGCGCTGGAACTGGCTGTGGCAAATGCATTCCGGCGGATGGCCGAGGCGTTGCGAAGGGAAATGCAGACAGGGATGTGACCTTCGGCCAACGTGAACACCGCTCAGGCAAGGCCCTCCACGCCGAATCCGGTCAGCGCCAACGGCGCCCCGTGACAAGGGTCTGTCTGGACTGATCCCACAGAAGCCGTGAAATGGAAGGGCCAAGCTGCCGCCCAGGGCAAGCCGTCCCTTGCGGATCATCTGGGCCATTTCCACTTCAGACAGATATGCCTGAGTGGGGCGATGGATTGGAAGCCCCAGCCTTGCCGCCAGAATTGCCGCTTCAGGAACCCGAAAGACCCGCTCGGGCACAGGATGATCCCGCATTGGGTATGTTGTGGAAGCTTGGGTTCCCGCCCAGCCATGCAACAGTTTTGTCAGCTGCGTTTCTGCTGTAACCTTCTCGTGTTCGTGACAGTGTTTCCGCCCATATCCTGGCACATTCGATCGGCATTATGGTTCACTGGTTCGAAAGGGAGGAAATGGGCTGTCCAATGCATGAAAAGGATGATGGGCTCGGGCCCGAACTGGACAAGGCGCTCGCTTCACTTCTTGAGCAAACCCGCAATGAGCCGGTCTCGTCGGGATTGCGCGAATTGGCCGAGCGACTGGCAAAGGCACTGGAGAAGCCGCGCGACTGATCCCAGCGACGCCTTGCGCAGGATTTGGCCGACTTGGCAGAGAGGCGGAACCGGGAACGACCACCGCAGCTTTTTCCTTGGTGGATACCGAGGAGGTCTCCCATGAAGGATGAAGTCGTTGAACAGATCCCCGCCCTGCGGGCCTATTCTCGCGTTCTTTGCCGCTCGGTTCCTGATGCCGAGGATCTCGTTCAGGAAACCCTGTTGCGCGCCATTGACTATTCCGACAGCTTTCGGCCCGGAACCAACTTGCGCGCCTGGCTTTTCACGATCATGCGCAATCGCTTCTATACCAGTTGCCGCAAATCCGCCCGCGAACGGACCGGAGAGGTGGATTGCGTGGCGCAACAACTTAGAATAGAGGCGGACCAGGATTGGCATATGCAGGTTCTTGAAATGAAATCCGCCCTGAGCGATCTGCCGGCGCATTATCGTGAAGCAATCGTTCTTGTCGGTGCCCTGGGCGAAAGCTACCGCGAGGCGGCACGCGTGATGAATTGCGATATCGGCACGGTCAAAAGCCGCGTCAGCCGCGCGCGCCAAATGCTGCACAAGGTGCTTGAGCCGGTCTAGCTGCTTCACATGCGCGCGCAGTTTCGCGATCTCGCATATCCAACGGATCATGACGACAAGTGAGAAAGGATCGCGGCGGCTGTCGCACGATCCCGCGACACATCCAGAACAAGACCGCCGTGAGCCTGGCCGACAAGAACCGCCTACTCGCCATTCGACGAGTTGGTAGAAGCGCCGGCAGAAGTTCGGCACAGCCGGACCTGCAAGCTCCGCCTCTGTAAGGTTCCCGTTGGTATCCGAACAGGGACGTGTCGGCCGGTCAGAATTCCAGGGCCTCACGGAGATCGATACATCCGGAGGTATTGGTGCTATGCGAAAGCCTGAACGCACGGCACGACGTAAGTTCGAAGCATGGTCGTAGCCCTTTCCTGCGACAGACACAGGTTGATGGTGCATAATCGCTGAGATGTGACGGCCTGACCGGTTGACCGAAAGGATGGCAAAATGTCGTTGCTGAAGGATACCGCAGCTGAGGACCGCCCCGGTTCCAGGGGCAAGGATTCTCTCGGCTGTTCGACCGCTGAACTGTTGGTCGATCAGGCCGCCTTTTCCCGTGACATGGTCTTTCGCCGCAAGACAGCGAGTGGGAATTTCCGCAATCATGTTCAAACACCAGCCTCCGACCGCGGGTTGCTGATTGGCGTCTCTCTCACAAACGGCCACCACCGGCGCGTGCGCGAAGCTAACAGGCCCCGCAACCAGACCTTCGACCGCGGTGACATCTATATCCGCGATTTCTCTTCCAGCTACGAGGCCGAGTTCAACGGCTCCTTCGACTTTTTCCTGATCGAACTGGACAAGGGTTTTCTCGACCACGCGGAAACCTATACCGGCCAGGTGGCGCGGCAGGATCTGGACCGCCTGCTGGGCGCGCGCGACGACGTGCTGGAAAACCTCGCCCGCGCGCTGCTGCCAGCGCTCGCCTGCCCCGACGGCACCGATGCGCTTTACCTCGAGCAGATGGAAACGGTGATCGCAAGCCATCTGCTGCGCCGTCACGCCCATGAGCGCTCGGACGCGTCCCCGGTCCGGCCACTGACGCCGCCGGCGATCCTCAGGGCGTTGGAAATGCTCGCCGATCGAAGCGAGGGACAGGCCTCGATGTCCGGGATCGCCCGCGAACTCAATCTGCCGCGCAACCATTTCTTTTCCGCCTTTCGCAACGCCACCGGGGTGACCCCCTATCAATGGCTGCTGAACCAGCGGCTGGAAAACGCCCGGCGCCTGCTGCTTCGAAGCGACCTGTCGCTGGCCGATATCGCGCTGAGCTGCGGTTTCTCGGACCAGAGCCATTTCACCCGCATCTTCCGCCGGGCCGAGGGCATGCCACCGGGCAGATGGCGTCAACGCGTCCGCTGACACGGCCGCTGCGGTACGATTGTTCAAAGTCGCGGGCAAACGTGCAAGATCGCACCTGACTGTCGCGATAATCTGGAATGGCTTCATGCAAGGAGCCGTCTCGAATGTCGCGCACGCCCTCCGCAATGCCGAGCCCGCAGGCCCCCCGTCTGTCGACCTTTCATCCGGGCCGGTTTCCGAACAGCCCCACGGAGGTGAGGCGATGAGTGTCTTCACCACCTCCGATGGGGTCGATATCCATTACAAGAGCCAGGGCAATGGGCGAGCGATCCTGTTTAGCCATGGCTGGCCGCTTTCGGGGGATGCGTGGGAAACGCAAATGCTGTTCTTCGGCATTCGAGGCTTTCGCGCCATCGCCTATGACCGGCGCAGCCATGGTCGGTCGCAGCAGGTCTGGGAAGGCAATGAGATCGAGCGCACGGCCAAGGATCTGGCCGAGTTGATGGACCACCTCGACCTGCGAAATGTTGTGCTGGTAGGGCATGCCGCGGGCGGAGGCGAAGCGGCACGCTACATCCGTCGCCACGGCTGCGGCCGGCTGGCAGCGGTCGTTCTGGTGGCTGCGGTGCCGCCGATGATGCTGCGGTCCGCAGACAATCCCGAAGGTCTGCCGCAAGAGATCTTCGACAGTATCCGGGCCGGAATCGCCGCAAACCGGTCGCAGTTCTTCCGCGATTTCGCGGTGCCATTCTATGGCCACAACCGCCCGGGCGTCACGGTCATGCCGGGACTGGAGGACGCGCTCTGGCTGCAGGCCATGTCCGGCGGGCTGAAGGGGATCTACGACGGCGTCGGCGCCTTCGGCGAGGTCGACTTTACCGACGACCTCAAGGCGATAACCGTGCCGGTCCTGATCCTGCACGGAGACGACGACCAGATCGTACCGATCAAGGCTTCGGCCCTCAGGGCAGTACGGCTTATCCCGCAGGCAACGCTCAAGATCTATCCCGGCGGCCCACACGGATTGGCGGAAACCCACCCCGAGCAGTTCGGTCGCGACCTTCTGTCCTTCATCCACGGACTGGCGCCCTGATCCCGCAACATCGCCCGCCACAAGGCGCGGCCCGATCGAAAAGGAGATTGAGCATGAAACCCTATCTGGCCTCCCTTTGCGCCGGGGTTCTGGTGGGCGCGATCTACAGTCTGCTCAATGTGCGCTCTCCGGCGCCACCGGTGATCGCGCTGGTGGGGCTGTTGGGGATTCTCATCGGAGAGCAGACCGTGCCGCTTCTGCGCCATCTTATGGCCGAGGGGCGGGTGGGGGTTTCCTGGTTCGAAAGCCAGTGCCGCCCGCATCTCTTCGGCCGGCTGCCCGAAGGCTGCGCCAGTCCGGCCGCGCCACCCGATCCTGCAAGCCAGCACGAGGGTTGATCGATACCTGTTCCCCACCATCACCTTTGAACGAGGTTGCATGTGTTGCTGATTTACCGTTCCGGCGCCGGCGTTCTGGCCGACGGTTCCGCCTTGCCGCCCTGGCGGGTCTGCCCCCCTGGATCGCGCCCCTTGGCGCCTCCGACCTCTTCGCTTCCCCTGAAGGAGACCTCATGATGGATTATGTGACCACGCCTGACGGCACCCAGATTTTCTACAAGGACTGGGGCCCCAAGGACGCCCGCCCGATCATGTTCCACCACGGCTGGCCGCTGAGCTCGGACGATTGGGACGCGCAGCTTCTGTTCTTCCTCGCGCGGGGATACCGTGTGGTGGCGCATGACCGGCGCGGCCACGGGCGCTCTGCGCAGGTGGATCACGGTCATGACATGGACCATTACGCAGCGGACGCCTTCTCTGTGGTCGAGGCGCTGGATCTCCGCGGGGTCGTCCATATCGGCCATTCCACCGGCGGCGGCGAGGTGGCCCGCTATGTCGCCCGCCATGGCGAGCCGGCAGGCAGGGTGGCCAAGGCGGTGCTCGTGGCCGCCGTGCCGCCCCTGATGGTGCAGACCGAGAGCAATCCGGCAGGCTTGCCGCGAGCGGTGTTCGACGGATTTCGCGCCGCGCTTGCCGCCAATCGCGCGCAATTCTTCCGCGACGTGCCCGCCGGTCCCTTTTACGGTTTCAACCGTGATGGTGCCGAGGTCAAGGAAGGGGTGATCCAGAACTGGTGGCGCCAGGGCATGATGGGCGGTGCCAAGGCCCATTATGATGGCATCAAGGCCTTCTCCGAGACCGATCAGACCGAGGATCTGAAATCCATCAGCCTGCCGGTGATGGTGCTGCATGGCGAGGATGACCAGATCGTCCCCATCGGCGCCTCTGCTCACAAGTCTGTCCATCTGCTGCCTAACGGCAGCCTCAAGACCTATCCCGGCCTCTCCCACGGCATGCTGACCGTCAACGCCGACATTCTGAACGCGGATCTTCTCGCCTTTATCGAGGCCTGATCCGCTTTCCGACCCTCCCACGCATGACGTCGGGTTCGATCCGGCTCACGCGCCTCCACTGTTTCCTGCTGTATGAAAGGAAAGGCCATGTCCTATACCGATGTCCTGACGCCATCGAACAGCCAGCTGATCTTCATCGACCATCAGCCGCAGATGGCCTTTGGCGTGCAGTCGATCGACCGCCAGGTCCTGAAGAACAATACCGTGGGTCTTGCCAAGGCGGCCCGGATCTTCAACGTGCCGACCACCATCACGACCGTCGAGACCAAAAGCTTCTCGGGCCATACCTACCCGGAACTGCTGGCCGTCTTCCCCGAGGCACCGATCTTGGAGCGCAGCTCGATGAACTCCTGGGATGACCAGAAGGTGCGGGACGCTTTGGGGAAGAACGCTCGTGAAGGGCGCAAGAAAGTGGTGGTGTCGGGCCTTTGGACCGAGGTCTGCAACACCACCTTCGCGCTCAGCTGCCTGAATGATACGGATTATGAAATCTACATGGTCGCCGATGCCTCGGGTGGGACATCGATGGATGCGCACAAGTATTCCATGGACAGGATGGTGCAGGCCGGCGTGGTGCCGGTGACCTGGCAGCAGGTGCTTCTGGAATGGCAGCGTGACTGGGCCCATCGCGACAGCTACGATGCCGTTATGGCACTGGTGAAGGAACACTCCGGTGCTTACGGCATGGGGGTCGATTACGCCTATACCATGGTCCATGGCGCCCCCGAGCGGGTCACGCATGGTCCGTCGCTTGACCCCGTGCCCGCCATCTAGATCAACGGACGAGGCTTCAACGAACGGTCCGGCCAACCGGCCCGGCACGTCTGTTCCTCAAGATCAGAGGGATTCGCCATGACCAAAGACTTGAACAGGGGCCCACCGGCCAGTCGCCGAAACGCTCTTGCCGCTCTGGGGGCGACCAGTGCTCTCGCCCTGCTGCGCCCTTCTCTCGCCCGCGCCCAACAGGAGACGCGACCAATGCCCCAGGACAGGACCTCCGACATGCCCGACAGCTCTCTCATCCTGCGCAATGGTCGGATCACCACGCTGGATGCCGACCGCGCCGAGGTAAGCGCCATCCTGCTGAAAGAGGGCAAGGTCGCCGCGATCGGCTCCGATGCCGAGGTGATGGGCCTGGCCGATGACGCGACGCAGGTGGTCGACCTTGGTGGGCGTCGCGTCATTCCCGGCCTCAATGACAGCCATACCCATCTCATTCGCGGCGGGCTCAACTACAATATGGAGCTACGTTGGGAAAATGTGCCTTCGCTCGCGGATGCGCTGGCGATGCTCAAGCGCCAGGCAGCGGTGACACCCAGCCCGCAATGGGTGCGGGTGGTCGGCGGCTGGTCCGAGTTCCAGTTCGCCGAACGCCGGATGCCGACACTCGACGAGATCAATGCAGCTGCCCCGGATACGCCGGTCTTCATCCTGCATCTCTATGCTTCAGCGCTGCTCAACCGCGCCGCGCTGAAGGCGCTTGGCATCACCGGCGACACCCCAGACCCGCCCGGCGGCGAGATCGAGCGCGACGCCCGCGGCAACCCCACAGGGATGCTGATCGCGCGCCCCTCCGCGCTCATTCTCTATTCGACCCTGGCTCAGGGACCGAAGCTCGCCGAGGAGGACCAGAAGAACTCCACCCGGCATTTCATGCGCGAGTTGAACCGTCTTGGCGTCACCTCGGTGATCGATGCGGGCGGCGGTGGCCAGAACTATCCGCAGGATTACAATGTCACCCAGTCGCTGCATGAAGAAGGCCAGATGACCCTTCGCGTGGCCTATAACCTCTTTGCCCAGAAGGCCGGCGCAGAGCTTTCCGACTATGAACGCTGGGTAGGGCTCACCGAGCCGGGCGCGGGCGACGACTGGCTGCGGATGAACGGCGCCGGCGAAAACCTTGCCTGGTCGGCGGCGGATTTCGAGAATTTCCTCGAACCGCGACCAGATCCCGCCCCGGTGATGGAGGCGGAACTCGAACGCATCGTCGAGCTACTGGCCACCAACGACTGGCCCTTCCGCATCCATGCCACCTATGATGAGACGATCGACCGGTTTCTCTCGGTCTTCGAGCGGGTGAATGGCAAGACCCCTTTCAAGACCCGTTTCATCATCGACCACGCCGAGACGATCAGCCAGCGCAATATCGAGCGCATCAAGGCGCTTGGCGGCGGTATCGCAACCCAGCACCGGATGGCCTTTCAGGGCGAATACTTTGTCGATCGCTATGGCGCAAAGTCGGCAGAGGCGACACCGCCGATCCGCGACATGCTGCGCAGCGGCCTGCCGGTGGGGGCCGGCACCGATGCGACCCGGGTGGCAAGTTACGATCCCTGGGTCTCCATGCATTGGCTCACCACCGGAAAGACGGTGGGCGGGCTCAGGCTTTACGGCGAAGATCAGCTCCTGACCCGCGAAGAGGCGCTGGCGCTCTGGACCACCGGCTCGGCCTGGTTCTCGGGCGAGCAGGAGGTGAAGGGCCGGCTTTCGGTAGGCATGTATGGCGACCTTGCGGTGCTGAACCATGACGTGATGAGCGTGCCGGACGCGGCGATCAGATCCACGACGTCGGTGATGACCGTGGTGGGCGGCAGGATCGTCTTTGCCGCGGGCGATTTCGCCGATCTGAACCCGCCACTGCCGCCGGCAAGCCCTGACTGGGCCGCGAATGCCCAATTCGCCAGCCCCGGCGAGCGGGCGGCGCCTCTGACGCCAGCGACCACCGAGATGCGCGCCTGCCATGATGGCTGCACCTCGGGCTGCGGCCTTCACGGTCACAGTCATGGCATCGCCTGGACGAACCCGATCCCGGTGCGCGACAAAGGCGCCTTCTGGGGGGCGCTTGGCTGTTCCTGCTTTGCGCCGTGAGCCGCTCTCGGTAGGGCCTTTCGCCCCGTCTTCCACCACGGAGACCTGCATGCCTTGCGTTCGCCGGAACCGCTGTCCTCGCCCACGCGACCTTCATCTTTCCGGCGGGGCAGCTCGCCCTCCGGCCCGAAGAGGTCGTCTGCGCCAATGACCTGGCGCGGGACGGCCAGCCGGAGAGCCCCGACCATCGGGCCAACCCTTCCGCCCCCCGCGCGCTGGCAGGTCGCCAAGGCGCTGGCGGGCGGGCCCAGAAGACGGCCCCACAGGGTCCGCTGCCTCTGCCTAGCACGGCAATCCTGTGGGCCGCGTTCTGAGCCTGCATTTGCCCCGTCGAATTAGCTCACTCGAACACCGAGCCACCCCTGCGATCGGAGACCGGAACATGACTGCCCCGCCTCTGCCGAGCCCCGGTGCCCTGGTAGCGATGACCTGCCCCTTCCGGGCCAGCCCAGTTGCCTATCTCGGCCTGACA
Organism: Paracoccus sp. MBLB3053; assembly: GCF_031822435.1. Classification (NCBI taxonomy): domain Bacteria; kingdom Pseudomonadati; phylum Pseudomonadota; class Alphaproteobacteria; order Rhodobacterales; family Paracoccaceae; genus Paracoccus; species Paracoccus aurantius. The sequence continues at coordinate 174,125 of NZ_JAVQLW010000002.1, read as the reverse complement.
TTGCCCAGGCTCACCGCCTTTGTCGTCACCCTGATCCAGGGTTACGGTTCCCTCTGCCTGATCCCCGGCCTTCTTCCCCGACGCGCGATCGCCAGCGACACGCCGCATATCTTCGCCGCCGATATCGGGCTCATGCGCGGGCCGATCCTCGCCCGCCTGCTGCCCAGCACGCATGAAAGATCGAGACCATGACCAAGATTGCACCGACGCCCCCAGAGATCACCTATCAGGACAGCGAGACCAAAGGTCGATACGTCGCCCGACTCCTCGGCGTCGCTGGCGAGGCCGATCTCACCTTCTCCAAGGTTTCGGAGAGCTTGATCATCGCCGACCACACCGCCGTGCCGGACAGCATGCGCGGCACTGGGATGGGGAGCGCACTTGCAGAACGGCTGATTGCCGATGCCCGCGCCAAGGGGCAGCGCATCGTGCCGCTCTGTCCGTTCGTGCGCGCCTTTGCGATGAAGCAACGGGAGGCGCTTGCCGATGTCATCCAGTGGTAATCCCGCAGCTTCCGCAAGCCCCGGCGCTTTCACCCCTTTCGGCCACCGTGCCTTCGCCCTTCTGTGGACTGCCACGCTGATCTCCAATATCGGGACCTGGATGCATGACGTCGGCGCTGGCTGGTTGATGACCACCCTCGATCCGAGCCCCGGGATCGTCAGCCTGGTTCAGGCCGCGACCACCTTGCCAGTGTTCCTTTTCGCGCTGCTTGCGGGGGCGCTTGCGGACCGGCTCGACAAGCGCAGGCTGCTCGTTGGCATCAACTGCGCGCTGGCCCTGGTGGTCACCCTGCTGGCCACCCTGGTCTGGGCCGGACAGATGACCCCGCAGCTGCTGCTCGGGATCACCCTCATTCTGGGCACCGGGGCCGCCTTCATGGCCCCGGCCTGGCAGGCCATCGTGCCGATGCTGGTCCCGCGCGCGGATCTGAAGCCGGCTATCGCGCTCAATTCCATGGGCATCAATATCAGCCGTGCCATCGGCCCGGCGCTGGCCGGGGTGCTGATCGCCGGTGTCGGCCTCGCCGCGCCCTTTGCGCTCAACGCCATCAGCCATCTCGTGATTATCGCCGCGCTGCTTGCCTGGACCCCGCCCGAGACCGCGCGACCCCGGATTACCGGATCACTTCTTGCCGACATGCGCACCGGCCTGCGCCATGTGCGCCACAATGACGCCATGCGGGCGGTGCTGCTGCGCGCGGCCAGCTTCTTTCTTTGCGCCTCTGCCTATTGGTCGCTCTTGCCGCTGATTGCCCGAGAGGAAGGCGGCGGCTCTACCCTTTATGGCGGGCTGATGGCGCTGATCGGTACCGGCGCTGTCTGCGGCGCGCTTGCCCTGCCGCGTTTGCAGCGCCGTCTCGGCACTGACCGCACCGCCCGAACCGGCGCCCTTGGCACCGTATTGGCGCTTCTGGTCTTGGCCGCCTCGGACAGTCCGCTGGCCCTGCTGCCTGCCGCCTTTCTTGGCGGGCTCGCCTGGATCGCGGTGCTGACCGCCTTCAACCTTTCCGCCCAGACGGCCTTGCCCGATTGGGTGCGCGCGCGAGGGCTGGCGGTCTTCCTGATGGTCTTCTTCGGTTCGATGGCGCTGGGTGCGGTGCTTTGGGGCCAACTGGCGGCACGCCTGGGGATCGACGCCGCCCTTCTCATGGCGGCTGGGGGCCTGCTCGTCGGCCTCTGGCTCACCCGCCGCGTTCGCATCGGCACCGGCGAAAGACTGGATCACACGCCCGCCAGCGCTTGGCCCGAGGCACCCGCCCTTGCCGATCCCGCCCGGGCCGACCGCGCCGCCATGGTCACCGTCACCTATCGGGTCGCCCCCGAAGACCGTGAGGCCTTTCTCTCCACCCTGCATGCGTTCGCGCCCCAGCGCCTGCGCGATGGCGCGAGCCAGTGGCACCTGCACGAAAGCGTCGAGGAGCCGGGCATCTGGGTCGAGACCTTCATGCTTCCCAGCTGGGCCGAACATCTCGCCCAGCACGAGCGGCTTTCACGCAGCGATGCCGATCTGCAGGCCGAGCTCCGCGCCTTTGACCGCAGCCCCGAAGGCCCGCAGGTCCGCCATTTCCTGAAGGACTGAACCCGGACGTACGGTCGTTCCACATCTTGCAGACAACGGACATGCGAGTCGCGCGGCCAACACGACCATCGATCCAAATCTTCTACGGATGCTTCGGGCGCTTTCGCCATCCTGCTTTCACATGGGTCCTGCCCGCGCCAGTCGTTGCCGCCACGATCATAAGGAACCCTACCCCGCCCGGACGGCCCAGCGTCTCGATCTGTCGCGAAAAGCGGCGCCGGCCCCGTCGACACCATAGCGGCGGACGTGGTCGCAGTAGCGATAGCGGTCGAGCCTGCGCGTTCCGGACATGGGATCGGCAACAGGACGTTCCTGCGACCCCCTCAGGTTACTGCCTGGACCTCAGTCGGGATCGGGCAGGTGCCGCAGCAGCCGGTCGGGAGTCATCGGGAATTCCCGCATCCGCACCCCGCAGGCATTATAGATCGCATTCGCGATCGCGCCCGCAGCGCCGCAGATCGCAAGTTCGCCCACGCCCTTGGCCTGGATGGGACTGGCTGCGGCGTCGCGTTCCTCAAGCAAGATAACCTCGAGCGCGGGGATATCGGCATGGCAGGGCACATGGTAGCGGGCCAGATCGTGCCCGGTCAGTTGCCCGTCGCGCGGATCAAAGGCCAGTTCTTCGGTCAGGGCCGAACCGATGCCCCAGACCATCCCGCCCAGACATTGCGAACGCGCCGTCTTGGCGTTCAGCACGCGGCCAAAGCCAAAGGCCCCCAGCATGCGCCGTAGCCGCGTCTCGGCGGTGTAGGCGTTGACGGCGACCTCGCAGAAAAACGCGCCATAGCTGGCCTGCGCATAATCCCTCTGGCTCTTGCCCGGCTTGATCCGGCCAATCTCGTCCAGTGGCTCTCCCGCCAGCAATTCGGTAACCGGGACCTCGCGGCCACTGCCCGATGCGATGCCATCGCGCAGATCCAGCGACTCGGTCGCAACGCGCAGCCGGTGCGCCAACTTGTCGCGGATTGCCTCGCAGGCGCGGAACACTGCCGAGCCGGTCGAACTGGCGCCGAAGCTGCCGCCGGAACCCGCACCCGAAGGCAGGCTGCTGTCGCCAAGTTCGACCGTGACGCGTTCGATCGGAACGCCCAGCATCTCGCCGGCGATCTGCCCAAGGATGGCATAGCTGCCCGTTCCGATATCGGTCTGGTCGGACTGCACACGCAGGCTGCCGTCGGCTTCCAGCCGCACCCGCGCCGCGGCGGGCATCAGCATGTTCACCCGTGCCGCCGACGCAACACCCATACCCAGCCACCATTCTCCCTCGCGCCTCATGCGGGGACGTGGCGCGCGTTCTTGCCAGCCAAACGCGCGCGCGCCCTGATCCAGCGCCTCGGCCAGCAGGCGAGAGGAATAGGGCCGGTCCTTGCCCGGCAGCGCTTCGGGCAGGTTGCGCTTGCGCAGCTCGACAGGGTCAAGCCCGGCCTTTTCGGCCAGCTCGTCCATCGCGGCCTCGAGCACCTGCATTCCGACCGCCTCGCCCGGCGCGCGGACCGAACCGGCGGTCAGGCGGCTGATCCGGGAGATATTCACCGCCAGCTTGCGGCTCTCGCCGCGATAAAGGAACTCGGTCGCCTGCGTCACCGGCTCGGCGAACTGTTCACCCGGAAGATTTGATACCCAGGCCTCATGCCCGATTCCGGTCAGATTGCCCCGAGCATCGGCGGCCAGTCGCAGCCGCTGGCGGGTTTCCGAGCGGCGCATGATCGTATCAAAGACCTGCTGGCGGCTCAGGACGACGCGCACGGGCCGCCCCAGCTCGCGGGCCGCGATGGCTGCCGCCACCGCATCATGCGAAATCCCCAATTTCGAGCCAAAGCCGCCGCCTACATAATCCGATCGGATGCGCACATGCCCTGGCGCTATCCGCAGCGAATCCGCCAGTTCCTTGACGTTATGGGAAATCATCTGGAAGCTGCCCCACAGCGTCAGCCGGTCATCCTGCCATTCCGCGACAGAGGCATGGGGCTCCATCGCGGCGCTGGCATGACCCTCTGTCGTGTAGGTCAGGTCGACGCTATGCGCCGCTGCGGCCATCGCCTCGTCCAGATCACCCAGAACGACGGGCTTTTTGGCGGGTGTGGCCTCGGCGGCCTCGGGATCGAAGGGCACTTCGCCAGCCGGTTGGTATTCGACCCGCAGTGCCTTGGCGGCATGGGTGGCCTGTTCGAACGTTTCGGCCACGACAAGGGCGATCGGCTGGCCATAATAGTCGACTTCGCGGATATCCTGCACGGGGGCTTGCCCCGCAGTGCCCTGGGCCGGGCGGCGCAGCATGCGCTTGTCGGCGAAGACGCCCAGAACTCCCGGCATGGCCAGAACCTCGTCCCGGTGCAGCACGGCGACCTTGCCTTGCGCAATCGTCGCAGTGACAAGGACCCCCTCTGCGCAGTCATCGGGTCGGCGCTCGGCGGCATAGGGCGCTACGCCGCAGACCTTCAGCGCGCCTTCCGGGCGGTCCAGCGGTTCGCCGATCAGACCTTGCCGAGTCTGGTCCAGCAGGTTGCGCTGATCTGGAACGTCATAGGTTCTGAACATTATGGCCTCCGGTTCCGGTCGCTTCGCGCAGCACGGCGATCAGGCTGCGACGCAGCAGCGGGATCTTGAAATCGTTTTGGCCCTGCCCCCGGGCGTGGCGGGTCAGCACCTCCGCCGCCTCGGCAAAGACCCGGTCAGAGGGCCTCTGTCCCAGCAACACCTGACCGACCTCGGGGTCGTGCCAGGGCTTGTGCGCGACGCTCCCAAAGGCCAGATCGGCGCGGCTGATCCGCCCCTCGTCCAGATCGATGACTGCAGCGATCGACACCAGCGCGAAGGCGTATGAGGCGCGATCGCGGACCTTGCGATAAAGCTGGGTGCCGCCGACCGGCTCGGGCAAGGTGACGCCGGTGATGATCTCGCCGGGTCTCAGGACATTGTCCTGCTGCGGATCTTCGCCGGGCAAGCGGTGAAAATCGCGAACGGGCACTTGCCGGGCACCGTCGCGCCCCTCTATCCCGACCTGCGCGTCCAGCGCCGAAAGCGCCACCGCCATGTCGCCGGGATAGGTCGCGATACAGGCATCCGAGGCACCAAATATCGCGTGTTCACGGTTGATGCCGCCCAAGGCGTCGCAGCCGCTGCCCGGTTCGCGCTTGTTGCAGCGCGTACCAAGCCGCATGAAATAGGCGCAGCGCGTCCTCTGACACAGATTTCCGCCGGTCGTCGCGCGGTTACGCAACTGCGGGCTGGCTCCGGCCAGGATCGCGCGGGCCAACAGGGGATAGTCTCGCCGCACCCGCATATCCGCGGCGCAATCGGCATTGCGCACCAGAGCGCCGATGCGCAGCCCCGTTTCATCGGCCGAAATCCCGTCAAGCCCGATACGGTTGATATCGACCAGCCGCTCGGGCGTCTCGACCTCGAGCTTCATCAGGTCAAGCAGGTTGGTGCCCCCCGCGACAGGTTTGGCTTTCCGGTCCAGCGCCTGCGAAAGCTGGGTCGCGCGCGCATAGTCAAAGGCTTTCATCGTGCCACCTGCATCGCCTCGCGGATGGCCGCGATCATATTGGGATAGGCACCGCAGCGGCACAGATTGCCGCTCATCCTTTCGCGCAATTCCTCATCCGAGGACATGTCCGCACCCGATGCGTCGGTCAGGTCCGCACTGACATGGCTGGGCCAGCCCTTTGCGAGTTCCTCGATCATCGCGGTGGCTGAACAGATCTGCCCCGGCGTGCAATAGCCGCACTGGAACCCGTCATGCGCCAGAAACGCGCCCTGCACCGCGGATAGCGCATCGGGCGAACCCAGCCCTTCGACCGTGGTGATCTGGCAACCATCCTGCATCACGGCGAGGGTCAGGCAGGAATTGATCCGGCGGCCGTCGACGATGACCGTGCAGGCCCCGCATTGGCCGTGATCGCAGCCCTTCTTGGTGCCGAAAAGCCCCAGATCGTGGCGAAGAAAGTCGAGAAGGCTGCGCCGTGGATCACCGATATGGCGGCAGGGCTGGCCGTTGACGGTAAAGCTGGCCGGAACACTGGCTGGCGGGTTTTGGGACATGACATCTCCTCGGGGCCGCTGGGCTGGAACACAGGGTGGAACGGCCAGGCGGCCGGGTTGTTCCATGGCCCGGCCAAGTGAACGCGCGCGGGGCAGTGAGGTTGCCGTGTCTCACCGCCAAGCCAAGCCGTGCCGCGGGCAGCCCCGGATCGCAAGCTGGCCGGTATCCGCCTGCGGATTCAAACCGCGAGCGCGGCAGGTGTTATTTTGAATGCTCCTGCGCTTGACGGCCACTTAGCCCTGAGTGCCGGGATAGTTCTGGGCGGCCATGAGCCGGGCCAGATGACTCGCATTGGATGCCAGCATCTTCAGCGTCTGGCGGACCTTGTCGGGAATTTCGGGCAGATCGACATAGTTCTTGGCACCCATTGCCTCGCCCACCCAATAGCCGCCCGCGCCCGCCGGAATGGTGAAGCCGACGTCGTTCAGCGCCTGAAAACAGGCCGCATGGCAATGATGCGCGCCGTCTTCGTTGCCGACGACCAGAACCACGGCGACCTTGCCCATCGGCGGCATGCGGTTGCGTTCATCGGTTTCTGACAGAAAGGCGTCCATCCGTTCCATCACCCGCTTGGCGATGCTTGAGGGCTGGCCGAGCCAGATGGGCGTGGCGAGAACGAAGATGTCAGCATTCAGGATGCGCTGGCGGATCTCGGGCCATTCGTCGCGATCGTCCTGCTTTTCGGAACGCACGCCCGGCGCGATATGGTGATCGGCGGCGCGCAGACTATCGCCGATCACGCCGTGCGAGCTGAGCGCCTTGAACAGGTCGCGGATCAGTCTCTCGGACGAGCTGGGATCTTTGGAATCCGAGCCGCGCAAAGAACAATTCACGGCAAATGCGGTCAGGTCGGCCATCGCCTCCTCCTTCATTCGGGGCAAACCGGCCCCGATCTAGCGGGCATTTTTGTTGGGGTCTTCGGTGACAGCATTCACCGGATCAATCCGCTGCTGGCGCTGGTCGACCACATTGGGGGTGGGATGGCGCAGCGCTTCAGGTCCGATCGCTGGTGTCGGATCGGTCGACAAGGCGGGATCAGGCGGCGGCGTGCGCTCGACCCTGCTCTGCCGCCTGACGACATTTCCGCGATTGCCTCGAACGCCGATCCACAGGCCCAGCCCCATCGCCGCGAAGCCGCAGACCACCGCCCCAAAGGGCAAGGCCAGATGCCAGCCGGGGCTCATCCTTTCGGGCAGAATGCCATAGTCGATCACCAACGCCAGCAGGGCGGTGCCTGATCCCGCCAGCGCGGCCGAGCCGAGCAACTGGTATGCAAGCCATGCGATCAGCGCCCAAAAGAGGCAAGACGCGACATGAATCGCCAGCCCGAGCAGCGTATGGCTCAGGTCAATGTCCTGGATCAGCGCGACCTCGGGACCCCATAGCGCTTGCGTCGTGACGTTGAGCGGCATCCAGAAGGGTTGGCCTGCCAAGATCGCCAGGACGCCGAGAGCCAATAAGGAAAAGACCGCCGCGACCAGCCCCGAGCGCAGGATTGTACCGGTTCCCGACCTCGGGGGGGCAGGCCGCGAAATACGATCGTCAAGTGCGGGATCGTCTTGTGGCATGGGCAATTCTCCCCTGGTTCACGACTCTGAACCGCGTGCCGCAGGCTTTGTTCCCGACGGGAACCAATGCCGATTTCGCCGGTTAGAAGCGTCTTGAAATTCGGCATCCGCCGGATCAGTGACAAGGAGGCATCCCATGAAAGGCAAGGCACTCGACGATCTTTTCCACGACACCCTCAAGGACATCTATTACGCCGAGCGCCAGATTTTGAAGGCGCTGCCGAAGATGGCGCGCGGCGCGCAATCCGACGCGTTGCGCGAAGCTTTCCAGAAACACAAGGAACAGACCGAAGGCCATGTCGAAAGGCTGCAGCAGGTCTTTGAACTGATCGGCAAGGCTCCGCGCGGCAAGACCTGTCCCGCCATCGACGGCATCATCGAGGAAGGCGAGGAGATCATGTCCGAATACAAGGACACGCCCGCGCTGGATGCCGGCCTGATCGCCGCAGCACAGGCGGTCGAGCATTACGAGATCGCGCGTTACGGCGCGCTGCGTCAATGGGCCAAGACCCTGGGAATGGACGAGGCCGCAAAGCTGCTCGACCAGACCCTGCAAGAGGAGTCGCAGACCGACGAAACCCTCACCTCCATCGCCGAGAGTGAGGCGAACAACATGGCCGCCGAGGCAGTCTGAGACGGCACGGTGCGCGCGAGAACCCGGCGCCGGGGCGCATGACGGCCGATGTGGCGGGCTCCTGCCATTGCTTACGAGCCCGGCGCATCTTCGCCCAATGCCTCACCTTTGCTTGAAGCGGCGAAACGGCAAATGCATGCACATCGTTGAGACTGCATACGCGAACAAATCAGGAGAACCGAAGATGGATCATACATCCCACCAGCGCCTGACCGAAAGCGAACTGACCGATGCCGTGCTTTCGGGCGCGACGATTTATGGGCCCGGCGATGAGAATGTCGGCACCGTTTCACATCTGCATGGCACCGGCGCAGGCGCGCAGGCGATCATTGATGTCGGTGGATTTCTTGGCATCGGCGCCAAGCCCGTCGCGATCCGCGTCAGCGACATCGACTTCATGCGCGACGAGTCCGGCACCGTCCACGGCGTCACGCAGCACGACAAGGAAGCGATGAAGGCCCTGCCCGAGCATCGCCACTAACACGGGAACAGGCGGCGGCGCTTCTGTGGCGCCGCCTTTCGGAAAGGAGATCCGACCATGCCAGCCAAATCGAAAGCTCAGCAAAAAGCCGCCGGGGCCGCCCTTTCAGCGAAACGCGGCGGCACCAAGAAAAGCGAACTCAAGGGCGCCTCGAAAGACATGTACGAGTCCATGTCCGAGGATCAGCTTGAGGATTTCGCCAGCACCAAGCGCAAGGGCAAGCCCGAGCACGTCAAGAAGTAGAGACCGTTCCTAGCTCAGCCCTTCACGGAATTCCTCGACAAGGTGCCTGACGACAGCAAGATGTGCCTCGTCCCGGCTGGCTCCTGCCGAGGTCGCCGCTGCATGGACCGCCCGCTGGCGGTCGGCGGAATTGCCCCCGGCGACGATGTCGCGCAGTCGGGCCACGCTTGGCTGACTTCCGAGATGATCCGCATCCTCGGCGATCAGCGCCAACCATTCCTCGGCCAGTTCCGCATGCGGCTTGATACGACCCGCGCCGAAATCGATCAGCCCCTGCCCCAGCCCGTGCCGCAGCGCACGCCAGCGATTTTCCCCTATCAGGAAATTGTCATATTGCCGCCAGCGCATATTGCGCTGCGCCAGCCGCCACAGCATCCGCAGCGTGGCCTGGATCAGCGCCGCCATGGTGATCGTATCTGCCAGGCGAGGGCAGGCATCGCAGACCCGGGTTTCAAGCGTGGGGAAGCGGGCTGAAGGGCGCAGGTCCCACCAGATTTCGCTGCTGTCCTCGATGATACCCAGCTCCATCAGCACCCCAGTCGTGCGCTCATAGGCAGCCCAATCACCCAGGTCGGGCGGCAGGCCGGTGCGCGGATAGCCCGAAAAGACGGTGGTGCGATACGAGGCAAGCCCGGTCTCTTCGCCTTGCCAGAAGGGCGACGAGGCCGACAGCGCCAATAGATGTGGCATGAAGTAGCGAAACTGGTTCATCAGATCGATGCGCAGCGCGGTGTCGTCGATGCCGACATGGACATGCATTCCGCAGATCAGCATGCGTCGGGCCACAGCCCGCATTGCCTGCGACAACCGGGCATAGCGATCCTTGTCGGTCCGGCCCTGATGGCGCCAATCCGCCAGCGGGTGGCATGCGACGGAGATCGGGGCGAGGCCGAAATCGGCCGCGTTGCGTGCGATGGTGGCGCGCAGCCGCGCCAGGTGATCCCGTGCCTCGGTGATATCGGCGGAAACGGGGGTGCCGATCTCGATCTGGCAGCGCAGGAATTCCGGGCTGACCTGATCGCCCAACTCGTCCTTGCAGGCTTGCATCAGCGCATCCGGAGCATCGGCTAGCGCGCCGGTTTCCGGGTCGACCAGCAGGTATTCTTCCTCGATACCAAGCGAAAACGCGGGCTCGGTGGTCATTGTGGGATCCTCATCAGCGAAAAGGAAAACAGGGTTTCGTCGGGATCGTGGACCGCGGATTGCGGGCGGCGATCCTGCCGTCTCGGGCATTGCCTGAAGTCGACTGTCGATCAGACTGTCGCGGCAGGTCACGTGGGGATGGCTGGCCAGCGCCGGGATCTGGTTCATGCCTGCGGTGTGATTGCGCCCCGAGGGTAGCGTATCCTTTCCCAACAAGGGCAATTGGTGACCGCCACCCCGGCCATTGGTTTCCCCTTCGGCCTCTGTCCCGCGTGAATAGGATCACGGTCTAGCAGGCAAGGGAATGGCAGCGCCCCGAAACCCATCCCACGGATCGCGCTTCTGCATTTCAAGCCGATCGCGCAGGTTCGACACCGTGAAATGGGCGGGACCAATCCCCGGTCCCAGCTCATCCCAGTGCAGAGGGGTCGACACGGGCGCGCCCGGCCGGGCACGGGTCGAATAGGGCGCGACGGCGGTCGCGCCGCGCTGGTTGCGCAGATAGTCGATCAGGATGCGACCGCGTCGCTTGGATTTGGCGATGGTGGCAACATAGCGGTCAGGCGTGTCGCTGGCCATCGCCTCGGCCATGGCCTTGGCAAAGGCCTTGGCCTCGCGCCAGTCTGCCTTGGGCGACAGCGGCGAGACGACATGCAGGCCCTTTCCGCCCGAGGTCTTGAGAAATGCCGCAAGCCCCGCCGCTTCGAGCCGCTGCCGGACTTCCTCGGCAGCTTGCGTTACCGCAGACCAGTCAACGCCTTCGCCAGGGTCGAGGTCCATCACCATCACATCGGGTCGTTCCCAATCTGTGACGGTGGCGCCCCAGGGGTGAATCTCCAGCGCCGCCGCCTGAACCAGCGCGATAAGCCCGTCCAGATCGTTGACGCTGATCAGCGCCGCTTCGGATTTGTGCTTGGGATCGACCACCGGAGCGACCTGCCGCCCAATTCCCTTCCAGACGTGTTTTTGAAAGAATGTCTGTCCCTTGATACCCTCGGGGCAGCGCAGCAGCGCAAGCGGACGGCCGGTAACAAAGGGGGCGATGCGGGGCCAGATTTCGGCATAGTAATCAGCCAGCCCAGCTTTCGTGACGCCCGCATCGGGCCAGTAGATCCGGTCGGGATGGGTCAGTCTGACGGTGCGGCGCTGTTCCGGGGCGGGTTTTGCGGGGGTCTCGCGCATGATCTCCTGCGGCTTTTTGTCTTCGCGCAGCCCCCGGAAGGAGGCATGGCGCAGATTGCCGTCGGCGGTCCAGGCGCGAAACTCGACCTCGGCCACCAATTCGGGGCGGACAAAGATCACCTGCCGCGCGGCATCGGCGGTCAGCTTGTCGGCAAAGGGGCTTTCGCTGGCCCCGAGTGCCTGCAGGCGCTGATACAATTCGCCCGCCATCTTGCGGCTGAAACCAGTCCCGACCCGGCCGACATGACGCAGTTTACCTTCTTCGTAAACGCCCATCACCAGCGAACCGATCGCCTTCGGCGCAGCGCTTGAAGGAGTGAAGCCCGCGATGACAAATTCCTGCCGGGCAGAGCATTTCGACTTAACCCATCCCCGCCCCCGACCTGAGCGATAGGTCGAATCCCGCAGCTTCGAAACGATTCCCTCAAGGCTCAGCCGGCAGGCATGGCGCAGCACCAACGCGCCGTCATCCTCGAAATGTTGGCTCAAGCGGATCAACCCGTCGCCCTCGGGGATCAGGGGTGCAAGGATCTTTTTGCGCTCGACCAGCGGCAGTCCCCGCAGATCGCGCCCGTTCAAGTAAAGCAGGTCAAAGACATACAAACGAAAGCGATCTTCGCGCCCGGCACTCAGATCGGCCTGCAAGGCAGGGAAATCCGAGGCGCCGCTGTCGCCTTCGACCACCAGCTCGGCATCCAGAATGGCCTCCCTGAGCGGCAGGTCCTCAAGCGCGGCAAGGATCGGCTTGCCAAATTTTCCGGTCCAATCCAGACCGCTGCGGGTGAGCAGCCGGGGTTTGCCGTCCACGATCCGCGCCTGAAGCCGGTAGCCATCGAACTTGATTTCGTGCAGCCAGCGCGGGCCCGAGGGCGCGGCTCGGCCCAGCGTCGCGAGCATTGGTTTGACAAAATCGGGCATCGCGACCTTTTTCCCGCGCGTCTCCACCTTGCCCGAAAGTTCGGCGATATCGCGGCCCGAAGCCACCGACCGAGGGCGTTCCTTCAGAATATCCGGCCCGGTTCGGGCGAATTCGTCATCGCCCTTGATCAGCAACCAGTTCTCGCGCTTTTCGCCGGGCTTGCCCTGCATCCGGACCAGATGCCATCGCCCCTGAAGCTTCTGGCCTTGCAGCGTGAATTCCAGATGCCCTTTGGCATAGCCCTTGGCCGCGTCGCCTTCGGGTTGCCAGGTCCCGCGATCCCACAGGATTACGTCGCCCGCACCATATTCACCCTTGGGAATTGTGCCTTCGAAGTCACCATATTCCAGCGGGTGATCCTCGACATGGACGGCCAGGCGCTTTTCGGCGGGATCGAGGCTGGGGCCGCGCGTCACCGCCCAGCTTTTCAAGACGCCATCCATTTCAAGACGAAAATCGTAATGAAGCCGCCGCGCGGCATGTTTCTGGATCACGAAGGCATGGCCGGTCTTGCGCGCCTTGCGTCCCTTTGGTTCGGGCGTGGCGGTGAAATCACGCATCTCGCGATAGGTTTCCAATGCCACGTCCTAGCCCGCCTTCTTGCGCGACCGGGGCTTGCCCGCCTGCTCTGCGCTTTCGCGAAGGGCAGCCATAAGGTCCACCACCTGCGCCTTGGCGCGTCGGGCCGGGCGCTTGATCTTTTTGCCCTCAGCCTTGGCCTTGATGAGATCCGCCAAGGCGAGTTCGTACCGGTCATCGAAGGCTACGGGATCGAAGGTGCCGGTCTTTGTCGCGATGATATGCTTGGCCAGGTCCAGCATCTCTCCCTTGATCTTGCGTGCGGGGATATCGTCGAAAACCTCGGACGGCGCACGAACTTCATAGTCGAAATTCAGTGTATGGGCGATCAATCCTGCATTGTCGGCGCGGATCAGCAGCACCCGCATCCGGCGAAAGAGCACGGTTTGCGCCAGCGCGGCCACGTCCTTCTTGCGCATCCCCTCGCGGATCAGGGCATAAGCCTCATGCCCGGTGGGATCGGACGGAGCAAGGTAATAGGGCTTGTCGAAATAAAGCTTGTCGATCTGCCCGCAGTCCAGAAACCCCGAAACCGCCAGCGTCTTGTCGCTATCGGGGATGGCTTCGGACAGTTCTTCGGGCGTCAGGATCACATGGTCACCCGAGCCTGTTTCATAGCCCTTGACCTGATCTTCGCGCGGCACGACTTCACCGCTTTCGGAATCCGCGAACTCCCGGCGCAGGCGATTCCCGGTTTTGCGATTGATCAAGTGAAAACTGATCCGGTCCGAGGTCGAACTGGCGGTGTAAAGCGCCACCGGGCAGCTCAACTCTGCGATCTTCAGCATCCCCTTCCAGTTTGCTCGTGGCGCCATGACCGTCGATCCTGATGGTGCTTTCGTCTCTGACAAACTGACTTGGCCGGGGGAGGTTCCAATGAGCCCACTGCAGAAGGCCTCACGAAAAAGTCAGGCCGCTGCGGTGAGATTGGCCGTTTGCCGAATTTTTACTCATTCACGATGCGGCAACAAGGTGCTGATTTTATGAAATATAATCATCGAATTTCGGCATCCATCTGCGCAATTGCAAAGCGATGAGAAAAGCGGCGGTTCCCAGCCGCAAAGAAATTTTGGCTGGAACTGCGGCAAGTCTGACCTGTTCTTGCTCCAACGGCACCCGCCGCAGATACAAACGGAGATTGCATGATGAACAAGCTTATCACTTCTACCGCGCTCATTGCCGCTCTTGCCGGTCCTGCTATCGCCCAGACAACGCCTGTGACCGAGCCCGCAACCACCGAGGCTCCTGCTGCGACGGATATGGCGACGACGGGCGAGCCTGTGGCGACGGCCGAGACCACCCAGCCTGCGACCGTCGACGCAGGGTTCGGATATTCGGCCATGCCGGGCGATCTGTCTGCCGAGACATTCATCGGCAAGCGTCTTTACGTTTCCGATGTCGAGGTCGACGTCGACGCGGACCTGGTCGAAGTGGACAAGGATTGGGACGATATCGGCGAGATCAGCGATCTGGTGATCGACAAGGATGGCTCGGTCAAGGCCGTGCTGGTCGATATCGGAGGCTTCCTGGGAATGGGTGAGAAAACCGTCGCGGTGGGCATGGATGCGCTGCGCGTGATCCGCGACGGCGATTCGGAAAACGATTACTTCATCGTCTTCACCGCAGATCAAGGCGCGCTCGAGAACGCCCCGGAATTTGAATTCGCCCCTGCGGCTGCCGATTCCTGATCAGAAGAGCGGGACGACGCGCTCATGATGAGCGCGTCGTTTCCTATTCGCCGGCGCGGCACCCGGTTCGCGAATGGGGAAAGCAGCATCGGACTGTTTCCGCGTTCAATCTGAGTATGACAGCCCAAGCGGGAAGCGCCCCCATCCAGGACCGCAACCATTTTCCTGCGGGCGTTGCTTTGGTCAGGGAAGTCCGGGCCCCGCTTCGGCCAGCAGATCCAGCGCATGGCGATATTTTGCGGATTTCTGACGCGTTTCCGAAGATGCATCCGGCCGAGACGCCATCTCGAGATTATCGCGCAGGTCGGCTATCTTGACCTGCCGCGCAATTGGATTTCGGCCAGCCCGCGTGACGAATGCGAGATAGTCTTCTCCGTCGCGCCGGCTCATCGCATCGACCGCCTCAACCTGATCATCGGGCAGTCCCTCGGCACGAAGGTCATCAAGTGTCCATGCGCTTTTCTCGACGACGTCATGCAGGATGGCGACGATACGCTCGTGCGGGGTCGCGCATGCCAGCATGACGCGGACCGGATGCAGAATAAAGGGCTCGCTGTTCTTGCACTGCCCGCGATGCGCTTCCGCGGCGATCTGGAGGGCCTGTTCGAGATCCATCTTGCCTTGCTCCTGATTTGGGAATGTCGGCTTGCCGGGTAAACACCGATGGGAACGAGGTGTTCCCGGATCGGAGGTCGAGAGCGGTCGCGGGAACATCCGCGCGCTGCGATGGTTCGTTCCATCGACCTTCACCCGAGACAAAGACAGCGAAAGGACCAACCGATGAAGATGCTTCTTGCCATCCCGCTTGCATTTGGCCTTGGCGCAGGCGCCATCCAAGCTGCCGAGGTTTCCGCCCAGATCAGCGACCGCGACGGGAACAGCCTTGGCGGAGTCACCGTGCGTGACACTGCGTCCGGCACCGTGCTGGCGACAGTCACGTTGAGCGGATTGCCCGACGGTATCCATGCCATACACCTGCACGAGACTGGCGATTGCAGCGCGGCGGATTTCGCCTCGGCCGGGGGTCATATCGCTGGCGAGCATCAGCACGGCGTCTTGTCCGAGGGTGGCCCCCATCCCGGTGACATGCCGAACCTGACAGTGAACCAGGACGGCGTTGGCGAGATAGAGGTTTTCTTGCCGCTCTTGCAGGTAGAACGCGACCTGATGGATGCGGATGGCGCGGCTTTCATCATCCATGCCGGCATCGACGATTACCAGTCCCAGCCAGCCGGAGGAGCCGGCGACCGCATCGCCTGCGGCGCATTCCAGCCGCGCTGAAGCATGCTGTCCGCAGTCTTGATGACACAGCCTCTGCGAATGATGCTTCGAAGAACCATCAAGATCGCATCTTTGGCAACTGTCGAGACATTCCGCGAGACGGTCTTATACCTGCTGGAACGAAATCCGACCGAGAGGATGATCGGCGGCATTGTTTTTGGCCAGATGATTCGGGGGATCCTGGTCAGGAGCACTAAAAAACGGTCCTGACCAGGGATTTCCCCCGTCTCCACGCTGGCCGACCAGGAAGGCGGCCAAGGGCGCAAGCACGAACCGTGTTCGACCAGCCCCGCCGATGGCGATTGTCCCGCCGATGCCAAGGCTCGTTCGGTCTGCACGGGACCCGAGCCAGGCGTTTGGGCCGCTGGCCATGCATGGGATGGCCCAGAACATTGCGATTTCCGTTCGGTTCAGGCAGCCCCGCCAAGCAGGCCGAAGCGGTATGGCCACTCCGGCCTGCGGTCTGTCAGCCTTGGTCAAGTGGGCTCTTCGGCGTCGAATTCGGGCAGCTCCATCACCTGTTCACGTGTCCAGGGCAGGTAGATGCGCAATTCCTGATCTTTGCGATACGTGACGAGTTCCTCGACGGGCACAGCAACACGATGTTCGCCCATGCCAAGAAAACCACCGACATCAATCACGGCCTGGGTGATTTCGGCTTCGCCAAGGTCTGTCGGCGTGCCCTCGGCGGTCTGGACCGGCGGGGTCATGGCGTCCGTTGGCGTGGTGGTGCTGCTGCTCGAGCCGATGCCGCTCATCGTTCCGTCCTGCGAGGTCGCGCCAGTCGCAGGCGTCTGCTCGGCCATGTCGGGTGCGGCTGCGCTATCCATGTCACTGCCCATGCCCGCATCGGCGGCCGTCTCGCCAGCGGGCTTGCCCATGTCCGAGGACATTTTCATCGAGCTATCCTCATTGGCAAAGACCAGGCCGTGAACCTCGCCGATTTCCTCGCCGGTCGCGTCATAGACCGTGGCGCCGTCAAGGTTGTCCGAAGTAAAGACCACGTCCTCGGCGGCAAATCCTTCCGGCGCGATGATCTGGATATGCGTCGTGGTGACCATGGTGGCGGCCGGTTCGGTGTCACCGGGTTCGGCAGGCTGGTCGGACTGGGCGTTTGCAGTCGCACCCATCATCAGCATGACAAGTGCGGTGGTGGTAAGGGTCCGTTTCATTCTCTCCTCCCCAAAGTATGAATCAGGGTTTTCGAACCAGCAACCTGCAGGAATGTTCCTGATTTTCCCCGGCAGCGTCGGTGCCGGTCGTCACGATGGCTGGATTGTTCGCGGCTCAGGTGGGTTCGCGCGTTCGGTTTTTCGCGCGACTTCGGGGCTGAAAAGATGCGGATCGAGCTCGTGCCGCCCATCCAGCAGGGCTGAATTCAGGCTTCGTCGCGATCAAAGATTGGATTTTTGGAAAGTCAGCAACTGGCCGCCCATTATTGGCCACTTTTAACGACTACCTTCGCGAGATGTCGGGGCAGTATGATGTTTCTGGAAGCGGATCCGCTATGCCGTCCCAATGCTGCTGCTGCCTTGGTGATCGCAAAGCATCGCCGCGCGACGGCAAATCCCGGACAGGCAAATTCTTGATCCTCGCGGCGCGTGCGCTGGCAGACGTGGAGTCCGGCCTCGCGCCGGGAAATTGAGGCGGATTACTTGCCGTCGATCTCGGGCGTGGCCTTGGGGCCACCTTGCAGGTCGCGGATCAGGGCCTCCATCTCGGCGATCTCGCGGGTCTGCGCTTCGATGATGCTGTCGGCAAGCGCACGGACGCGCGGGTCATCGATATCAGCGCGGCGCGAGGTAAGGATGGCGATGGAATGGTGGGGGATCATTGCCCGCATCCAGGCAATCTGGTCCACGCTGGCCTGGCTGCGGACCATTAACACGCCCAGAATAACGGCAATCGCAGCCACCGCGACCACGACAAGGTTACGGCGCCTGTCGCGATACATGTGCAGCATGAATCCCAGCATGACCAGCGCCATGGCTCCGCCCATGTAGAGCGCCATCCACGCGCGGGTCTGGCTGAAATGGACATGCGCCAGTTCCCAGGTATTCAGATACATCAGCCCAAACATGACCAGGGTCGAGGCTGAAATCATGAGGGCAAAGCGCAGGTAGGCCTGCCCTGGATGGTCGTCGTGATCGTGTTTCATCTTCCTACTCCGTTGCAGTTCCTCACGAACCCAACCGGGGTGGCAGGAAGATGTTTCCCGATCCTTTGTTGCCCGGCGCGCGCTCGGCGGGCTTTCATCGGCAGACTTGTGCCGCTAGCTAGCCATCGAAAGCACGATCTCGGCCGAACCGCCCTGCCCCTGCTGTAGCCTGGACCGCGAGTTTCAGCCCTGTGCGATCGGGTCGGCGTCAGGCATGACGGCGCGCCAGGAGCCTGATGCACCCTTCACGACTTCGCCCCGGGCCCCGGCCGCATCCAGCGGCCAAAGCATTCGGTGTCATCGCATCAGAAGCGCGGGATCGGAATTGCGCTCAGATCCAATAGGGCGCGATCCCGTAATATTCGAAGGTCCGTGTCTCCCATTCGCGGTCGCCGGCCCAGTTCTCGCTGCGCGCCGGTGCGCCGGTCAATTGCGCCTCGGTGATGTCGGTGACGAACCCACCCGCCGATACGTCATAGGTAAGAGCATCCCAGGGAATCGGCATGTGCTCTTCGCCCAGGCCGAGGAAACCTCCGAACCCCATCACGGCATAGGCGACATTGCCCGACACCTTGTCGATCATCAGGTGGTCGATGGTGCCGACATTCGAACCGTCGCGGCCATAGACCGCGGTCCCGTTCACATCGGCCGAGGAAACAAGCGTTCCGGTCGTATCAGTCATGGTGATGTCCTTTCCGAAAGTGGGCGCGCCCCGCAGGGCATTGTGTCCGGGCGGCGGCAATCCGCGGCATCCCGTTCCAAGCCTGCCCAACCCGGGATTTCGGATTTTGTTTCCAGCAGGTCGATCACGCTTTCGTCCACGCCAGTAGCTGGCCTGCACGAATGGACCCGCCTTGCGGCTTGGAACCCGGGCAGTCAGCCCGAGCCGCGCCATGCTGATAGATCGGCCGGGCAGATTGAATGCCGAAAGCCACCCCGCCTTTATGGAAGGGCCCCAGCAATTGCGCGCGGGCCCCACAATTGTTGGCGATCCCGCTGGCCGGCCGGGCCATTCTCATGGCTTGACGCAACAAAGAAAGACAGGCCCAGTTGGACACGCACTTTCCGAACTTGCACGACGACCTCGACGCATTGCGCAGCTATGCGCGGCTGGTTTGCCCGAACAGGGACAATGCAACGCAATTGCTCGAGCAGACCCTCGTTGAGGCGATCACCATGGCAGAAGGCAACGTAGCTGGCGTGGGTCGCCCCGGCTGGCTCTTGCGGCTGGTCTGCGATCTTGCCCGCCGTCGCGGCTGCAAGAATGATGCGCCCGACGGAAGTGATGATCCGATTGTCCGGGCGCTGCATCGGCTACCCTTGGCGCAGCGCGAGGTCATCGTGCTGGTCGATGTGCTGAGACTTGAGCCGCAACTTGCGGCCGAAATCCTCGGCTGCACAGAAATCGACTTGGGGATCAGGCACACCGCCGCGCGGCGCGCGCTGAAGCTGCTGCTGCCTGACGACAACCTTCCGCTCGGTGTGGGAGATCGAGGAGAAACCCGCGCCAAAGGGGAGAACTTACCCTGAACGGTTGGCCGCTGTCGCGCAGCTTGACCCTTTCGATCGACAGGCGCGGCTGCGCTTGTGCCATGCTGGCGGGTCCGGTGCTCGTCGATCTTTCTTCTCAGGAAGGCCACCAGCAATGTCCGTCGACCACGATGACGCCAATGCGGTTGAAAGTCCTGGCAGGTTCCTTGACAGGGCCCTCGGGTCGCTGCGGGTAACCGGCAAATCGGAAGGATTTTCCTGCGCAACTTTCGGCAATCCTGCTTTATTCTATTCGGAGTTCCCGCCATGCAGGCAGGATTCGTCCCCACGACACGGGAACCATCCGGCATCTGTCGGGTTCATCGCAGTCGCGATTCTGGATGACGGCATTTCCGATGCAGAACATGGTGACGCGAAAACTGGAAAACGGTGCCCGTCTCGATCAGCGGGACAGGGAGCGACTTGCCGAGCTGGTTCGAGGTTGGCGCGCGCTGCCGCCGCGGAGCGACATTATCAGCCATGGCGACGATCCGGAATTCGTGCATGTCATACTGGAAGGCATCGCATGCCGTTACAAGATTCTGCCCGACGGCCGGCGCTCGATCATGGCGCTGTTGATCCCGGGAGATTTCTGCGACATGCACGTGGCAATCCTGGGGAGGATGGATCACGGCATTGGCACGCTGACCCCCTGCCGCGTGGTCGATATCCCGCGCTCGGAAATCGAGGAGTTGTTGACCGATTACCCCAACATCGCCCGCGCCATGTGGTGGGCCACACTTGTCGACGAGGCAGTGCTGCGCGAATGGCTGGTCAACATGGGAAAGCGGCGGGCGGACCGGCAGATGGCGCATCTGCTGTGCGAGCTTTACCTGCGCTATGCCTCGATAGGCTGGAACGGGGATTTCTCGCTGCCGATGACCCAGGAACAGCTTTCGGATACCCTGGGCATCACCGCTGTCCATGCCCAGAGGGTAGTCGCCGGCCTGAGGCAAGACGGCCTGATCGGGATCGAGGAACGGCAGATCACCATTCCCGACATCGCGCGGTTGATGGAATTCGCCGAGTTCGATCCCGACTACCTTCATCTTCCGTCATAGTGCGAGGACGCCATGCCGCGGTATTTCTTCGACATCGATGACGGAACCCGCCTCATCGAAGATGACACGGGCCTGGATCTGCCCGACAGCCAATCGGCACGTCGGATGGCCATCGCCGTCCTTCCGCCCATCGCAAGGGACGTGATGCCGAACGGCGACCGGCAATGCGTCTCGGTTCTGGTCCGCGACGCCCGCGACGCTCCGGTCTTCAGGGCAAGGCTCGAACTCGTGGCCGAATGGCTGGACCGGTCTGCCGCCTAGCAATGACGGCGGGCGAATTAATTGCCAAGCGCGGGAACATTCTCACTGGTTCCCGGTTTGGAGGGTCTCGTCGGGTCGGGACGATAGGGCAAGCGACGCTGGACACAGAATGTCGTCAAGGCCCGGCACCGGAAGACCGCACCCTCGGACGGGGCGCGGTCGGCAGGGTTGGGGGTAAACTTCGCCTGTTTGCAGCCCCCGGCCTGAAGACGACTTCGATCGCTTTCCGGCAATCTGATCGAAGCCCGGCAAGTCCATCAGGGGGAGGAGGTCCGGGGATGATCGCAAGATGATCCCCGGACTTCTCGATATGTCGACGCGTGAGCCACCTGCCCTTCCCCCCGCCCTTTCGACGGCGCGCGCAAGAAACTTGGGAACATTCGCCACGCGACCCGGTTCGGGCCACTGACATGGAAGAAGGGCCCCAAGTACGGCCGGTCTACGTCGGGCGAAGCTTCTCATTTTCCTGGCAGGCGTCGCGATACGACCGGGCGGCGAGCTGCCCGTTATGGCGGGCTATGACAGGGGGTATGAAAAGACAGATGGGATATTCGATGCATGAAAAGGACAATGGCCCGACCCTGGGTCCCGAACTGGACAAGGCCCTGTCCGAGCTTGTGGGTCGGATACTCAAGGAGCCGATCTCTCCGCGCCTGCGTGAACTTGCCAGCCAGTTGGCAAGGGCCCTTGAAAAGCCGCAAGGCTGAAGAGGTGCGCCGACGGCGCTTGAAACCGGCCCGGTCCCGGTCCCGGTCCGAACGCAAACATTGTTCCGCATTCTTCCTGTTGAAGCGAGGAGAAGGTCCATGAAGGATGACATCCTTGAGCAGATTCCCGCACTGCGGGCCTATTCCCGCGCGCTGTGCAGATCCGTGACGGATGCCGAGGATTTGGTTCAGGAAACCTTGCTGCGCGGGATAGAATATGCCGACAGCTATCAGCAGGGCACCAATCTGCGCGCCTGGCTGTTTACCATCATGCGCAACCGCTTCTATACCAATTGCCGGAAATCTGCCCGCGAACAGACCGGAGGCGTCGATTGCGTGTCGCCTCTGCCGCAGGTCCAGCCGGGGCAGGAATGGCACATGCAGGCAATCGAGCTCGGCGCCGCTTTGCGCGACATGCCCACGCATTACCGCGAGGCCATCATCCTTGTGGGGGCATTCGGCGAAAGCTATCTTGATGCGGCGCGCATACTTGATTGCGACGTTGGCACCATCAAGAGCCGCGTCAACCGGGCAAGGCAGATGCTTCGCCGTGTGCTCGAACCCGAACTTTAGCAGAGCCCGGGAAAATTACGAGCGCCCATTCCTTGAACTTGCAGTAGCGGGCGATATCGTAAGGCTCGGTCGCCTGCGCCGCGGCGATCAGCCCTGCATCAAACGCCGAACTGCCCTTGAACAATACACCGATCAGCACGAGAACGCCAACTTACGCCTTCAGGATCTGCTGACCTTCAGCCTGGGAGTTGCGGCGAGCCCTTCTTCTGAACTCCGCCTCGGACAAGAAGGACTTCCGCGCCGAGCCGAAACAGACCCAAATGCGCGATGCCGGTCTGGGGCAAATGAAATTGCCATCAAGGGAATGGAACCTGACTGATGAATAGGCCGCGGGGGCTCCATGGGCGGCGCCACATTGCGGACGTCGGTTTGTCACAAAATCTCTTGCGAAGCGCTTTTTGATAGGTCGTCAGGGGCGAAAACACTCAACGCTGCCCGCGAGCACAGCGGGCCTATTTGCGGTTGCGCTCGGCGGCAATGCTTTTCTTCAGAGCATCCATGATATTGATCACATTGCCTGACTCCTCCACGGTCGCAGGCCTGACGGGGCGTGACTTCTTGGAGGCTTTTTTCTTGGCAGCTATCAGCTCCAGCAGGTTGTCCTGAACCGGGTCCTGCACGAGCCCGTCATCCCAGTCGACCGTCTTCTGGCGGATCAGGTTGGCTATCAATTTCATCAGCCCCGGTTCGGGCTTGCCTTGGTCCATCTCGGGGAAATAGTCGCGTGCATCCCTGACCTCGTCGCCATATCGCAAAGTCCAAAGGACAATGCCCTTCGACCGCGGCTCAAGCATGACCGCGCGTTCACGCCGAGCCAGGACAAGACGCGCGATCCCGACCTTGCCCGTCGCTGCCATCGCATCACGGATGACCGAAAACGCCTCTTCGCCGATCGCGTCCGAAGGGCTCAGGTAATGCGGCTTGTCATACCAGATCCAGGCAATACTCGCGGCGGGAACGAACATCTCGATATCGATGGTGCGGGTGCTTTCCAGGGCGATCGACTCGAACTCGTCGTCGTCGATCAACACATGCTGGTTTTCGGCTTGCGGATAACCCTTTGCCTGATCGTCGCCTTCGACAGGCTCGCCGCTGATTTCGTCGACGAACCGGCTTAGCACTTGATGTCCGGTGCGGGCGTTCAGGGTGTGGAACCTCAGTCTTCCACTATCGGTCGTCGCCGGCGTCATGGTTACCGGGCAGGTCACCAGAGAAAGCTTCAGGTACCCCTTCCAGAAGACCCGAGGTGCCATCGCCCTAATTTTCCGGCGCGCTGGCATCCGGCGAAGCCGTGGCGGCCGGATCTGCGACCGAAGCGGCATCCGGCGCATCGGTCGTGACCGCGCTGCTGATGGCGTCTTCTTCCGCGGGGTCGTCGGCTCCGATCCACCAGACCAGCGCGATCGCAGCGACCACGAGCGCCAGAATGATTCCCACGATCGACGCCGGATGCCGGCGCGCCGCGCGTTCTGGATCGGTGTTATGCGACATCGCCTCTCTCCTCAGTCATTCGTCAAAAAATTCCGATCACATAAAGCAGGATGATCACGATGACGGGGACGCCCAGAAGCCATGCAACAATACCCTTCATGTGGAACTCCTTTTCGGTGTCGATGCGTCATCCTCGGGCCGATAATCAGGCGAGGGCTTGGGTTTTTCGGGCCCACCTTCGGGCAGCTGCCGTTCGCGCTCCATCCCCGAGGGATAGGTGTCGCCGTCCTGCCCGGGCTGATCTGGCAGGTGTTGCTTGTCGTGAAGCATCACTTCTCCTGTCCGGTTCTAAACTCTCTGGAACAAACCCCAAAGCCACCGGCAACGTTCGCTCAAGATTTCGTGATTTGACGCGCGAGGGGTGGATTTATCCATCTTTTAAGTCGCTTGAAGCTGCGCAAGGAAACCTTGGAGTGGAGTGTCCCACCCCGGTTCGCGCCCATTCCCGACGCGAACTATAGGGGACCAGCAAGATATGCCAGCAGTCCCGCTTCGCTGCGGCGCAAGCCATCGGTCGCCGGCCGCGCGAGCCGCTCGAAAAGTGATGCCCGGTCCTGCGCGTCCTGCTCGGCCAGTTCCAGGACACGGGGATGGATGTAGGATTTTCGACATATGGCCGAGGTATTGAAAAGCCGTTCGGCCGCGGCATCTGCCAGCATGCGGATGCTGAGCCGACTATCGGGCGGCAGGTTGGCAGCCAGTTCGAAGGCCGCCAGAGTGCCTCCCCAGGTGCGAAAGGTCTTGGCGGTCATGCCTTCGCCCGCGATTTCGGCGAGATATTCGTTGACGTCCTGCGAATGCAGGCTGCGGGCCTCGCCGTCATCATCCAGGTAGGTGAAGATGTTGCGCCCCGGCAGGTCACCGATCTCTTGAAGGATACGGTTAAGCCGCTTGTCACGCAGGACATGACGGCACATCTTGCCGCCCTTGGCGCGAAACTTGAGTTGAATCAGCCCCTCATCGCTCAGGCTCAGGTGCCGCGTCAGCAGGGTAGAGGCACCAAAGCTTCGATTCGCGGCAGTATAGGCGGGATTGCCGATGCGCAGGCAGGTTCGATCGAGGAGCAGCACGAGCGCCGCAAGGCTGAAATCCCGGTCGCCCACCTCGCCCTGCAGATCGCGCCGAAGGCGTCGGCGCAACGCCGGCAGGGCGCGCCCAAACTCGGCCAACTGGTCGTATTTTGTGCGTGCTCGGGCCTCGCTCCAGAGCGGGTGATAGCGGTATTGCTTGCGACCCCGTTCGTCCCGCCCGGTGGCCTGCAAATGACCGTTCGCCCGCACACAGATCCAGACATCGCGGTAGGCGGGAGGCACACCAAGCGCCTTGATCCGGGCAATCTCGTCGCGGCCGAGGGTATTGCCATCGGGGCCGCGATAGCTGAACCCTTTCCCGGCCCTGCGTCGCGAGATGCCAGGCTCACGATCGGAAACGAAGACCAGCCTTTCCGGCATCTTTCAGTAATTCGCCGGAGGATCGCTGGCCGGAAAGGACTCGTCGCCCTGCTCGTCGACCCTGTCCCATGTTTCGGGCGGCTCGTCCATGGCGTCGGGCCCGGCGTCGCGAATTTGCTCGGGCTGCGGCGGCGAAAGGCGCGAGCGGCGCGCATCCAGGGCAGCTTTCAGCAGGAGCCCCACTGCGATGCCCAAGCCAAGCCGTAGTAGCTTGTGTCTCATCATCGATCCTTTCTCAGATCATCGGCATGCCGCCCGTCACGGCTATGGTTGCACCCGACACATAGCTCGACATCGGCTCGGCAAGCATCACATAGCTCGATGCCAATTCGACCGGCTGGGCAGGCCGCTGCATCGGATATTTCCCACCGAATTTTGCCACATCCTCGGGCGGGAAGCTGGCGGGGATGAGCGGCGTCCAGACCGGGCCGGGCGCGACCGCGTTCACGCGGATACCCTTTTCGGCAAGCATCTGTGCCAATCCGGCGGTGAAATTCTGGATCGCGCCCTTGGTCGTGGCATAGGCCAGCAAAGTCGGGTTCGGCTTGTCGGAATTGATTGAGGCGGTGTTGATGATCGCCGCGCCGGGGGACATATGCGGGACTGCCGCCTTGGTCAGATGAAACATCGCATCGATGTTGACTGCAAATGTCCGCCGCCATTCCTCGTCCGAGATTTCGGCAATCTCGTCGAATTTCATCTGATGGGCCGCGTTGTTCACAAGAATGTCGATGCGGCCGAACCGCTGAACCGTGCGTGCGACCACATCACGGCAATGCGTCGGATCGCCAAGATCGCCAGGAAGCAACAGGCATTCGCGGCCGGCCTCGGTCACGATGGCTGCGGTGTCTTGCGCGTCCCCGCTTTCATCCAGATAGGCGATGGCCAGATCCGCTCCTTCGCGGGCATAGGCAATGGCCACGGCACGCCCTATCCCGCTGTCGCCGCCCGTGATCAGCGCGACCTTGCCGACCAACCGACCCGTGCCGAGCCAGGACTTTTCACCATGATCCGGGCGGGGCTGCATCTTCTTGAAACTTCCGGGAAGCTCTTGGCTCTGCTCGGGGAAGGGAGGTCTGGGATAGTCGTTCATGCAAAATCCTCCTTGGACGGACCGGCCGCTCCAATAGACATTCAGCGGGCGGTTCGGGGATGCGTTACCCGCAAGGAAACCCGTGTTCGGCTTCCTTGTTCCCTTCCTCGGTCAAGATGTCGGCAGCGGGAACCTTGATCAGAGACAGACGTTTTGACCCGCATCGGGCGAGCCAACGCTAGCCCCAGACCCGGCAGGACATGCCGCTTTCGAAAATATCAGCCAGCCCGCTTGTCACGGCCTGCAGCCGTTGGCCTGCGCACGCCACCCCGAAACAAGACCGCGTTCGGCAGAAAGAAATGGAGAATGAGATGGAAGAGCAGATCTTTTGGAAACGTCTCGACGGGATCAATGCGGGGATGCTGGGCACCCGCGATGGGATGAAAATGGTCCCGATGTCACATTATGCGGACCCCGATGCGCGTGTCCTGTGGTTCATCACGGCGGAAGGCACCGATCTCGTAGGCGAAGTGCAGGACGGGGCCAAGGAAGCACTCCATATTATCGCAGATGCTTCGGGCAAGCTTTTCGCGCAGATCGAGGGGCGGCTCGAACTTTCCTCAGACCGCGAAAAACTCGATGAGATCTGGAGCAGCGTCGCCTCGGCCTGGTTCGATGAAGGCAAGGAAGACCCCGATCTTCGGCTGCTGAGGCTCAACCTGACCAATGCCGAGATCTGGTCCACCACCGGCGGTATCAACTTTCTCTACCAGATCGCGAAGGCCAACCTGACCGGCGACGAGCCTGATATCGGGGACCACTTCCGGCTGACTTTCTGACCCTGCCTTGCAAACTGAGAAATGCAAGACGGCCATTCTTCCACGTGCATTTTGGGTGCCGGCATGAACGTGAATTTGTCCAAAAGTCAAACTCGCACGAAACAACGTCGACTGCATCTGGACAAGCCATTCTGGGCGGCGACCAGGTCGATCAGCGCACCCGCAATCAGACGGCCCTCCGCAAAGTCGTGGGATGTGATTATCGTCGGAACCGGGATCAGTGGTGCCCTTATGGCCGAGGCATTGTCGCGCCGTAAGCGTCGTATCCTGATCCTGGACCGAAGGGTGCCGGTGCGCGGATCTAGCCTTGCCTCGACCGCGATGATCCAGCATGAAATCGACGTGCCGCTGCATCGACTGGCGGAACGGATGGGCGAGGCTAAGGCGGCGCAGGCCTGGCGGCGTTCGGTCCGCGCGGTGCGGGATCTTCGGGATCTGGTGGCGAGATGCCAGATTTCCTGCGACCTGGAGGCGAAATCGGCCCTGTACCTGACCGGCGACGAAATGGGGCAGCGTGCAATGCGAACCGAGTTCGAAGCCCGACAGAGGGCGAAAATCGCATGTGAATTTCTTGACCATGCAGAACTCGGACGACGCTTTGGCATCAACCGCACGGCTGCGATACTTTCGGACGCGTCTGCCTCGGCCAATCCGGCGCAATTGACGGCCGGTCTGCTGCAACTGGCAGTTCAACGCGGGGCGGAGATCGTATCGCCCTGCGAAATCACCGACATGGCGGAAGCGTCGGGAAGCGTCGCGCTTGCAACGGCCGAGGGCTCGATCCTCACGGCTGGGCAGGGCGTCTTTTGCACAGGCTACGAGTTCCTGCCGGTGATGCAAAGCAGAGCCCATCGGATCACCTCGACCTGGGCCATGGCGAGCGAACCCCGGATGGCGCGACCGGCCTGGCTGGACGAATTTCTGGTTTGGGAAGCCGCCGACCCCTACCTCTATTTCCGCACTGCGCGCGATGGTCGGATCATTGCGGGCGGCGAGGATAGCGATGCGCCCGATGCCCACGGGGACCCGGCTCGCCTGCATGCCAGCGCAGCCCGCATCGCCGCGAAGTTGCACGCATTATGCGGCATCGAGATCGGCACGCCCGCCTATATTTGGGCGGCACCCTTCGGCGACACGGTCGACGGGCTGCCTATCATCGACCGGGTTCCGGGCTGCGAACGCGTCCATGCGGTGATGGGGTTTGGTGGCAATGGCATCACCTTTTCGATGATTGCGGCGCAAATCGTCGCCGCCCGCCTTTCGGGCAAGAGCGATGAGGACGAGGGTCTGTTCGCCTTTCGGTGATGAGATCGGAGTTCACGGTCGAGCCTGGATCACCGGGACAGGGGCCAAAGCCGGTGGAACCCATTCCACACGACCCGCAAGGTGCCAAACGTCCATCGGCAACAACACCTCCGGCTTGCGCTCTACCGGGCCCTTGCGGCGGGGGTGCCTCGACAGCTGGATCTTTCTTCACACCGATCTGAGCGGTTCGACATGAGGAACAAGCCGAGACGTCGCGACGTTTTGTTTTGAGTTGTCAACGAGCCGGTGGAGATATGAAGGCTTTCATTACCGCAGCAGTCGTTGTCGCCATCCTCTTGATCGTGGCGATGCTCTCGATGCGATCGGGTCCGGATCCGGCCGAACCACCTCCCAGCAGCGGTAACCCGCACGCCATCCAACAATGACCTTCCATCAAGAAATGGCAGGATGATGATCATAGCTTTAACCGGAATTATCTTTTCACTCATCGGCTTGGCGCTGCTTGGGCTTGGCGCTTGGCTGGTCTGGCTTGGCGGCAGTCCGGCCTATGCCCTGCTCGGGATCGCCACTTTGGTCACTGCGGCCCTTATCTTTCGCAGGGATCAACGTGCGCTTGGCCTTTTCGCGGTCACGCTTGTTCTGTGGTTGCTCTGGGCCATTTGGGAAGTCGGTTTCGACTGGTGGCAACTTGCGCCCAGGGGTGGCTTGCCTGTCCTGATGGCAATCTGGCTTTGCCTGCCCGCGTTTCGCGAACATCTGACCGGCCGGGTGATCGACGGCCATATCCGCGTCCCGCCCAGCGGACTGGGGATCGGCCTCGCCGTCGCGGCTTCGATCGGAGCGGCGGGCTACGCGATGCTGCAGGACCCCCATGACATTTCTGGGAACCTGCCGACCGCGAAGGCGACTGATACCCCCGCCCTTGGCAATGAGATGGCCGCGGGTGACTGGCATCAATATGGCCGCACGAATTTCGGGCAGCGATACTCTCCGCTGGAAGAAATCACCCCAGCCAATATCGGAAATCTGCGCGAGGTCTGGCGCTATCAGACGGGTGACGTGAAGCGCCCCGATGACGTCGGCGAAACGACCTATCAGGTGACCCCCCTGAAGGTCGGCGAGCGTCTCTACATTTGCACGCCGCATAACATCGCCATTGCGCTGGATGCGGCAAGCGGCAAGGAGATCTGGCGCTATGACGCGAATTCGGGCATGAATCCCGACCGGCAGCACCAGACCTGCCGTGGCGTGACCTATTGGAACATGGGCGACATGCCCGCATCGTCGCCCGAGACGGCCGAGGCCGCGCGGGAATGCCCGACGCGGGTCTATCTGCCCACCGCCGATGCCCGCCTGATCGCGCTCAACGCCGAAACCGGGCAACCCTGCGAAAGCTTTGCCGAGCGGGGCGCACTGCATCTTGAAGCAGGGATGCCCTATAATCCGGCGGGTTACTATTACTCGACCTCGCCCCCGGTTGCGGTTGATGGCAAGCTCATCATCGGCGGCGCAGTGAACGACAATTTCTCGATCTATTCGCAATCCGGCGTGATCCGCGCCTATGACATCGCCAGCGGCGAATTGCTGTGGAACTGGGACAGCGCCAATCCCGAGGACACCACGCCGATCGACCTTGCCGCAGGCGAGACCTACACCGCCAACAGCCCGAACAGTTGGTCGGTCTTTTCGGTCGATGCCGAACGCGGTCTGGTCTTCATCCCTTTGGGAAATCAGGTTCCCGACCAGTTGGGCATGGGTCGCTCCGAGGCCGTCGAGAAACATTCCTCGTCCATCGTGGCGCTGGATGTGGCAACGGGCCAGGAGAGGTGGGTCTTCCAGACCGTGCATCACGACCTCTGGGACATGGATGTGCCCGCCCAGCCCGTGCTGATCGACCTGACCATAGATGGCCAGACCCAGCCCGCCCTGGTCGGCCCTACCAAGCAGGGCGATATCTATGTGCTGAACCGCGAGACAGGTCAGCCGATCCTGCCGGTGACGGAAGAACCCGCGCCCTCTGGCGCGATCCCCGAGGATTACACCGCACCGACGCAGCCGACCTCGGCCTTGACCTTCAAGCCCGATCCGCTGCGCGAGCGGGATATGTGGGGCATCACGATCTTTGACCAGCTGATGTGCCGCATCGACATGCGCCGGTTAAGGTACGAAGGGCGCTACACGCCGCCATCGCTCGAAGGCACCATCGTCTATCCGGGGAATTTCGGCGTCTTCAACTGGGGAAGCGTCGCCGTGGATCCCGAGCGTCAGGTGATGTTCGGCATGCCGACCTATCTGGCCTTCACATCGCGGCTTGTGCCGCGCGCCGACATTCCCCCGAAAGAGGCCGGCGCGACCGCCAGCGAACAAGGGCTGAACCGAAATGAGGGAGCGCCCTATGGCGTGGTCATGGGGCCGTTCCTAGGCCCGCTGGGCATTCCCTGCCAATCCCCGCCATGGGGCTATGTTGCCGGTGCTGACCTGACCAATGGACAGATCGCGTGGAAGCACAAGAATGGCACCGTTCGCGACATGACTGCCCTGCCATTGCCGATCAAGCTGGGCGTACCGGGCATCGGCGGGCCGATCATCACCAAGGGCGGCGTCGTCTTCCTTGCGGCGGCGGTGGATGACTATCTGCGGGGTTATGACCTGACCTCGGGCAGGCAGATCTGGCAAGCGCGCCTGCCCGCCGGTGGGCAGTCTACCCCCATGAGCTATGAGGTGGATGGCAAGCAATACGTCGTCATCGTAGCGGGCGGTCACGGATCGATCGGGACAAAGCCGGGTGACTATGTGATCGCCTATGCCATGGACGAGTGATGCTGAACTGCTGGCCGACATCACCTCGGCCAGCAGCACGCCTTCTTGACCAAGATCAGAAAGCCTTCGATGCGGGTACGTATGGCTTGCGAGTGACCCATGACGGGTGGTCACGGGGCGAAACAGGCCCGCGATCCAGAGGAGGCCAAGATCTTGGGGTCGCACAGCCCAGATACGATTCAGCCAGGGTTAGCCGCAGCGCCGCTTCTCGTCCCTGTGCCAGGTGGGTGAGACGGTGAGGGCAGTTTGCCGTCACGACCCTGCCCGCGTCATCCGAGCCAGGGTACCGTCGCGCCACATGGTCTCGTGGATGCCGACCATGACGACATGGCCAAGGATCAGCGCGCCAAGCACCCAGCCCAGTTCACCATGCAGCAGCCCGCCCAGATCGACCATCCAGCCGATTTCGGTCGCACGGGCCGGAAAAATCTCGAAGCCGAAAGGGGCAAAGGCACGTTCACTGCCATAGGCGCGAAGCAGGGCGACGCATGGCACCATGACCATCGCGAGATACAGCAGCCCGTGACCAGTGACCGCCGCAATGCCCAGCAATCCGTTGCCATGGCGCGGGCGATTGCGGCGATTGACCACCGCCCAGATCACGCGCAGCACAATCAGGACGAACAGCACCGTGCCGACCGGCTGATGCGATCCGACCAGGGGGGCTAGAAATGGCTGGCGGCCAAAGATCAGTTTCAGCCCCATGCCGAGAAACTGCCAGGCCAGAAGCAGGGCGATGCTCCAGTGCAACCATCGGGTCACGCGGCCATAAACGTCGACCGTATCAAGGATGGGGGTGCTGGGTATGGTCATTTCTGGTCCTTGGATCTGGCTTTGCTGTGGTTTCAAACTGGTAAGAACTGATGGCCATCGCAGCCTGCCTGGCGGCTTGGCGTTGTCGGCAAATGAATCTCGACGCTGAGACCGCCCTGCGAGCGGTTGCGCAGCGACAAGCTGCCGCCGTGGTGGCGGATCACGTCGCGCGCGATCGACAGACCCAGCCCTACGCCGCCGGTTTCGGTCGACCGGCTGCCCTCGCCGCGGATGAAAGGCTCGCAGATCTGGTCCAGAATCCTTTCGGGGATGCCCGGGCCGCCGTCCTCGATGCGGATCAGGGCCGAGGCATGATCACACGAAAGACGCACCAGTGGCGCACCAGCGTAGCGCAGGGCATTGTCGAGAATATTGCCGATGGCGCGGCGCATGGCGACGGGCCGGACCGCCAGATGCAGTGGCGCGGTCGGGGAGTAGTCGATGCCGCGATCCGCGCAAAGCTGCGCAAGCATGCGGTCCAGATCGCTATCCTGCGCGTCTTCGCCCGGACTTCCGGTGCCTGCGGCATGCAGCAATTCCTCGGCCATGACGGCCATCTCGTCGAGAACGCGGATCATCCCTTCCCGCTGTTCCTCATCGTCAAGCAGCTCCGCGCGGATGCGAAGGCCGGTTATCGGCGTCCGCAAATCATGCCCCACGGCCGCAAGCAGACGCAATCTGTCGGTCTCGAACCCCGCGATCCGGCGCTGCATGTCATTGAAGGCGGCGGCGGCCTTTCGGATTTCGCTTGCCCCCCGCTCGGCAACACGAGCTTTACGTTCGCCTCGCCCCGCCGCGCGCGCCGCCTCGGCCAGATCGCTGAGCGGAAGCGTCATGCGTCGGATGAAAATCCCGCCCACGATCAGCGTGCCCAGAAGGGACGCCGCGAGCGGCACAAAAAAGCCCATCTTCCACTTCCAGGCCTGCCGTGAAGGCAAGGGATAGGCCAGCGCATTCAGCCAATGCCCGGCGAGGAAACCCTTTTGGAGACGGACCGAGACAAGCAGCAACGCCGCGCGATCCTGCCCGCCGCGGGGCGGGCCGGCCTCGTGGATCTCGATCGCGCGATCCGGAACATTGAGCATCAGCTGCGCCTCATGATCGGGAAGCCGACGGGTATGGGGCATCTCAAGCGGGCCGGGTTCGACCGAAAAGCGGGTAAAGCCGGTCGAGCTGCGCTGCGGCAGCGACAGGGCCGTGGCAGGGTCGGCATGTTCCAGCGCCTCGACCAGCGCGGCGAGCCGATGCGCGTCGCCCTGAAGTCGCATCGCCCGGTCAAAGGAAGTGCCCTCCCGCGCGAGGAGAAACGCCGCGATCAGGTTTGCGCCCAGAAGCGCCAGAACGAGCAGGATCGCGAACCGGGCCGCCAGCCCGTCCGGTTTCAACCTTGCGAGCAAGCCCTTCACGGCAATGCCTCGACCTCGGCAGCAAGCCGGTACCCGCCGCCCCATTCGGTCACGATCAGGACGGGGTGTTTCGGGTCCTGCTCGATCTTGTGGCGCAAGCGGCTGATCGTGTTGTCGACGGTCCGATCATAGGCGCGTGCCTCTCGGCCATGAAGCAGGTCCAGAAGCCGGGCGCGGGATTGAACCTGACCCGGCTGGTCCAAGAGCAAGCCGAGCAACCGGTTCTCGCCGCTGGTCAGGTCAATGCTGTTTCCATCGGCAAGGATCACGCACCGGCGGTCGGGGTCATGGATCAGCCCGCCGAAGCTGCGGCGCATCAGGATGAGGTCGCGCTTCTTGGGCGGGGCGCGGCGCAGAACGGCGCGAATGCGGGCCAGCAATTCGCGCGGATCGAAGGGCTTCGACACGTAGTCATCGGCCCCAAGCTCGAGCCCCGTCACGCGGTCCTCCTGTCTCGTTCGGGCGGTCAGCAGGATCACCGGCAGGCGACGGTCAGCAGCAAGCTCGCGGCAGAGGCTCAACCCGTCCTCTCCCGGCATCATGACATCAAGAAGGACGAGGTGCACCGGCTCTTCGGACAATGCGCGGCGTGCCTCGCCGACATTGGCGGCCAGGCGCGTGCGCAATCCGTGGCGGCGCAGGTAGACGCCCAGAGGCTCGCGGATTTCGCGGGCGTCATCGACGATCAGGATCTTGGGTTCCTTGACTTCGGTCATTGGAGACAACTGGTTCAGCAAATCGCAGGGCGGCGGCACCGGAAGTGCCGCCGCAGGTCTTTCGGCCAAAGGCGCCAAGGCGCCTTCGGAATCAGAAGGTCGAGGTCAGCGTCATGTAGAACGCACGTCCGGGTTCATTGAAGGTATTCGCCCCCTCGCCGGAATCCGTCCTGAGAACCGTCTTGTCAAAGAGGTTCGAGATCCCCGCCGAGAGCCGTGCCTGTTCGGACATATCCCACGTCCCGCCCAGATTGACCAGTGTATAGGGATCGCGCGAATCCGGGTCCTCGTAATCCGCACCGGTGGTCGGGTTGACCGAGGTGGCCTCGATCTCGCCGTAATGGGTGGCGGCAAGGGTCACGGTAATCGCATCGGTGGCAAACCAGTCGAGCGACGAGTTGATCGTATAATCCGGAACAAGGCTCAGCGGCTGGCCGTTCTCCATCTCGGATTTGATCATCTTGGTGAAGTTCGCGTTGAAGGCGAAGCGATCGCCCAGCGGCGTCGAGAAATTGCCCTCGATGCCCGAGATCACCGCATTCTTCTGGTTCTCCCAGCGATAGAGCCGGTTCGTCTCGGCCCCGTCATTATACTGATAGGTGCCCGAGCCGATGCGATTGTCATAATCGTTGTGGAAGAAAGTCAGGCTGCCGTTGATGCCGGTCTGGCCCTGATAGGCGACGCCGATTTCCTTGTTCCAGCTGCGCTCGGCTTCGAGGTCCGGGTTGCCCAGCACATAGCAGGGGCCGCCGACCTGTTCGCCATCGATATAGGGGCAGCCGTTCCCGCGGGTGCGATAGACATAGTTCGGGTTCAACTGGAACAGGTTCGGGGTCTTGAAGGCCCGCGCCACGCCCAATTTCAGGGTCCATGAATCGTTGAACGCATATTCGGCATTCAGGCTGGGTGACCAGTTCGAGCCGAAATTGTCGTTGTAGTCGAAGCGCAGGCCGGGTGTCAGCGTCAACTGGTCCGACCATTCGATATTGGCCTCTGCGTAAAGACCGATGGTGTTCTGCTGGGTGCTCGGGTCGCGGTTGGCCGGATCGGCATCGACACCGCTTTCTTCGGCAACGCCGTCGTCCTGGATCTCGTTCGCGATGGAATGGGGGTCATCCATGAATTCGCCTCGATATTCCGCGCCGAAGGTCACACGGCTGGCACGTTTGGCCACCGTCATCGGGAGAATCCATTCGGATTTGGCGGTGACGTTATCAAGCGTAATGGTTTGGAAGGCCGGGGCATCATCCTCGCCGTCGCCATCCGTATCGACACAGGTCATGTCGATACTGTCCTCGGGACCACCCGAAAGGCCCGAGCAGAGGCGCGAGTTACGAGTATTTTCCCATTGCAGGTAGCTGTTCGATTCACCGAAGCCATATTCACCGCGATGGGTGATCGCGAGGGTGTTGCGATACATCCGGTTGGTTTCCTCGCCCAGGAGCGAGTTGTATTGCTCGTCGGTTACCCCGGTGCGCGTGTCACCCGCGTAAAGGTTGCCCTGACGCGAGAAGTTCCATTCCAGATCAATCTCGTGGCCCTCGATCCCGTGCCAGGTCAGGAGCGTGCTTATGTCCTTGTTGATGACGCCCTCGGTCCCGGCCATCACGACCTCTTCGCCGTCGTCATCCAATTCGGCGGGATTGATGTCGGCTGAATCGGGTTCAGAGCGGTTGTAATTGCCGAAGATACGGAAGGTGAAGTCCTCGCCCGCCGGTCCGGCCAGCATGAAATTCGTTCGGTTGGTTGCCCCTTCCTTGCTGCTTTCGGGCTGGGTCGTATGCATGCTGACCTGCCCGGTCAGGGTCTCGGGACGCTTGGTGATGATGTTGACCACCCCGCCCGCCGAGCCAGAGCCATAGCGCGCCGCCGCGGGGCCGCGCAGGACCTCGATGCGTTCGATCATCTCGGCCGGAACCCAATTCGAATCGCCGCGCGTGTCGCGTTCGCCGCCGCGGCTCATCTTGACCGCGTTGCGCGACATCACGGGCTTGCCGTCGATCAGGATCAGGGTGTTTT
Source organism: Paracoccus sp. MBLB3053 (assembly GCF_031822435.1). Lineage (NCBI taxonomy): Bacteria > Pseudomonadati > Pseudomonadota > Alphaproteobacteria > Rhodobacterales > Paracoccaceae > Paracoccus > Paracoccus aurantius. The sequence goes on along the minus strand of NZ_JAVQLW010000002.1, from coordinate 138,136 downwards.
CCGGTCCCATGCCACGGATGTCTATCTGGCGGTTGTTGCCACGCTGGCCGCTGGTATTGTTGCCGGTCAGGTTGACCCCCGGCATCTTGCGCACGATTTCCGAGATGTCGTTCACAACCGGGGCCTTTGCGAGATCACTCTCGGTGATCACCGAGGCACCCAAAGCCTGCTTGTTCTGGTCTTCGGCGGACAGGACGACGGTTTCAAGAACCACCGCGCTCGGCTCCGGCGCGGCGGCCTCTTGCGCGATCGCGGCCCCGGCAAAGACGGGAAGTGACATGAGAAGACAGATTGCCGTGCCGGTGGCAGGGCGCATGAGGGGCGTCGCCATTTGATTTTCCTGGAATGTTTCTGGAAGATTGCTGGCGGCGAGGCGGGCTGCCCGCTTCAACCATTTGTGACCGCGTGCTTCAATGGCTGCAGGCAAAGTCTTTTGTCGCGAAATGTCGCAAACAGTCACATTCGGAAAAAAACGCCCCGCAGTATTGCTGCGGGGCGCGATCAGACGGCTCAGACTGAAACGGGATCACTCTTTCGGCGTGATGCGCCAGATACGGTCTCCGACGGGGTCGTCTTCTCCGCGGGCCTTGTTAACCGCCCAGACATTGCCCCGGCCATCCGCGCGCAGCTGGTTCGGCATGCTGCCGGCATCGAGATTGGCAATGATATTGCCCCGGGGATCGACGACGGTGATCGTGCCCGCGCCGCGGTTCGCGACAAAGGCATGGCGGCTTTTCGGTTCAAAGGCCACGTTCAGCGCGCCTGCCCCGACGGGCACGTCATGAAGCACTTCTCCGGTTTCGGCCTTGACGATCACCAGGTTGTCGGTGCCCTGCGCGGCGACGAAGATCAGACCTTCCTGCGGGTCATAGGCCACGCCCGAGGCGGTCTTGACGCCCGGCAGGCGGATGACCTTGGCGTCGCCCGTCTTCAGGTCGACGATGGCCGCTTCCGGCGTCGCGATGCTTACCGTGACCAGCTTGCCGCCCGCCTCGTCGATATCCAGCGCCATGGTCGAGAATTCCTCGCCCCGGATAGTAGATTGCAGCGTGATCGGCTCCAGCTTTTCGAGCGTCTCGATGTCGAAGACCTCGATATTCGGCGTGCCGGTCGCGCTGGCATAGGCCCGGCCATTGGCCTCGTCCACGATCACGTCGCGGGCATGGGGCACGGCGCCTGGCTCGAACTGCTTGACCAGCGACAGGTCGGATTGCTTGTAGACGCTCGCGGTGTTCTGGCGGGTATTGGTGACCCAGACATTGCCATTGGCATTGTCCACATCGACGCCATAGACCGCGAAAAGCCCCGCATCCTTGCCATCCTCACGCGCGGGGGCAGCGGCGGGAACCGCCTCGGCCGCGACCTTGAGCGTCTCGGGGTCGATCTTGACAAGCTTTGCTTCCTTGACCGGCGGACGTCCGATCGAGGCGGTCACGAAGACCGGTCCTTCTTCGCTGGCCTTGACCTGGTACATTCCGGGCGTCACGACCTCGCTCGCGATCTCGAACTTCTCGGCGCCGGAAACCGGCACTTCGGGCGAGATCTTCATCTGCACGACATCGGCGGCCGCGGGATTCTCGGCGATCACGACAACGGGCTGCAGCCCGGTCTGCGCATCGGCATCCACCTCGATGGTCAGGCTGAATTCGCCCTTGTCATCGACGGTGATCGGCTCGGCGTTCAAGGTCTTGTCGCCGCGCATGAGGGTGACGGTCTGGCCCGGTATGAGGTCTTTGCCCGAGATGACCGCCTTGCCGCCCTTGTAGATCGGCTGGCCGCGCTCGGCCCCGCTGGCCTGAACCCGACCAGGGAATTCGGTCAGGGATTTGGTGAAATGGGTCTCGGCCACAGACGCGCCCGCAGTCGCGGTCAGGGCCAGGGCAGATGCGCAAAGCATCAGGCGCATGTGGGAAATCAAAGGCGTCGCCATGACAGTTTCCTTGTCGTCCAGAGGATGCTTGCCCCATGCAATCTCGCTTTGCGAGGGGGCAAGGGCAGAAATTCTTGGCTGGCTTAAGGGCTGGCGCCGTCGATCTAGAACCATCCAATGTCGCGGCGCGCAAGACGGCGCACAGGCTTATTTGTCGCAACTTGTCGCGAGAAGCCAAGCGATCTCAGAAAAATCAATGAGTTGCCCCTTGGCTTGACCAGACCAACTTCTTGACTGAATAAGTAAACAATTCTAGCGCAACCACGACCTGCCCGCACCACTGTCCCGAACGACTGCTCATGACGCTTGATATTTCCTCGGTTGATTTGCCATCGCGCCCTGCCCTGCCCCTGACCGAAGCGCAGGAGGGAATGTGGTTCGCCCAGTCGATCGACCCGACCAATCCGATCCTGAATACCGGGCAGTACGTCGAACTGATCGGCGCGCTGGATGTCGAACGCTTCAGGACCGCCCATGCCGCGACGATGGCGCAATGCGAAGCGCTCAGGGCGCGCTTTGGCTTCGTCGATGGACGGCCCGTGCAATGGCTCGATGCGCGGCCGCCCGTGCTGGAATGCGCGGATCTCTCGGGCTTCGCCGACCCCGAGGCCGAGGCCCTTGCCCGGATGGCGTCGGACAGCGCGCGGGCCCTGGATCTGTCCTGCGACCAGCTTGCCCGGTTCTGTCTTTTCCGGCTCGGGCCGCAGCGGCATTTCTGGTATCAGCGCCTGCATCATCTGGTGATCGACGGCTATGGCATCGTCCTACTGACCAACCGCATGGCCGAGATCTATTCTGCCCTGACCATAGACGCGCCCCTGCCCGAACCCTTTGCCCCCGTCGCCGATGCGCTGGCCGAGGATGCCGCCTATCGCGTCTCGCCCCATCGCTCGCGCGATGCGGCTTTCTGGCAGACCGAACTGGCAGGGCTGGAACGCGCCGCCTCGCCCGCGCAAGGGCGCGCGCTCTCGGCCCATGGCTTTCACCGCAGGCGGATCGAGCTCGATCCCGATTTCTGCGCGAATTTGCGGCGCGCGGCATCGGATCTGGGCCGCGCATGGCCCGATCTGCTGACGCTGCTTGCGACAGACTACCTCTCGCGGGTCTCGGGCGAGGGTGATCGGGTGGTCGGCATCCCTCACGCCCTGCGCTTTGGCAGCAAGGCGGCGCGCGTGCCCTGCATGTGGATGAATGTGCTGCCCTTGCGCTGGAGCGCCGATGAGCAGCGCCCCCTTGCCGAGACCCTGCAGGATGGCGCGGCCAGGCTGGCGCGCATCCGCAGGCACGGGCGCTACCGGTCCGAGCAACTGCGCCGCGATCTTCATCGCACGGCGCCCGAGGATCGTCTCTACGGCCCCATCGTCAACCTCCAGCCCTTCGATATACCGCCGCGCTTTGCAGGGCTGGATGTTCGCCTGCATATCCTTGGCGCGGGCGCTGTTGACGACCTTTCCGTGACCTTCCGTGGCGATGCCGAGGCAAGCCTTGCGCTGGAAATCGACGCGAACCCCCTGCTTTATGCCGCAACCGAGACGGCAAGCCATGCCGAGCGCCTGGCAGGATACCTCGCCGGGGCTTTCGGAGCCGGGCGGCTGGCCGATGTCCAGACCGTCACCCCCGCCGAACATGCCCAGCTGACCAGGGATGTGAACGCCACTGATCGTGCGCTTGAACCAACCAGCCTGACCGCGCTGATCGAGGCGCAGATGAAAGCAAGACCGGATGCCGAGGCGGTGCGTTTCGGGGAAGTTTCGCTCAGCTACGCCGAGCTTGACCGCCGATCCGCGGCGCTTACCGAAGTACTGGTCGCGCTTGGCGCGGGTCCGGACAGGCTCGTCGCGATCGCCCTGCCCCGATGCGAGCATCTGGCCGTGGCACTGCTGGCCGTGCTGCGCGCTGGGTCAGCCTATGTGCCGCTTGACCCAGAAAACCCGCCCGCGCGGCTTGCCCGCCTGATCGCCCGGACCGACGCGGCGATCCTGCTGGCCGAAACGGGGCTTGACTGCGACGGCGCGGCCATCCCCTTCGCCCCGCAAGATTGGCCGCATGAAAGGGCCAAGACTAGTGGTCAGCAAGGCTCCGAAGTACCACTGCCCCGACCGGCGCCAGATGATCTGGCCTATGTGCTTTTCACCTCGGGTTCGACCGGCGAACCCAAGGGCGTGATGATCGAGCACCGGTCGATCGTGAACCGGCTTCTGTGGATGCGCGACCATTACGGCTTCACCCGCTCGGACCGCATCCTGCAGAAGACGCCCATCACCTTCGACGTCTCGGTCTGGGAACTGTTCCTGCCCTTCCTTTGCGGCGGGACACTGGTTCTGGCCCCGCCCGGCGCGCATCGCGATCCGTCGGCGATCGCCGAGCTGATCCGGCGCGAGAACATCACCGCGATACATTTCGTGCCCTCGATGCTCTCGGCCTTTCTCGCATCGCCCGCCTCGCAAGGGGTGGCGCTCGACCGCGTCTTCTGTTCGGGCGAGGCGCTGACCGCCGAGCATCGCGAAAAGTTCCACAGCCATATCCGCGCCGAGTTGCACAATCTCTATGGACCGACCGAGGCCGCCGTCGATGTCAGCTACTGGGAGGCCGGGCCGCAGGACACAAGCCGACCCCTGCCGATCGGCCATCCGGTCTGGAACACGCGGCTCTACATCCTTGACCCGCTGGGGCGCCCGGTCCCCGAAGGCGTCGCGGGAGAGCTTTTCCTTGGCGGGGTGCAGCTTGCGCGTGGCTATCTGGGCCAGCCTGACCTGACCGCCAAGAGCTTCCTTTCCGACCCGTTCCGTCCTGGCGAACGGATCTACGCGACCGGCGACCTCGCCATGCGGCGCGCCGATGGCGCGGTGACCTATCTCGGCCGCCGCGACCAACAGGTGAAGATCCGCGGCATGCGGGTCGAACTGGGCGAGATCGAGGCCGCGCTGCATTCCAGCACCATGCTGGACGAGGCAGTGGTCTTGCCCCGCCCGCTTGGCGACGGTCTGCAGCTGGTCGCCTATGTCGTGCCCAAAGCCGGGCTTGACGCAACCAGATTGCAAGCGCATCTGGCCCGGCACCTGCCCGCGCATATGATCCCTGCGCATATCATGCCGCTTTCTGCCCTGCCGGTTACAGCGAACGGCAAGCTGGACCGCGCCGCGCTGCCCGCACCCGAGGTCGCCGCCCCCAAGGGCACACCCGCCAAGGGCCCGATCGAGACAAGGCTTGCCGCGCTTTACGCCGAGATCCTCTCGCTGCCGCAGACCCCCATGCGCGAGGCGGATTTCTTCGCCCTGGGCGGAGATTCCCTCTCGGCGCTGTCGCTTCTCCTCAGCATCTCGAGGGAATTCGGCCATGATCCCGGCCTTGGCCAGATCTTCGAGACGCCGGTGATCTCGGCGCTGGCCACCGCGCTGGAAACCGGACGCGAGGATGCCGGTCTGGGAATGATCCTGCCCTTGCGACACGCGTCCGGCGGCGCTCCCCTTTTCCTGCTGCATCCGGCAGGCGGGCTGGGCTGGTGCTATCGCCGCCTTGCGCCGGCCTTGGACGATCGTCCGGTCTACGCGCTCCAGTCGCCGCTTCTGGATGGAGGCCCCGTGCCAGCGTCGCTGGGCGAACTGGCCGCAATTTATCTTCGCGCGATCACCGACCTGGCGCCGGAAGGCATGATCCACCTGGCCGGCTGGTCAGTCGGCGGCGTGCTGGCCCATGAAATCGCGGTGCAATTGCAGGACAGGGGGCGCGAAGTCGGCATGCTCGCGCTTCTGGATGCCTATCCCGCCGAGACATGGCGCGCGCTGCCCGAACTTGACGATGCCGCCTCGTTGCGCGCCCTTCTCGCCATTGCCGGGCATGACCCGGAAGCGCATCCCGAACTGGAAACGCGCGCCAAGGTGGTGAATTTTCTGCGCCGGGGTGACTCGTCGCTTGCCACGCTTCCCGAGACGGTTCTGGACGCAGTGACCCGGCTCGTCGCCGGCACGAACCGCTTGCTGCGTTCCCATCTCCATCGGCGCTTCGGCGGCAGTGTGCTGCATTTTTGCGCCGCTGGGCAAAACGGCAACCGCTTCGATCCGGCGCTATGGCTCGAGCACGCGGAGGCGCTTGAACGCATCGACCTGCCGTTTCGCCATGCCGAGATGGTCAATGCCACCGCCGCACGCCTGATCGGCCCGGTACTCATCCGTCGCATGCGCGGGTTCGGGGCCTAGTCTTGTCCGGCGAGATCCAGCGTCCGCGGCAACGAGGCCGGCAGGCTCGCGATATGGATCGCGCCGGGAAAGACCTGAGCGCGCAGATCGACGCCGGGGCGACGCGCCAGGGCATTTCGCAGCGCGATCGTCGCCGCAGGCGGGGCGGTCGGTTCCGGGCCGGGATCGTTGCCGCGCTTTTCCCGGTCGCCCACGGCAAAATAGATCGGCGTCGCTTGAGCGAAACCCGCCCTTGCGACAAGCCGATGCGCCAGATCCTCGTTCCACCAGATCGATGGGCTGACCATGGCATAGCGCGCAAAGCTTTCGGGCGCTGTCGCTGCGGCAAACAGGCTGAACAACCCCCCGAAGGAATGCCCCCAAAGCGTCCGGCGCCGCGGGTCGATCCTGACACCGCTTTCGGCCGCAAGACGCAAGGGTCCGATCAGCCGCGCAAGGAATTGACCGGCCCCGCCGGCCAGCCGGTCGGGATGATGCGGATCGGGCTGCAACGCCCCGCCCGGCGCTTCGGGCGGGCTGTAATCGCGGATCCGCGAGGCCCGCGCGAATTGCTGCCCGGTCGCATATCCAACCCCCACCACCATCAGCCAGGGATGGGCCTCGAGCAGCGGCGCGGACAGAAAGTCGAAGGCCGCGTTGCCGTCCAGCATGTAAAGCACCGGATGCCCCGCCGCCCTGGTCTGCACGGGGCGCGCGATGAAGAGCCGGTAGGTTTCGGGCCCGCCCGCCTCGGGTGCGGCATCAGCTTCGATGTCGCGGATCTCGATCCTGTGGCTGCGCGGCGGATGGGCAAGGATCGCAAGCTCGGCCCGCCTTCCCGCGCGCGGAGGAAGCGTTGTCATGGCAGCTTTCCGGCAAAGAGAAATGCGGCATCGATAATTGACAAATCCAGTCAGGTAAAGCCATTAAGCCCGGGCCGCGGGTGATGCGATCTTCATGCAAGGAAACCATATGAACCGGAAATGCGCCCCGCATTGGATCACAACGATCCAGCGAGTCGTCCTTTGCGCCCTGCTGGTGCTCGGCACGGCGCTGGCCGCACGGGCAGAGCTCAGCGCGATCGATGTGACCGGGCAGAAGATCACTCTGCCCGCTCCCGCCCGACGCATCGTTCTGGGCGAAGGGCGGCATCTGACCGTGCTCGGCATGCTGCATGACGATCCGGTGGCCCTTGTCGCGGGCTGGCGCACCGATAAGGGCATCGACCCGGCGACAGGCGCCGCCTATGCCGCGCGCTTTCCCCGGATCGCACAGATCGCCACGGTCGGCGCGGGCAACCGACAGATCTCGGTCGAGCAGGTTCTGGCGCTGCAGCCCGACCTGCTGCTGCTGTCGCTGATGGATCATGCCGACCCGCAGACGCAGCAGCAGATCCGCCAGATCCGTACGGCGGGCATCCCGGTCGCCTTCATCGATTTCTTCAGCCATCCAATCGAGAACACGCCGCCCAGCCTCAAGCTGCTCGGTACGCTCACCGGGGCCGAGGCGAAAGCCGCGGAGCTGGCGCAGTTCTACGCGAGCCATCTGAATGCCGTGCGCGAACGGCTTGCCAAGGCAGCGCCCGCCGCGCCGCGCGTCTTCGTCGAGGCTCATGCCACGCCCGAAAAATGCTGCCTGACCGTGGGAGCAGGTGTGTACGACGAATTCATCTCGGCCGCGGGGGGGCAGAATATCGGCCGCGACCTGGTACCCGGTGTGATGGGCAATGTGGGGCTTGAAAACCTGCTTGTCGCCGATCCCGATGTGCTTGTCGCGACCGGAGGCGAACACATGGCCGCGCGCGGCGGTCTGGTCCTTGGGGCCGGCATCGCGCCCGAACTCGCGCAGGACAGTTTCAAGAACCTGCTGGCCGCGCCCGGCATTGCCCAGCTTCGTGCCGTGCGCGAGGGCCGCGCCCATGCCATCTGGCATCTCTTCAACGACACGCCCTTGCATGTCGTGCTGGTTGAATATCTGGCCAAGAGCCTCCATCCCGAGCTGTTCGCCGATCTCGACCCCGAGGCCACGATGGCCGAAATGGAGCGGCGCTTTTCGCCGGTCGGCATCCCGGGAACCTGGTGGCTCGACCAGCCATGACAGCAGAACAGATCCTTGCCCATCATCACCGGAAAAGACGCAATCGCGCCTGGCTGGTGATCGCCCTGGCCTTCGCCGCGTTCGGGGCGATGCTGCTTGACCTCTGCTCGGGCCCTGCCGGGCTTTCTCTGGGGCAGATCCGCGAAGCCCTTCTGGTCGGGCCCGAGACATCTGCCACGAACAGCATCATCGTTTGGCAGGTCCGCCTGCCCGTCGCGGTCCTGGCCGTGCTGGTCGGCGCGCTGCTTTCGCTGGCCGGCACGGAAATGCAGACCGTCCTTGAAAACCCCCTGGCCGAGCCATTCACGCTTGGCGTTTCCGCCTCGGCCGCGCTTGGCGCCGGGATCGCTCTGGTGCTGGGGTTCTCGATCCCCGGAGTGCCCGTTCACTGGGCCGTCTCGGCCAATGCCTTCCTGTTCTCGCTGGGGGCATTGGCGCTATTGCACCTGATTTCCAGCCTGCGCGGAGGGGGGACGGAAACCGTCATCCTGCTGGGCATCGCCATCAACTTCACCGCGATGGCGCTGCTCGCGCTCGTGCAATTCGTGGCCTCCCCGGATGCGTTGCAGCAGCTGGTGTTCTGGACCATGGGCAGCCTTGCCTCGGCACGCTGGGACGGGATCGCGATGCTGGCCATCGCGCTGGCCGCCTGCCTGCCCTTTTCGCTCCGGGCGGCCTGGCAGATGACGGCACTGCGGCTGGGTACGGATCGCGCCGAGGCCTTCGGGCTGAATGTCGTACGTCTGCGCCGCTTTGCCCTGATCCGGGTGAGCCTGCTGGCCGGCGCGGCCGTCTCGCTTGTCGGCGTCATCGGCTTCGTCGGGCTGGCCGGGCCGCACATGGCGCGCCTGGTCGTGGGCGAAGACCATCGTCTGCTGCTGCCCGCGAGCCTTTTCGCCGGGGCCTTACTGACCTCGATTGCCTCGGTCGCGGCCAAGATGCTGGTGCCGGGTATCCTGTTGCCCTTGGGGATCGTGACCTCGCTTGTCGGGTTGCCGATCTTCTTCCTGTTGATCCTCACCCGTGGAGGCCGGAGATGAGCGCCCTCAACGTGCGAAAGCTCTGTGTCACCCGCGACGGGTTGCCAGTGATCGATGCGCTGGACCTTCCGCCCATCCGCGCAGGCGAGTTAACCGTTCTGGCCGGCCCCAATGCCGCGGGCAAATCCACCCTCCTGCGCGCCATCGCCCAGCTTTTGCCTTATCGCGGCGAAGTGTCGCTGATCGGTCGTGATCTGCACAGAACCTCGCCCGCCGAGAGGGCGGAACTGATTGGCTTCATGCCGCAGCACAGCGCGACCCGCAGCGATCTGAGCGTCCTCGAAAGCCTGGTCGTGGCGCTGCATGCCGGGGGCGGCCTTGCCGGGCGAGTCGTCGGTGGCCAGAGCGCCGAGGAACGTGGCCTTGCAGCCCTTGACCGCGTCGGCATCATGGATCTGGCGCTGCGGGCCCTGTCGCATCTGTCGGGTGGCCAGATGCAACTGGTGGCGCTGGCGCAGGTCATCGTGCGCAACACGCCGCTGATCCTTCTGGACGAGCCGACTTCGGCGCTCGACATGGCTCGCAGTCACCGCGTCCTGTCGATCGCGCGCGATCTCGCGCACGAGGGCAGGATGGTGATCGCCGTGCTGCACGATCTGGCGCAGGCCTCCCGCTGGGCCGACCAGCTCATGGTCCTGTCCCATGGCCGGCTTGCGACCTCGGGCCCGCCCAACGAAGTCCTGCGCCCGGATCTGCTGGCCAATGTCTGGGATGTCTCGGCCCGGGTCGAAAGATGCACCCACGGCAACCTCATGGTCCTGGTCGATGACGAGGCCGGGGGAAGATAAGCGCGCCGAATTTGCGCCTTCGGGATGGGGCGAGGTCAGGTCGCAAGCCAGTCAAGCAACAAGGCGCGGCCCGACACCCTTGCGCCAGTCGAAGGTCCTGCGCCGAGGACATGGGCCGGGGCAAGGCATGCGGCACCATTGATCCGGCTGCCGATATGCCGCGCCAAGCGGGTAACGGCGATCGCCATGCCTTCACAGCGGAGCTCATCTAGCTGAACTGCAACGCTGATCGGATATTCCTGGCCTGCCCCCGCGGGCTGTCTTCAAAGATCGACCGAAGAGCGCTAGAGGCGCTGCACCCGAACAGCGGCGCCAGGACATCATCCAGCCCGTCCGCGCCAAAATGGACATGATGATGGCTGGAAGCAGAATGGGGCGCAGCCTCGGCGGACGCCTTTTGATGACAACTGCGCTCAGCCCTGGCCTGCCGACGACTGACCTGTCTCAGGACGTCTCGACGGTGGAACTGGACGAGGTTACGCTTTCGGCGGAAGCGGCGCAGGGCTACGTCGCAAGCAGCAGCACTGCAGGAACCAAGACCAGCACGCCGATCGAGGAAACTCCGGCCTCGATCTAGGGTTCACGACGTCACCGAAGGGCCTCGCCTAAGGATCGCACTTTCGGCCGCGACGCAGGCCGATTTCGTGGCCGTGAGGATCGACCAGATTGTCCCGCCCGACAGGCAGGTAGCGACAGGGCCCGACTATCTGACCCCGCGGCTCGGGGCGCTTGCAAGCACGCTTGCCAGGGGTGACGGCACGGATGCATTCCGGGCCGAGATGGAACGAGCGGGCACGCCGCTGGTCGAGCCATTGGACGACGGTCAGGCCATCGTCACCTTCCTGTGGCGCGGCGCCAGGCGAAACGTGCGCCTGCTGGGCGGACCTTCGAACCACCACGAACGGCTCGAACGCCTGGGCAACAGCGATGTCTGGTTCAAGAGCTTCCTTGTTCCCGACTGTCTGCGCCAGTCTTATCGCCGCCTGGCGCCCGATGTGCCCGAGCTGCCGTTCAACGCCCGTGCCCGGCGGGTCGCGATCCTTGCGACCGCAGAGAGTGACCCATTGAACCGCCATCCTTGCCCGTGGCGAACCCGGTGACAGGAACCTTCACCTTCGAAAGCGCGAGGCTTGGGAACAGCCGCGAGATAACGCTGGCCCATCCGCGCGATCTCGATCCCGCCGATCCCGATCTGGTGATGGTGCTGATCTTCGACGGGAAAGGGCGCGGACCCAGATGCCATCTCGTTGTCGGGATCGTTCTGGGGGGCGCCACCCGGCACCAAGACCGACGGGATGCCCTATGTCGCCGCCGAATTCGCGTAAGTCGAGAAGCTGCCGATCCGGTTCTTCCTTTCTACCGGCGTGTTCGAAGCGGCGCGTGGAGGTACGGGCGGCATTCTGGAAACCTCGCAGAGCCTGCGCGACACCTTGCGGCTCCGAGATTATGACGTGGCCTGGCGCGAACATGCTGGCTGGCATGATGTCCTGATCTGGCGGAGGGGCCATCGCAGACGGGCTGATTGCGCTTTTCGCCACGCCCCGGCCCTAGATCCCCCTTCGGCGCGGCGACCGCCCGCGCCGAAGGGGGATCCTGGGATACAACATGCCAACTGGGTCGAACCTGTCCTGTCACGTGGAAGTTTGACGCGGATTTCCCGACAGAAACGGTTTGACAATTTGAGCCTCGCAAGCTCATTCTGCCGACAACGCCGGATGACAGGGACGGGAAAACGTCGATGAAACAGTTCGTATTGCCGCTTGCGGCATCGCTTCTTTGCGCTACGGCGACCAATGCTCAGACCGCAGACGCCACGCCGGAAGCTGTCGTTTCCCATTATGCGGATATCGCGCTGGCGGCCTATGGCGACAGCCTGACGACCGCCGAAGCGCTGAAGGCGGCGGTCGATGCGCTGCTGGCCGCGCCGTCGGAACAAACCCTGAGCGCAGCGAAAGCCGCATGGACCGCCGCCCGCGCGCCCTATCAGCAGACCGAGGCCTTTCGCTTCGGCAACCCGATCGTCGACGATTGGGAAGGCAGGGTGAATGCCTGGCCGCTTGACGAAGGGCTGATCGATTACGTCGCCGAGGGCACGCCCTCGGCCGAGGATAACGAACTTGCCCAGCTCAACGTCATCGCCAATCCCCGGCTGGAACTTTCGGGAAAGACGCTGGATGCAGCCACCATCACCCCAGAACTGATCTCGGGCGAGTTGCACGAGGCGGGCGGGATCGAAGCGAATGTCGCCTCTGGCTATCATGCCATCGAATTCCTGCTCTGGGGTCAGGATCTGAACGGCACCGAGGCAGGCGCCGGCGCGCGCCCGCATACCGATTTCCAGCAGGACGCAGGCTGCACCGGCGGCAACTGCGACCGGCGCGCGGAATATCTGGTCGCCGCGACGGATCTGCTGATCGCCGATCTGCAGGAAATGGTCGCGAATTGGGAAGATGGCGGCGCGGCGCGCGACGCCGTGACAGCCGATCCGCAAGCCGGGCTCAACGCGATGCTGACCGGTATGGGAAGCCTGTCCTATGGCGAGCAGGCGGGCGAGCGGATGAAGCTTGGCCTGATGCTGAACGACCCCGAGGAAGAACATGATTGCTTCTCGGACCAGACCCACCTGAGCCACTACTATGACGGGCTTGGAATCCAGAACGTCTATCTGGGCCACTATACGCGCGCCGATGGCAGCAAGCTGACCGGTCCTTCGCTCTCGCAGCTTGTCGCGGCGGCCGATGCCACCGTGGACACTGAACTCCGCAGGGAGTTGGATGCCAGCATGGCCGCCCTGACCGCGCTGCGCGACAAGGCCGAGGGCGGGATGGCCTATGATCAGATGCTGGCTCCGGGCAATAGCGAAGGCGAAGCCACCATCATGGCAGCCGTCGATGCGTTGGTGGCCCAGACGAAGGGGATCGAACGCGCAGTTGCCGCGTTGAAACTGAACGCGATTGCCTTCGAGGGGTCGGACAGCCTCGACGACCCGAACGCCGTCTTCCAGTGACGTCTGCCTGACATGATACCCTTCGCGCGCTTGATGCGCCTTTTGGGCGGCACCGCCTTGGCTATTCTGGCCTGTGCCGCCCAAGCCGAACCGACCGACATGTCCAGTTGGCAGGATGAGCCACATCTGGACATCATCCCCCGCACCGTCGAGGAAGCGGCAAGGATCGGGGCCGTGACAGCGCCGACGACAGATTTCAACGCGCCTGAGCGGTTCGAGCAGAAAACCGGTGGAGCCGCGACGACGCGCTACCTCGACACGGCCGATGCCTTTTCCCAATTCTCAGCGAACATGCCCTTCGAATCCGAACTGAAGTTCAAGGTCGGCAATGGCATCTTCCGCAAGCTGTGGGTCGGCGCGCCCTCTTCGACGAAGGGCAGCGACGGTCTGGGGCCGCTTTACAACGCGCGATCCTGCCAGAATTGCCACATCAAGGACGGGCGCGGCCATCTGCCCGAAAATCCGGATGACAGCCGCGTTTCAGCTCTTCTTCGACTTTCCATTCCCGGAGGCGGGGGCCAGCTGCTGATCCCGGATTACATCCCGACCATGCCAGAGCCGGTCTATGGCGGACAGCTGCAGGACCTCGCGTTGGAAGGCTACCTGGCCGAAGGCAGCATCGAGATCGAATGGTCAGCCTTTCCCGTGACCCTGGCCGATGGAAGTGTCGTGGAATTGCGGAAGCCGCTATTCCGCATCGAGGGATATCGCTATGGCGCGCCACAAGACGGGCTGATGATGTCGCCCCGCGTGACGCCGCAGATGATCGGGCTTGGCCTGCTGGAATCGGTCCCGGCCGCCGACATCCTGGCGCTGGCCGATCCGGGCGACAGCGACGGTGACGGCATTTCGGGTCGCCCCAATATCGTCTGGTCGGACGAATTCGGCCGCCCGCTTCTGGGCCGTTTCGGGCTCAAGGCCGGCAAGCCCACGATCCGCGAGCAATCGGCCAAGGCCTTCGCCGACGACATGGGGCTGTCCACCCCGCTTTTCCCCGGCCCTTCGGGCGAATGCACCCCGGTGCAGGCAGATTGTCTCAACGCGACAGCCGGACAGGAACCAGGCATTCGCGACGGGCTCGAGGTCGACGGACAGGCGCTGGACTTGGTCACCTTCTACGCGCGCAATCTGGCCGTGCCGGAGCGGCGCAACCTTGACGATCCGGCGGTGCTTCGCGGCAAGGAGATCGCCTATTCCATCGGCTGCACGTCCTGCCACAACCCGAAATTCGTGACCCATCGGTTGAACGGCCAGGTCGAGCAGAGCTTTCAACTGATCTGGCCCTATACCGACATGCTGCTGCATGACATGGGGGACGGGCTCGCAGACAATCGCCCCGAATCCCGCGCCACGGGACGGGAATGGCGCACCGCGCCACTTTGGGGTATTACCCTGAACCGGCAGGTGACGGGCGTCGAGAACTACCTTCATGACGGCAGGGCGCGTTCGCTCATCGAGGCGATCCTGTGGCATGGCGGCGAGGCGCAAGCTGCACGCGACGCCGTCGTGGGCTTGTCGACCGAAGACAGAAAGGCACTGCTTGCATGGCTGGAATCGCTTTGATCCGTGGTTTGGCGCTGTCGGTCCTGATCGGCACCGCCCCGGCCCATGCCGATGTGGCCGAGGCGGTCAGGGACGTCATCCTGCCGGCCTATGATGATCTTGCCGGGACCACCGGCTCATTGGCGGCCGCCGCGCAGCAGGATTGCAGTGCGGCGCATCTGCGCGAGCCATTCCAGCGGGCATGGGATGCCTGGGCGCGGATCGATTTTCTTCGCCTCGGGCCGGTCGAAACGGATGGCCGCGCGCTGGCAATCAGCTTCTGGCCCGATGCGAAATCCTCGGGGCGACGCGCCCAGCAGGCGCTGATCGATGCGGATGCGCCTGCCATCGATGATCCTGTGGCATTCGCCGATCTTTCGGTCGCGCTGCGGGGGCTTTCCGGTCTCGAGCGGCTGATCTACCCGTCGGAGATCGACGGCGAGGAACCGGTGCTCTGCCGCCTGCGCCGCGCGACGGCGACCGATCTGGCCCGTATCGCCGCGGATATTCGCGCCGAATGGGATGGCTATGGACCGCTTCTTGAAAAGCCCGGCAGCCCGGGCAACAGCAGCTTCCTGACAATGGACGAGGCGCGGCAGGCGCTTTACACCCAGCTTGTCACCGGGCTTGAGCATCTGGCGGATAGCCGGCTTGGCCGACCGCTTGGAACCTTCGACAAACCCCGACCCGAACGTGCCGAGGCGATTGCGGCAGGGCGCAGCCTGCGCAATGTCACCCTGTCGCTGCAGGGGATACAGGATCTGGCGGTGGCGATGCTTCCCGATACGCCCGAAACGCAGGCGGCCTTCGCGCGCGCGCTGAAGCTGGCAGAGGGGCTCGATGATCCGGTCCTTGCCGGGGTCGCAGCGCCTTCTGGCCGGCTCAAGGTTGAAATACTGCAGCAGGCCGTCGATACGACGCAGGAAGCCGTCGAAACCGAGATCGGCGGGGCACTGGGCATTTCGGTCGGCTTCAATGCAAAGGACGGCGATTGATGACGAACCGCCGCACCTTGCTGAAGGGCCTCGCCGCCGCGACAGTTCTTCCCGTCAGAGGTTGGGCCGCGGCAGGCGCGCCCGAATGGGTCGCAGCCGCCATGTCGCCCGGCGGAGATCATGCCCTGCACGGGATCGGCGCCTCGGGAGAGATCACCTTCTCGATCCCGCTGCCGGCGCGAGGCCATGCCGCCGCCGCCCATCCCTATCGCGCCGAGGCCGTCGCCTTCGCCCGTCGTCCCGGCACTTTCGGCATCGTCCTGGATTGCCGAAGCGGCGCGATCATCCACCGGCTCACCCCGCCCGAGGGACGCCAGTTCAACGGCCATGGCGCCTATTCGCGGGATGGTCGCTGGCTTTACACATCCGAAGTTGTGGCCGAGGGGTCGGCCGGTCGCGTCGGGCTCTGGGATGTCCGGGCGGCCTATGCCCGCGCTGGCGAATGGGACAGCCACGGCGTCGGCCCGCATGAGCTGCGTCTTTTGCCGAACGGCCATATCGTGGTCGCGAATGGCGGAATCAGAACCGATCCTCAGGACCGCACGCCGCTGAACATCGACGACATGCGCCCGAACCTTGCCGTGCTGGATGCCGAGGGCGCACTTTTGTCCCGCAGGGAATTGCCCGCTGCATTGCATCAGAACTCGATCCGCCATCTCGCGCTTCTGCCCGGCACCATCGCCTTTGCCATGCAGTGGCAAGGCGACCCGGCCGAGCCTGTGCCGCTTCTGGGGCTGGCCCGCGACGAGGCAGCGCTGACCAGCCACCCCGTTGCCGAATCCGAGGCGTTCAGGATGAAGGGCTATGCAGGCTCGATCGCGGCGAACCAGGACATGATCGCGATGACCTCCCCGCGCGGCGGGGTTGCAATGCTGTTCACGGCCGAGGGCCGACATTGCGCCACGCTGGAGCGCGCGGATCTCTGCGGTGTGGCCGCGGCAAGCGACAGCGCCTTTACCATGACCGATGGCGGAGGCGCGATATGGGCGGCCGAGCCCGATGGGCTGCGGCTGCGGCGCAGGCATGCGCTGTCCTGGGACAATCACCTGGTGACGATCGCGAACTGACCATCGACGCGGACAAAGGGTCAGCAAGGCAAGGGCCGAAGCTCGGAACATGCCGGTTCCGGGCAATGAGCAAGATAGTGAGTGTTCGCTCAACAATGTACTTGAGCAATCGCTCAATAATGCCTAACCTCCTATGCGGCAGGATTGGGGGAAACGACTGGCGCAATGAGCAGGCCAACCCGATATGAGCGTGAAGCGGCCCTTGCTGCGGCCATGCGGCTGTTCTGGAGCAAGGGCTATCACGCGACATCGCTGAAGGACCTGGAATCGGCCCTCGACATGAAACCGGGCAGCATCTACGGCGCCTTCGTCAGCAAGGAAAACCTGTGCCTGCTGACACTCGAGCGATATTTCGAAAGCTCGCTCGCGCGCTTTCAAAGCCATATGGACAAGGCATCATCCCCGTTGGTCGGCCTGGCCGACCACCTGCGGGGCTTTGCCCGGCTGGGGCAGGATGATGATGCGCGCCAGATCTGCATGGTGACCAAGACGCTTATCGACACGAAGACGACTGCGCCCGAGATATCGGCGCGCGCGAAGGATTATCTCGGGCAGTTCCGGGCGGCCTTCGCCCAGGGGTTCGAGCGGGCGAAGGCAATGGGCGAATTGCCGCCCGATGCGGACAGCGCCCGGCTGGCGCGGCGCTTGCAGGCGCATGTCGCCGCATTGCGTTTGGAACTGCATCTTGGCACCGACCCCGCAGAGGTCTCGGCGCTGGCCGAGGATCTGGCGCAGGCAATCGAAGCCCTGCGCCCCACCCCCGTCCCCCCAGCCGAACAGGACAGCCAATGACCAAGGAGAATGCGACATGACGACCTATGTGCCACCCGAAGTCTGGACCTGGGACGCCGAGAATGGCGGCGAATGGGCCAGCATCAACCGCCCCGTTTCCGGCGCCACCCATCAGGCAGAACTGCCGCTGGGCAAGCACCCGATACAGCTTTACTCGCTGGGCACCCCGAACGGGCAGAAAGTCACCATCATGCTCGAAGAGTTGCTGGCGATCGGCAAGACGGGCGCGGAATATGACGCCCATCTGATCCGGATCAGCGAAGGCGATCAATTCTCTTCGGGCTTCGTCGCAGTCAATCCGAACTCGAAGATCCCCGCCATGCTGGACCGCGATACCGGCAGCCGGGTCTTTGAAAGCGGTGCGATCGTTCTTTACCTCGCCCAGAAGTTCGGGGCCTTTCTGCCCGAGAACCCCTCTGCCCGGACCGAGGTCATGAACTGGGTGTTCTGGCTTCAAGGCTCGGCCCCCTATCTCGGCGGTGGGTTTGGTCATTTTTACGCTTATGCGCCCGAGAAGTTCGAATATCCCATCAACCGCTTCACCATGGAGGTGAAACGCCAGATGGACGTGCTGGATCGCGAACTGGCCCGGCACCGCTATCTGGGCGGCGACGAATATACGATCACCGACATTCTGACCTGGCCCTGGTACGGCAATCTCGTGCTGGGACGGGCATATGACGCCGGCAAATTCCTCGACGTCGAAAGCTACCGCCACCTTCGCCGCTGGGCCGAAGAGATCCTGGCCCGGCCTGCGGTCCAGCGTGGCCGGATCGTCAACCGCACGTCAGGGCCGCTGGAAGAGCAGCTTCACGAACGCCATGACGCATCGGATTTCGAGCTGAAGACGCAGGACAAGCTCGCCCCCACCGCGTGATCGAATCGTTTTCCAAAGGACAGCACATGCTCAAGTTCTATTACCACCCGACCCCCAATCCGATGAAGGTCGCGCTGTTTCTGGCCGAAACCGGCATCCCCTTCGAACTCGTACCAGTCGATACTGCCAAGGGCGAACAGCATCTGCCCGAGTTCCGGGCCGTCAATCCCAATGGCAAGCTGCCCGCCATCGTCGACGATGGCGCAGCCGTCTTCGATAGCACCGCTATCCTGATCTATCTGTCTGAGAAGACCGGCCAGTTCGGCGTGGCACCGCAGGATCGCGGCGCTCTTCTGTCCTGGCTGATGTTCATCGGGACGGGGCTTGGGCCCTTTTCGGGTCAATCGGTCCATTTCCACCATGCCGCCCCCGAAGACGTTCCTTATGCCAAGAACCGCTACATGCGCGAAATCGAGCGCCACTATCAGGTTCTGAACGACCACCTGAAGGGGCGCGACTTCATCGTGGGCGACAGCTATTCGATCGCCGACATCTCGGCCTGGGGCTGGGTCGCCCGCGCCCCGCGTGTCCTGGGCCCCGACGCGTTGGCGGCTTTCCCCGAAGTCGCGCGCTGGTTCGACAGCATCAACAGCCGCCCCGCGGTCAAGGTTGCCGAGAAGATCGCCGAAGGCGTGAGCTTCAAGACACCTGGGGATGAGGCGTCCATGCGCGCGCTTTATCCCAGCAATTTCGCCGCCGCCTGACAGCGACCTGCCCCCGCGATAAGCAGCCGCGCCGGTCGCGGGGTCAGGATCTACAGGGCAGAACGGAGCGCTTTGGATAGAAGGTAGATTGCGGTAGGATCGGCTCACTTCGACAGGAAACGCCAATCACGGGCAGCGCGCGCCAGCGCGACCCGGCCAGGTCAGAGGGAATCCCGTGATCTCACGATCCTTCCGCAGCCGCTGCCTCGCCCCATCCATGCGGCCGTTGGCCCTTGCCCTCGCGGTCATCTCGGCGCCCCCCGCGAGCGCCGAGACGCCCAGAGAGATTGACGCCTTCACGCGCGAAAACCTCGCCTCGTGCAAGGGGGCCGGTGGCAACCCGAAACTGCTCGACAACTACCTGACCGCGGCAGGCGATCTGGATGGCGACGGACGGTCGGATTACGTCACCGATCTTGCAGGGCTCGAATGCGCGAATGCCTGGAGTTTCTTCTGCGGCTCGGCGGGATGCCCGGTCACGATCTGGCTTTCGGGTCCCGAGCGCTACCGCGTGGCATGGGGCGGGAATGCACAAGCCTGGACGCTGCGCGGCAAGACCGTGATCTTGTCCCTGCACGGACAGCTTTGCAAACCACCCCGGATCGGCGCTGATGGCTGCAAGATCGAGAAACGTTTCGATCAGGCCGAACCACCAACCGCCAAGCCCGCGCCCGTCGCGGCGGCCCCCCGTGTCGCCCCAACCGGAGCCACAAGGGCGTGGCGGACGCGCCAGGCGGGCAGCGGCCCGGTGATCGCCGAAGGGCCGGGCACCGGCATCCTGATCGCCCTTTCGGCACTTTGCCTGCGTGACCGGCCGGTCATCATGGCCGCGTTGTCGCAAGCGGCGGGCGCGCCTTCGACCAGTTTCACCTTTCAATTCGCGGAGTCCCAGATCGAGGTTCCCGGCATCGCGGGAACGGCTACGCAAAAGACCTATATCCTCGATCCGCGCAGCCAGGGGCTGGCCGCCGCGCTTTCGGGGGCCGCCGCCGGCGTCACCCTGCACATCGCGGGCAAGGATCAGGGGGTGCTGTCGCTCAGCGGGTCCACCAAGGCTTTGCGTCAGGCGCTTTCACCCTGCCTCGCCTTCTGAACGGTGCGCCCTAGCTCTCGGAACTTTCGGTGGTCAGTTTCAGATCGCGCATCTCCTCGGCGTCGAGAACCCTGATCTCGTCCGGCGGCGTGCGCAGCGCATGCATGACAAGGCGCAGGTCGATGCCCATCCGGGTCAGGTAGTCCATCACATTGGCCTGCGCGTGCTGCATGTCGCTGACCGCCATGAAGGCCGGAAGCAGGGTGTTCTTGCCGAAATAGCTTTGATGCACGCCGACAACCGCACCGGGCGCGGCGCTGCGTTCGACCCCGGCAGCCAGGATATAGGGACAGGCCGACAGGCAGACCGCGCCGGCTTCGACCTTCGTGCGATATCCGGCCGAGCGAATGGTATCTCCGATCGCCAGCGCGTCCGAAACCGACCCGCCCGAACTGTCCAGCGTCACGAGACCTGGTTCGGGCCGGGTTTCTTCGAGCCAGGCCAGGAAACGGGTGGCATCCCCCGGCGCGATCTGGCCCGAAACCCGCAGAACCTCGTCACCTGCGCTGAATTCCAGCCGGTCGGCCATTGGCCGCATGGCGGGGCTTCCGGGCGTGCCGGGGCGCATATCTGGACGATAGGGCCGGGTTGCGGGTCCGCC
This sequence comes from Paracoccus sp. MBLB3053, assembly GCF_031822435.1. Classification (NCBI taxonomy): domain Bacteria; kingdom Pseudomonadati; phylum Pseudomonadota; class Alphaproteobacteria; order Rhodobacterales; family Paracoccaceae; genus Paracoccus; species Paracoccus aurantius. The sequence continues at coordinate 117,428 of NZ_JAVQLW010000002.1, read as the reverse complement.
GGGCGCCGGCGTGAACAGGCCCGGCGCCGCCTTGCCCGGGGACTGCATCAGGTCCAGCCCGACGATCGCTGCGGCCAGCACGACCTGCGACACCAGCACGGCCCGGATCGCGGCCTGTGGCGAGGAAAAAAGGCGCATCTAGCCCTCCGGCCTTTGCAGCGCGCGGGGTGGTTCGCTGACCACCTCCGCCTGGCGCAACTGTTCGGCCGCGGCAAGGGCCGCGCGCAGCTCGCCGACGGTCATGCGGTCGTCGGTATCATGATCGCCGCGCCCGGTCCGAATCGCGGCCTGCACCACCATGATGATGAAGACCAGAACCGCAGGAAGCAGGTCGATCGAGATCGCGCCCGCCCAGGCCGGCACGAAATTCCGGGCGTAGACGATCACCGCATCGGCGGCGGACATCGGGGCATAGACGGTTTCATCGGGTTGCGGCAGCGTCTCGACCTCGGCCGCCGCGCTGGCAAGGGTACTGGCGCGCTGTTCGACCAATGTCAGGACCGAGCTGATCGTGCTGGACTGCCCTGCGCGCATTTCCGGCGTCGAGCCGTCAAGTTCGGGCAGGACCACCGCATCGGACAAATCCTTTGCCGCGCGCGCGACCAGAGGCGCCGGGTTCAGTTGCCGAAGCTGGGTGATGAGACCCGCGAGTTCCACCGCGTCTTCCGAAAAGCGCACCGTCCGGCCTTCAAGCGCGCCGGGCTCGACCGAAATGCCCCTCATCCGGGAAAGGATCCGGTTGCCCTCGGCAAAGGTCTCCTCGATCGGCTCGGCAACCGAGGCAAGCTGCGCCTCGAGCGCCTGCAGTTCGGCGCCCTTCTGGGTCAGCACGCGGAACACGGCACCGCGCCCGGAAAAGCCAGAAAGCGTGCCGCCCGCTTCTTGTTCGGAAAGATCGGTGAAGCTTTGCCGAACCCGCGCGACATCGCGGGTCAGCGACTGCCCGCCGACGGCATTGGAGTGGGCGCGCTCAAGCGAGGCCTGGTAATGCTGCACGGTCGTGGCCATATGGGTCTCGACCGCCGCACCACCCGCAAGTGCCGCGGCGTTCAGCCAAGATGACATGGCGACGATGGCGATGCTGCCCAGCCCCATGGCTAGCAGAAGCCCGACGCGTGAGGCCGCGCTGCGCACCGCCGGCAGAAGCCGCAGCATGTACGACCAGAAGACGAAGATTCCGACCGATACGGCCACCGAATAGGACAGCGCGGCGAAAGTCGTCCAGATCCCGGGACTGTCCAACAGAGTTCGAACCCCAAGATAGGTATAGATCCCCGATGCCGCCGCCAGCACCCCCAGCGCGGTCGAGGAAAACGTATCGAGCCAGTCCAGATGTCGTTCAAGCTCGCGGGCATAGCGATCGCCCGAGCTTCCCTTGTTTCGTGAAGTCTCGTTCATGCGGTCCTCATGCCAATGATCGTGATCGCGTAAGCAGATAGGTGACGGATAGCGCAATTCGCAGGCCATTTCCGCATTTGGCCGGTCACGCTTGCGACAGAGCCTGCCCGAATGATTGTTCGACGCCCCCCGTTGCCGCATGCGCCCGTCGCTGGGACGGGTCCACGGGCCGGGCAGAGCGTGACATCGAACGCAGCAGCATTTCCCGTGTTCCATCTCCGGGCTCGGAAGCATTCGCGTTCCGCCTCGCGCATTGGCCGGCCGGGGCCGAGCGTGGACGACGATGGCCTGACCTGGGCTTTCATCCATCCCTGCCGAACAGGGATTGAAGGAGCATTACTTTCAACAGACAAAGCCGATAGCCCTGGTGTCTGGCCGGTCCGCAGATCGAATGACTGCTGCGGCAAGTTCGCGACTGCTTTGGCGCTTGTGCGTTCGAATTGCCGCGCGGGGTTTGTGCCCCATCACAGGTAATCTGTCGGCTGTCATTTCGGCTATGATCGACCTGTCAGCTTGGCATCGCCCCAAGGGACGTTTCCGGCGCACCCGACTCTGCCGGAACACCGGCGGGTCCGACGCTAGGCCCGCGGCTGCTGACCGGCATCCGATAGCCATCCATTCGAGAAAACGGTCGAGCGCTTTGACCCATGCTGAAGCAATGCATGGGATGGTGCATATTCCCGCGCCGTTCGATGTCCCATGTTGAGGACGCCCGGTCGCAATCATCCGGTTCCCGAAGTCGCTTCAGGCCGCATGCCGGCTTCGCTATCAGGTCATGGCGCGCGTCAGGGGAACGTCATGGGCGCAAGCTTCAGGCCGATATAGACGGTCGAGGGCGACGCCGACATCGTCTGTCCCGCCGACCCAGACCGCCATGCGTTTTGCACCTGGGACCACGCCCAACGATATGCCGAAAATGATGAACCCGGCCGCGGTCAGCAAGATCAGGAATGGGATGGTTTTCAACCCGGTACCGGAGACGTGCCTGCAAAAGCACGCCTCCGTCGAAAAGCCGTCCCGCAATGACTTTCCTCAGTTGCCGTCCGTAAACGTATAGCTGCACACCTTGTTGCCCGCCGGATCGCGCAGATAGGCGGCGTAGGCGCCAGGCAGGTGGCTGCGCGCACCGGGAGCACCTTCATCCGTCCCACCATTCGCGAGGCCACTGGCGTGGAACGCATCGACCTCGTCGGTGCTCGCCGCGGCGAAACCGACCGTCACGCCATTGCTCGACGGCGCATCGCCACTGCCGGGGCGGGCGATGATGAAGGCAGGCTTGTCCCTGCCGTAAAGCATCCAGCCGTTCCCGAACGGACCGAGGTTTTTCACGCCAAGCGCACCCAGCGTCGCGTCATAGAACTTGACCGACGCATCCATGTCCGCCGCGCCCAGAAAGACGTGCGAGAACACACCGTCACCAGAGATCACTGCCATTTGGTTACTCCTCCCGTTGCAGTTCTGCTTTGAAAGTTCACGGCACTGCAGATGCTCTGTCAATTGCGACAATGGCAGTAGGTGGTGGCAGTAGCTGTTCTGACAGCCGAGAAAACCCGGCAGAAGACGAAGGATGAAGTCACCGAAATCGCCCTTGGCCGCGCCCGCGCACCCGACCCCAAGCGCCCTGGTCCCGACCTGGGCAGCAAAGCATTGCCTTTGCTCGGGGCGCACCGGGTTCTGGAACCAAGGGTGCCGGTTCGCCCCCTTTCGTCATTTCGCGGCTGATGGACGAGCATTTGCCGACAGGCAGAGCCTTTCCCATCCCTGGCCAGCGAAGCGCCCCTGCTCGCCTTGCCGATCAGGTCGCATCGGCGCGGTCGTGGCGATCCAGCAGCCGGATCAGGGGCCGGGCAAGCGGCATGAGCAAGAAGATCCTTACGACATGGGCCGCCGTGACCAGCGCCACGTCCTGGCGCAGATATTGTGCGGTCAAGGCCATCTCTGTCACGCCGCCCGGAGCCGTGCCGAGAATGGCAGTTTCCCAGTTCAACCCGCTGAGCCTCGCGAGGATCAGCGCACCGCCGGACGTCAAAGCCAGCAGCAGGACCGTGCCAATGAGCGAGACGACCATTTCATGCCAGGCGCCGCGAAAAAGATGCGTCTGAAAAGTCGAACCAAGCCACGCACCCAAAAGGATCTGCGCCGCGGCCAAGACCGGCGGCGGGTAGTGAGGCAGCGCGATACCCGAGGCGGTGACGATCGCGGTGAGGGTCAAGGGGCCCAGAAAATGGGGGTTGGCCCAGCCAAGCCGTCTGAAGATCTGTCCGCCGGAGGCGGCAAGCAGAACGACGACCGCCAGCAGCGCGGGATGCCCGGCATCCGCGACCCGCACGGGCAACAAGGCATCCGGGCGCCCGTCGATGGCGTAAAGCAGCAGGGGAACGGTCACGACGATTGCGGCAATCCGCAGGGTCTGGGCCATCACGACCGGCGCGGGCGGAATGCCGCAACTTTCCGCAATGATGGCCGCCTCGACCGGGGCCACGGGAAATGTCGCAAGCGCCATGCGGGACAGCCGCACCCGCGCAATGCGGGCTTGCATGACGGATAGCCCCAGCGCCAGCACCGCCGTCATCGTGGCCATCCCGACCAGCAGAGGCAGGGTGGCGATCACGACATGCAAGGCCTCGGTCGTGAAGGACAGGCCCACGGTCGAGGCGACGACGGCCTGGCCGAAGGGCCTTGTCCTGACCGGCAATGCCTTGGGCAGCATCCCCGACAAGGCCATCGCGGCCGTGGTCAGCAGCGGGCCGATCATCCAGGGCAAGGGCAGGCCCATCCTTGCGCAAAGCCAACCAGAGCAGGCGCAGAGGGCGTAGATCGCGACGAGGCGGATCAAGGCAGCGGCAGCCCCAAAAGCCGCTGGAAGAGCAGCGTTGCGATCAGCCATAAGGTGATCCCCGTCGCGGCCGCGCGCAGCCAGCGCCGATCGCCCTGAAACAGCAAGGTCAATCCGGCTGCGGCTGTCGCCAGCGACAGGGCCAGTCCCAGCCAGGGCACCACGATCATGCCAAGTGCGAAGATGGCAAAGCTTGCCAGCGCGCGTGGCGCATCCGCGAACTTGCCCTTCACGCCGGGAAAGGCGCCGCGCAGCGTCAGGACCAGATAGATCGCCGAACAGAGCAGGCCAAAGATGCCGATCTGCTCGGGCAGTGCGCCAGGGCCGACATCGCCCCGTGAATGCCCGTCCGGCAGGGCGAAGGCCAGGGCAAGAAAGGTTCCGCTTGCCGCAATGCAAAGCGCGCCTGCGGCAAGTTCGCTGACCGGAATGTTCCGGTCAGCAAGGGGTGCAGGCGCGGTCAATTGATCAGCCCGGCGGATTGCAGGAACTCGCGCTGTTCCTCGAGATCTTTCTTGGTCCGCTCGGTGAACTCGGCCTCGGCCCAGTTCGGGCTGTCCTGGAACTGCTCTTCCTGGAACTTTTTCCAGTCCTCGGAGGCGGTCACCTCGTCGATCGCGGTCTGGATGGAATCGACGACCTCATCTGGCGTGCCCGCCTTGACCGCGATGCCGCGCCAGATCGAGCCTTCGATGTCGAAGCCCTGTTCCTTGAAGGTCGGCGCGTCGGGCAGGAAGGGGGAACGCTCGGCCGTGGTCACGCCCAGCAGGCGGATCTCGCCGCTTTTCACCTGCGACAGCCCGGTCGAGGGCGTCATCATCGCCGCGTCGATATGCTTGCCCAGCAGGCCCAGCGTGACCTTGCCCGAGGCGTCATGCGGGATCCAGCCGCTTTCGAAGCCGCCCTGCTTCATCATTTGGTAGAGCATGTATTGGTGGAAGCCGCCCGAGGAATGGCCGCCGACCTTCAGCCCGTTCGGATTGGCCTTCATGTGATCGACGAAATCCTGCACGTTCTGGAACGGGCTGTCTTTCAGCACCGCCAGCGACGAGGGCTCGGACTGCATCGCGCGCAGAAGGCGCAGGTCATCGAGCTTGAACGGGATCAGACCCTGCGCGATGCCGAAGGTCAGCGTGCCGGTCAGAACCAGGATGCTGTAGCCATCGGCGGGCTGGGTCACGATCTGCGACAGGCCGACCGCGCCGCTGCCGCCGGGGCGGTTGTCGACCTTGACGGTCCAACCTGATTCCTTTTCCAGAAGCTCGGCCAGCTTGCGACCATAGGTGTCGAGCGCGCCGCCTGCGCCCGACCAGACGACCAGCGTCACCGGCTTTTCCGGAAATTCGGCTGCGGCAGTTTGCGGCAAGGCTGTTGCTGCAGCGGCAAGGCTGAAGGTGGCCACGGCCGCGCGCATGAAGCTGCGCAGGCGCTGACCAAAATCGGCAGGTTTCATCTTTCTCTCTCCCTTTGATGAAATTTTCATTCGGTGACGACGGCGCGGGCGCGGCGCGCGCGCCATGCGCGGCGCACCGGAACCAGCACGCTGATCAGGCTCAGGATCAGGAACAGCAGGCTGATCGGATCGGTCACGAAGACCGAATAATCCCCCTGCGAGGCGACAAGCGCAGTGCGGTAGTTCGACTCGATCAGGTAGCCGAGCACCATCGCGAGGATCACCGGCGCGACCGGAAAATCCAGCTTCTTCATCGCGTAGCCCAGCAGGCCGAAGCCCAGCGTCATCCAGACGTCGAACATCAGGTTGCGGATCGCGAAGGCGCCAAGAATGGCAAAGGCCATGATCCCCGCCGCGATCACCCCGTCGGGCAGCCGCACGGTCCGTGCAAGGACGGGAAGGAACAGCGAGCCGACCAGATATTGCACGAGCGATGCAATGATCACCCCGAACAGGATGGCATAGACGAGGCTCGGGGCTTCGGTGAAAAGCTGTGGACCCGGATGCAGGCCGTGCATGATGAGCGCGCCCATCATGATCGCCGTGGTGGGCGAACCGGGGACACCCAGCGCCAGCAGCGGCACCAGCGCCCCGCCGACCGTGGCATTGTTCGATGCCTCGGGCGCCGCGATCCCGTTCGGCGCGCCATGGCCGTATTCCTGCGGCTCGGGGTCGCGGGCGCGGGCATAGTCGCGCGCCACCCAGCAGGCGATATTGCCGCCGAGCCCCGGCAGGATGCCCAGAAGCGTGCCGATCACCGAGCCCGAGATCATCGCCCGCCAGGTCCGCCGCCACAGCGCCAACGACATGAAGACATGGCCGACGCGTTCCTTGACCTGCGGCACGGCGCGGGCGTGTTTCTCGGCCAGCGCCATCGCCTCGGAGACCGCGAACAGCCCGATCAGCGCGGCAAGAAACGGCACGCCCTCGTAAAGCTCGAACTGGCCGAAGGTAAAACGCGGCGTGCCCGCGATCGGGTCGATCCCGACCGTCGCCAGGGCAAGACCCAGTGCCGCGCCCAGTAGCCCCTTGACCAGCGAGCCGCCCGACAGCGCAGCGACCGAGCTGAGACCGAAGAGCCCTACCGCGAAATAGCCTGCCGGTCCGAATTGCAGCGCGAGCTTTGCCAGCGGCATGGCGAGCAGCAGCAGCGCCAGCCCGCCAAGAACCCCACCGATGGTCGAAGCGGTCAGCGAAATCGAAATCGCCTCGTTCGCGCGCCCCTTCTGCGCCATGGCATAGCCGTCGATGGCGGTCGCGGCGGCGGCAGCGGTGCCGGGCGTCGAAAGAAGGATAGCACTGATCGAGCCGCCATATTCGGCCGACGTGTAAAGCGAGATCATCAGCAGCATGCTGAGCTCGGGCGACATGGAATATGTGAAGGGGATCAGCAGGCTCAACCCGATCGAGGGGCCCAGCCCCGGCAATGCCCCGATGATGATCCCGAGCAGCGCCCCTATCAGCAGCACTGCCACGCCGGACAGGCTGAAGATCACCCCCAGTGACTGAAGGATTCCATCCATCCGATACCTCCCTGATTTCCCCTGCCGCTCCATCGCACGAAGGCACCGGCTTCACTCCAGCCCCTCTTTTGCGGCTGCGAGGCAGGGTGAACAAATCAGTTTTGACGGGGCGCAAATAAGATCATGCTATAGGCGTCAAGAATGCTTCGGGAAATGCGGATGCAGCGCCCGGTACCGTCGGAGGCCGCCGCAAGTTTCAGGCCGCGTGGCCGGCCATCATGCCCGCCTTTGCAGAAACGGTCGTCAGACCAGTTTTCCGGGGTTCATGCGCGCCTCGGGGTCGACCGCCGCAAGGATCGCCGCCATCAGCCGACGCTCGACCGGATCGCGCAGCCGATCCGCCAAGGCGACCTTGGCCTGCCCCAAGCCATGCTCGGCCGAGAATGTCCCACCCATGGCGGTGGCAAGGTCGTAAACCGCGGTGGACAGCGCCGCCTCGCGGCCGGCGAAATCCGCATCGACCGGGGGCGAGAGGTTCAGGTGGACATTGCCGTCACCCAGATGGCCGAAGGGATTGATCCGCAAGCCGGGCAGGATCATGCCGAGTTCCTGTTCGATGCGGGCGATGAAATCGGGCAGGCGCGTCACGGGAACGGCCACGTCATGCTTGATCTGAGGGCCTTCCCGACGCTGGCCCTCGGGCATCTCCTCGCGCAGCCGCCAGAGGGCGGAGCGCTGCGCCGTCGAGGCGGCAATGGTCCCGTCCAGCACCTCACCGGTCTCGAAGGCGGATTCGAGAATCTCCGCCAGCACCGCCTCTGGATCGTCGCTGCTGCGTGGGCTGGACAGTTCAACGAGAAGATAGAACGGGGCCTTCGTTTCGATCGGGCGGGAAAGCTCGGGCAGGTTGCGCAGCAGCATCTCGAGCCCGGCTTCGCTGAAGAACTCGACCGCCGTCAGCATGTCACCTGCCTCGCGACGCAATTTCGCGCCCAGCTGCAGCGCAGATTGCAGATCGGGCATGGCGAGCAATGCGGTTGCCTGCCTGGAAGCAGCGGGTTGCAGGCGGAGGATCGCGCGGGTGACCACGCCCAGCCTGCCCTCGGCGCCGCAGAACAGCTTGCGCAACTGCAGGCCGGCATTGTCCTTGATCAGCGCACGCATCCCGTCCCACACCGATCCGTCAGGCAGGACGGCCTCAAGCCCAAGCACCTGGGCCTCCATCATGCCGTAGCGCGCGGCAAGGCTGCCCCCGGCATTGGTGGCGATCAGCCCACCGATCTGGGCGCTTCCCTCGGCGCCGAGATGCAGCGGGAACATCAGGTCGTCGGCGGCCAGCGCCTCATGCAGCGCCTGCAAGACCACGCCGGCATCGACGGTCGCTGTCATCTCGATCGGATCTATGGCATGGATGCGGTTCATGCGGGACAGCGACAGGATGATGCCGCGCTGACCGGGCGAAAGCACGCTGCCGCCATTCAGCCCCGTATTCCCGCCCTGAGGGGTGACGCTCAACCCAAGGTCGGCGCAAAGCCGCAGGGTCGCCGCCACCTCAGCGGTCGAAGCTGGCAGCGCGATGCCAAACGGGCGATCGCCATGGCGGTCGAGCCAGTCGCGGGCATGGGGCTGCGTGTCCGAAGGGTCAGACCACCATCCAGATGCCCCCAGCAATTCCAGAAACGGATCGCTCATCTTGCTCTCTCCCTGCGACAATTCGGCCTCGGTTCTGGGCACTTCGTCCGGCAGGTGCAATTCCGAAGCGCATCACCATCCATAAGTGACGGCTATGGCGAATTGCCTTCTTTCGCCGAGCCGATAGTCATGCAGCAAACGGGAGGACGAGCATGAATGCTTTTGACATCACGGCTGGCGGAATTGCCTTTATCGGTTTTGGAGAGGCCGCCGAGGCTTTCGCCACCGGCTGGGGTCATGACGCGGTGGAGAACCTGCGGGCCTATGATCCCAAATGCGATGATCCTGAGGCTGCCGCCCTGCCCCGGGAACGCGCCGCACGATCGGGTGTCAGCCTGGCTGCAGATCGGGTTTCGGCGCTTTCGGGCGCACGGGCGGTATTCTGCCTGGTTACCGCCGATCGCGCGGTCGAGGCCGCGACGCAGGCCGCCGAGTTCCTGACGCCCGGCACGTTCTGGCTGGATGGAAACAGCTGCTCTCCCGGAGCGAAGCGGCGCGCTTGCGATATCGTCGAGGCCGCGGGCGCGCGCTATGTCGATGTGGCGATCATGGCGCCCGTCTATCCCAAGCTGCACCACACCCCGCTGCTGATTGCCGGACCGCATGCTGCTGAGGCCGAGTCGTTTCTTTCGGCGCTGGACATGCGGGCGAAACTGGCGGGCGATGCGGTCGGCGATGCATCCTCGATCAAGATGATCCGTTCGGTGATGATCAAGGGAATGGAGGCATTGACCGCCGAATGCCTGCTCGCGGCCCGTCGTGCCGGGGTCGAGGAAAGGGTTCTGGCCTCGCTTCAGGCCTCCAACCCTGGCATCGATTGGCCGGTTCAGGCAGCCTACAACCTCGAGCGGATGATGGTGCACGGCCGTCGCCGCGCAGCCGAAATGCGGGAAGTGGCCGCCACGCTTGCGGAACTGGATCTTCCGAACGGATTGGCCCTTGCCACGGCAGACTGGCAGCAACGGATCGGCGATCTCGCCTTGCCCGCCCTGGAGAATGATCTCTCGGTCCGGGCGGACATGATCCTGTCTGCGCTCTGATCGCTGCGCGACCGGCGATCGGGGTCGCTGCCCATCATTCCTAGGGGCGACCGTTTCGCGCCAAGGAAGGCGGCGATTTAAGGGCCGAACCAGCCCCATCAGATCCGGATCGTGTCACTTTCCGGATCACGCGCGCGGCCACGTGGCCAGACCGGCTGTCACTGCAATTCGGCCAGAAGTCTTCGTGCCCGCCTGACATCCCGCGTTTTCGCACCTTGCGACATGCGTCCGAGCGTCTCGGTCAGCATGTCCCGCGCCGCGTCGGTTTCACCGCTGTGCCGTTCCAGATCGGCGATGTTGGTTGCAATTCGCAACGCCCAAGCCGTGGCACCTTGGCCCCGAGCGGTATCGAATGCGAATGCGAGCTGAGCGCGTGCCCCTTCGGTGTCTCCCTTGGCAAGAAGTTGCAATGCAGCGATGCGCTGCAATTCTGCGGTGCACCAGTGTGGAGCTGTGCGCACCTCTGCAGCGTCGTGCTGGGTGACCCATTCCAGAGGCTGGTCCGGCAGGATGGTGGCAAGGATATGGCGGTGCAACCCATCCATTTCCGCGGCATAAGCGTCTATGGCGTCGTCCGGGGCCGCCGCGCCATGTCGCAAGCGATGGACCGCGCTTTGATAGGTTCGGCCCCATCGCCCCCAATAGCTGTAGTCATTCTCGGACGAGATTTTCATCAACAGGGCCGAGAGCGATTCAGCCTGTTCGATGTCGCCGACCCAGAAAGTCAGGGGAATGATCATCATTCCCAGACCATAGGCCAGCCCCAGCAGATCGCCTGACAACCCGACGGTGACGGCCTCATGCGCAAGGTCCAGCGCGGCATCCGCCTGACCCGTCAGCCAAAGCAGGTTCGACATGTTCGCCCGCGAGGTCACGCCCTGCTTGTACATGAGGTCCAGTTGCACATGGGCCGTCATCTGGGCGTTCGAGCGCAGCGCCGCCCGTCCATGCCGCGCGGCATCCGAAAGATTGCCGTCCCGCCACATGCTGAGAGCCACGATGCGATGGGCCATGGCGATCTGCGCGGCGTCGCCCGAAGCCTCGGCCACCTGCTGGAACTCACGGGCATACGCCAAGGCACCGCCATACCTGGCTTGCGTCAGGCGGGTGCCGAACATCGCCCAGAGACAGTCGAGATGGCAACTTCGGTTCCCGGTCCGGCGCGCGACATCAATGGCCCTGATCAGCATCGGCTGGACCTTTTGCGACAGGCCCAGCGAATTGTACCAGGCCTTGTGCAGGCTGGGGGCAAGCCAGACCAGGTCGGTCTCGTCCAGCTCGGGATGGGTCGAGAAAACGTCGATTGCCCGCTCGATGATGAGGGCATAATCCTTGAGCATCGACAGGCGCAGCCACAACGGGCCGCTTTCGACGATCAGCTGCACGGCCAGCCTTGCGTCCCCGCCCTCGCACAGTCCCCAGGCAAGGGCTGCACGGACATCGGCGGCGATCCGGCGCAGTTCGGCATTGCCTTCGGCATTCGCGCTGCCCGCCCCGATCGCGAGCGCCAGTTCCGTGACCAGGTGCGCGGCGTGGCGGCGCTGGATTTCGGATGCATCCGCCCGACTTGCCATCCGCGCGGCACAAAAGGCGCGCGTCGTCTCAAGCAGCCGATATCGCACCGTTTGGCCCGAGCGGCTGACAATGATGAAGGATTTTGTGACAAGCGAAGAAACAAGGCGCAGCAGGCTTTCGAACTCGGTTTGCGAAACCTGCCCGGCACCTTCAAGCTGGAACTCGCCCTGAAAGACGCTAAGGGTGACCAGCAGGTTCCGCTCATCGTCGGAGAGCAGATCGAAGCTCCATTCGAGCGTCGCCACCAAGGTTCGGTGCCGCGGTGAGGCCGAACGTTTGCCGCCGTCAAGCAGGGTGATCTGACCGTCAAGCGCCTGCGCAAGGGCTGCGACGCCGATGGCCTCGATCCGACTGGCGGCCAGTTCGATCGCCAGCGGAATTCCGTCCAAACGCTGTGCGATGCGCACCAGCGCGGGAACGTCCTGCCCCGAAAAGACAACGCCATGCGCGGCCATCGCCCGGTCGACCAGTAGCTCGATCGCAGGATAGTCGAGCGCCTCGGCAAGAGATGCAGGCACAGGATCGTCGGGTGGCAGCGCAAGGCCGCCCAGACGCAAGACAGCCTCGCCGTCGATCAGGAATGGCTCGCGGCTGGTGGCGAGGATGCGCAGTTCTGGGGCTTGCTGCAGGAGAGTGTTGGCAAGCTCCGCGGTCGCCTCAAGCACATGCTCGCAATTATCGAGGACCAACAGCGTCGGACTGCCTCTGATCGCCGTCAATATACGCTGCTCGGCCGGGGCATGCAGCTCCTCGGTCCCGCCTAATGTGGCGGCGATGGTTGCTGGCACTAGATCGGACGAACCAAGAGGTGCCAGATCAACGAAACAAATCCGACGATCGTCAGCTTCTGCTATGTGCCAGCACAATGAGACGGCCAGGCGGGTCTTGCCGATTCCGCCCGGCCCCACGATGCTGAGACAGCGATGGCACTGGAGCCGGTCCAGGGCAACGGCCATATCCTCCCCCCGGCCGATCATCGTGGACAATGGCGCAAGCAGCCCAACGACGTTCTGACCGATCTTCGGCGAGCATTCCGGCCCGGGCAGTTGCTCGCAGTTCAGCGAGTAACCGCGCCCGGGTGTGTTCACGATATGGGAAGGTCCGGGTGATCCGGCGTCGAGCAAACGCCGAAGCGTTGACATCTGGACGCGCAGGTTCGCTTCGTCGACATGAATGCCGGGCCAGGCGGATGAGATCAATTCGGCATATCCTATGGTTTCGCCTGGGCTCTGCGCCAGCCTTTGCAACAGCATGCGCGCGCGACTGCCAATCCTGACCGGGCTGTCCTGTCGCAAGAGCACGCCGGAGCTGAAGAAGAAGCGAAACTCCCCGAAACGGACCTCGCGCTGCCTTTCCGAATATTGAAACGCGTCGTCCACCTTCCACCTCGTCACTGCCGAAATCTAGGATAGATCGTGGTATGTTAGTGGACCTGCCGGATGCTGTCGCCTTTCCAAAGTACAATATTGAGTGGAATCGGCTTCTGCCCTAACATATTTGACCTCTCGCGCCGGACTGCTTGCGAGATGATCTGATTTTTCACAAATTTACTCGCCCGTCGGTTCGTGCAGGCGCAAATTTTTCCCCGCAATCGCTTTCACGAAAAGGGGAACCGACAATGCATATGGGTATCAAGCCGCAGGTTTCGCGGCAGCGTTTCACCGGGCTGATGGCTTGTGCGACAGGCACGGCCTTGGCCGGGTTCCGGGCCCAGGCTCAGCCAGTCCATAGCTTGAGGCATGGACGTTTCGAAATCACCGTCCTGAGCGACGGCTTCCTGACCTTGCCCGCCGAAGTGCTCCTGCCCGATGCCACCCCCGAACAACGAGGCCCGCTGCTGACGGCCCTTGGCGGGGACGCGTCCGGCGCGCGGGTGCAGGCGAACGTCCCGGTTATCCGTGCAGGCGATGATCTGATCCTGATCGACAATGGCGCCGGTGGGAATTTCCAGCCCAGCACGGGTCGACTGGAGGACAATCTCAAGGCAGCCGGGATCGAACCCGCCCGGATTACCAAGGTCATCCTGACCCACGCGCATCCCGACCATTCAGGGGCGACCCTGGGCGATGACGGCAAGTTGCGATATCCGAATGCGCATTATTACGTCGGCCGGAAGGAATGGGATTTCTGGACCGACCCGCAATTCGAGACACATAACGCCGCCGCCCTGCACGGCTTCGCGCTAGGCGCGAAACGCGATCTGTTGGCTGTCGAGGATCGCCTGACCCTTCTGCGCGACGGGGACGAGATCGTTGCCGGGCTTTCGGTAAACGAAACGCCCGGCCACACACCAGGCCATATCTCGGTCGAACTCGCAGGCTCCGAACCCCTTTTGATCACGGGCGATGCCTGCACGCATGATGTGATCTTCTTTGCCCATCCCGGCTGGCATTTTGGCTTCGACACCGATCCCGAGCTCGCTTTGTCAAACCGGCAGAAGCTCTTGGACCGTGCTGCCTCCGAAAGGCTGAAACTGCTTGGCTACCACTGGTCCTATCCAGGGATCGGCCGCGCCGAGCGCCATGACGGCGCTTATCGGTTCGTGCCGGGCTGATCCGCCTTTGCAACTTTTTACGGCGATTTACTCGTCAAGAGGCGCCGTCGCCGCCAGCATGACCTTATCGCATCCCACCGCCTTTCAGCCTCGAGGTGCCCATGACCCGCAATACCTCACCCTTCCCCGACGCAACGCGGCGCGACGTGCTGATCGCAGGCAGTGCGGCGATCGCTGCAAGCATGCTGCCGCCTTTCCCGGCCCTCGCGGCCGATACCGCCAAAAAGGGAGAATTCATAATGTCCTATGTCACCACCTCTGACGGCACCGAGATCTTCTACAAGGATTGGGGTCCGCGCGACGCGCAGGCCATCGTTTTCCATCACGGCTGGCCGCTGACGTCGGATGACTGGGACAGCCAGATGATGTTCTTTCTGGACAAGGGTTTCCGGGTCATCGCGCATGACCGGCGCGGGCATGGCCGCTCGACCCAGACCGATAGCGGCAATGAAATGGACACCTATGCCGCCGATGTCGCCACCCTGACCGACGCGCTCGACCTGAAGGGCGCGATCCATGTCGGCCATTCCACCGGTGGCGGCGAGGTTGCGCGCTATGTCGCCCGCGCCAAGCCCGGCCGCGTTGGCAAGGCGGTGCTGATCGGTGCGGTCCCGCCCATCATGGTCAAGACCGAGGCCAATCCCGGCGGCCTTCCCATCGAGGTCTTCGACGGATTCCGCGCGGCCTTTCTTGCCAATCGCGCGCAGTTCTTCAAGGACGTGCCTTCGGGGCCGTTCTATGGCTACAACCGCCCCGGCGCGACGCCCAGTTCCGGCGTGATCGAGAACTGGTGGCGGCAGGGCATGATGGGCGGGGCCAAAGCGCATTACGACTGCATCAAGGCGTTTTCCGAAACCGACTTCACCGAGGATCTCAAGGCGATCTCCGTCCCGGTCCTCGTCATGCATGGTGATGACGACCAGATCGTGCCCTACGCGGATTCGGCCCCGTTATCCGCCAAACTGCTGAAGAACGGGACGCTCAAGACTTATCCCGGTTTCGATCACGGCATGTGCACGACGCATTCCGACGTGATCAACGCCGACCTCCTTGCCTTCTTCGAAAGCTGATCCTTAACGGAGGAATCCGCCATGCCCAAGAAAGCCCTGATCGTCATAGACATCCAGAACGACTACTTTCCCGATGGCGACTGGCCATTGGCGGGCGTCGAGGAGGCTGCCGCCAATGCCGCGCGTCTGATCGCGGCGGCGCGGAAAGCGGGTGATCTGGTGGTGCATATCCAACACGAATTCGAAAGCCCCGATGCGCCCTTCTTCCGGCCTGGCAGCGAGGGGGCAGCGATCCATCCCCTGGTCGCGCCTGCCAAGGACGAACATGTCGTGCTGAAGCACCAGATCAATTCCTATCTGGACACCGACCTCAGGGCACACCTGGATCAAAACGGCGTCTCTGAACTCGTGATCTGCGGCAACATGAGCCATATGTGCGTCGATGCCGCGACGCGGGCGTCAGCCGATTTCGGCTATCCGGTGGTTCTGATCCATGACGCCTGTGCGTCGCGCGATCTGGAGTTCAACGGCACACGTGTCCCGGCGGCGATGGCGCATGCGGCCTTCATGTCCGCCCTGTCATTTGCCTATGCCAAGGCGCTTTCGACGGCAGAATATCTGGGTCAGGCCGCCAAGGCCGCCTGATCCGCCCTGCCCGAGGCCTGGTCCCGCGACAAGCCCGAAAGACTCCGCTGGCCGCACGCGGGACCAGACTATCCCTGAAAATCAAGCCGAGGACTGCTCCCCCATGTCCCGACCTGCTTCCTGTGACCCAGCGCGGACGGCGCTGCTATCTGCCGGTCCCTATAGCGCCTGTATGTGCCCGGACGATCCTGACGACAATCGATTTCATCGAGGTGCTGGACGCCACATAGCCCCGGAAAGGTCCATGCCATGAGCGAGAAGCCCGTGACCCATGCCAATGGCGCACCGGTGGCCGATAACGTCAACATCCTGACGGCGGGGCGACGCGGCCCCGCGCTGTTGCAGGACATCTGGCTGATCGAGAAACTGGCGCATTTCGACCGCGAGGTGATCCCCGAACGGCGCATGCATGCCAAGGGCTCGGGCGCCTTCGGCACCTTCACCGTGACCGGTGACATCACAGCCCATTCCAGAGCCGCGATTTTCGATCGGATTGGGAAGCAGACGCCCGTCTTCGTGCGCTTCTCGACAGTTGCCGGCGAAAGAGGGGCTGCGGATGCCGAACGCGACATTCGCGGCTTTGCGGTGAAGTTCTATACCGAGCAGGGCAATTGGGACCTCGTCGGGAACAACACGCCAGTTTTCTTCTTCCGCGATCCGCTGCGCTTTCCCGATCTGAACCACGCGGTGAAGCGAGACCCACGGACCGGAATGCGAAACCCGCACAGCAACTGGGATTTCTGGACCCTGCTGCCCGAGGCACTACATCAGGTTACCATCTTGATGGGCGATCGGGGCATCCCGCGTTCCTATCGGCATATGCACGGCTTTGGCAGCCATGCATTCAGCCTCATCAATGCCGCGAACGAACGCGTCTGGACCAAGTTCCATTGGCGCTGCGGACAGGGGATCGCAAACCTTGCCGATGACGAGGCCGCGACCCTGATCGGGGGCGACCGAGAAAGCCATCATCGCGACCTGTATACTGCAATCGAACGTGGCGATTTCCCGCGCTGGACCCTTTGCGTCCAGATCATGACCGAGGCGCAGGCGCGCGTGCATGAGCACGATCCGTTCGATCTGACGAAGATCTGGCCGAAACGCGACTTCCCCCTGACCGAGGTCGGGGTGATGGAGTTGAATCGTAACCCGGACAACGTCTTTGCCGAGGTCGAGCAGGCCGCGTTCAGTCCCGCGAACATTGTCCCAGGCATCGGCTTTTCCCCCGACCGGATGCTGCAGGCGCGGCTTTTCTCATATGGCGATGCGCAGCGCTATCGGCTTGGCGTCAATCACATGAGCATTCCCGTCAATGCGCCGCGCTGCCCCGCCCATTCCTATCATCGCGACGGGCAGATGCGGATCGATGGCAATGCCGGATCAACTGTCGCCTATTGGCCGAACTCGGTCGATGAATGGGCAAGCCACGGCCAAGCGGACCCGCCGCTGCCGCTGGAAGGTGATGCCGGTCACTACGACCACCGCCTTCTCGAAGACCATTACGAGCAACCCGGGGCATTGTTCCGCCTGATGTCCGCCGACGAACGGCAGCGCCTATTCGAGAATACCGCCCGTGCCATCGCAGGGGCCGGGCTTGAAGTCATCGAGCGCCATATCGCGAACTGCATGCGGGCCGATCCGGCCTATGGCGCAGGCGTTGCGGCGGCGCTGTCCTTCGGTTTCATGCGCGAAAACCCCGCGCCAGACCGGCTGGCAGCGGCCGGTACTTAGGAGAAAGTCGCGATGCGCTTCTGCCATTCCCGTGTCGGCCAGACCGCGCAAATATTCGAACCCGAGGTCTGGAAGCAGGTCTCGCAGACCCAAAGCACACCTCATCGACGCCTCGTTCCTGCGCAAACCGGCCAAGACAGGATGCGTGCCGAAGTCGCTGACCGGGCGCGTTTCACCGGACCCATCCGCGATGTCACCGGCAAGCTGCCGGCCAGATGATCTCGCGCACTCGCAGCCGCACGCGCAGCAGACGCGTGCAACACGACACCAACGGCAAGGCTTAGGAGGCTAAGTTTGCCCTCGCTCATCGGAGAATACACATGAATATCCAGCAGATTTCCGCGATAACATCACCTACGGACTACCTGACGATGAATGGCCGGACTCTCGCCTATCGAACAATGGGCGAAGGGCGTCCGATCATCCTCTGCCACCGATTTCGCGGCGTGATGGACCTTTGGGACCCTGCCTTTCTGGATGCCCTGGTGGGTCAGGGCTTTCAGGTCATCGTCTTTGACTATACGGGCCTGGGCCTCTCGGACGGAACCCCAAGCTACAATCCGATCGACATGGCCGCCGATCCGCGCGATTTGATCGCGGGCCTGGGACTGAGTGATGTGGTTCTTGGCGGCTGGTCGCTGGGCGGTATGGCCGCGCAGGCCGCGCTGATGCTCTACCCCGAGCGCATCAGCCATCTTGCGCTTTTGGGGACGACGCCGCCCGGCGATCTCGTGAAACTTGCCGAACAGTTGTTTTACGATATCGCAGGCAAGGAAAGCTATTCGATCGAGGATATCACAGCGCTATTCTTCGAACCGAAATCCGAGAAGAGCCGCGCGGCGGCCGTTCGGTCACAGGCTCGGATCGAGGCTCGAAAGCAGGACCTTTCGCCGCCGGTTCCCCTAGAATTCGCGCGGCCGGTTCTGGCGCATGGGCCCAGAAGTCCGGCCTTTCCGGCTGAACCCGTCCTTCAGATGCTGAAAACGACGCAGGTTCCGATCCTGCATATCGCCGGCGATCACGACATCATCTTCCCTGTCGAGAACTGGTACGCACTGAACGAGGTCCTGCCAAGCGTGACCCTTGTCACCTTCCCTCGATCTGGCCATGGGCCGCAACATGAACATCCGCAGCTTGCAGCGGATATCATCGCCAGCTTTGTGCGCAACCAGTGAACCAAAGCAAGCCATCGCCATGATCCGCATCCCGATTTGTTCTACGATGGCCCTGCTTGCCTTGGTCGGGCAGCTCCATGCCCATTCAGTGAAATCCGAAGTTGACGAAGCCGTGGAAGCGGCCTTTGACATCATCGAGACCCGGATCTCGATCAGGGATGATACGGCTGTCTTCTCGACCCGCGTCCGGGGCGAGGCGGGGTCGCAGAAGCCGTCAAAAACCGGCAAGTTCGAAGGCTCGGATGTCTATGCCTATGTCTGGCCGACATCGCTTGATAGCAGCGAAGTCGGATTCGAGGCGAAGCAGGGCATTGTCGCATTGGCCGTGACCTTTCACCCCGATTTCGACGATGCTGCGAATGGCGGCGTCAATCGTGACGTCTGGCACCCGCATTGGGTCGTTCTGGCCGAGGACAAGGCCTGCGGCGGGGGACTGAAGGTCATCGACATCCCGGAAGGCGCGATGCCGAAATTGCCTTCGACATGGCCTGGCGTGCCGCTGCTGATCGACAGTCCGGACTACCCGACAAGTTTCATGGGCGACGCGGTGGACGTGGAAATCCCGCTGCACTTGATCGCAGGAATTGCCGGGGCATCGTATGACGGTGTCACCGCGGGACTGAAGGTCGATGGCAACCTTCACGCGCCACTGCTTTGCGTCGGCGATGTCTTCAAGGTCGCTTCGGGCAACCTCAGCCTGCCGGGCATGGTCGTCCCACTCGATTGAACTTTTGCACGCATGAAAGGATCACCGATGAGCCGGATCAATTTGGTCGACCCATCCCAGACCACGGGCAGCACCGCCCAGCAATTGGCCCAGATCAAGGACGCGTTCGGTATGGTCCCGAACATGTTCAAGGCAGCCGCAAACTCGCCTGCCGCGCTTTCGAGCATGTGGGGGTCCTTCGCCGCCCTGGGCTCGGGCCGCATCGGCGCGAAGCTCGGCGAACAGATCGCCGTGGCGATCGCCGACCGCAACAATTGCAATTACTGCCTGGCTGCGCATACCGGTCTGGGCCGGAAGGCCGGAGCAAGCAGCTCGGAGATGGCCGAGGCGCAGGCCGGTCGCTCGGCCGACCCGCGCATTGCGGCCGCACTGGCCTTTGCGATCAAGCTGGTCGAGAACCGGGCAGATATCGCGGCTGCCGATGTGGATGCCTTGCGGGAAGCGGGCTTCGACGACGGAGAGGTGGTCGAGATCATCGCGCATGTCGCGCTTAACCTCTTCACGAATTACCTCAATGTCGCGCTGGACGTGCCGGTCGATTTCCCCGGCGTGAAGCTGACACGCGCGGCATGAGGGAAAGGGCGCGGATCGCCGTCCCCCGCCTCCCCGCGATCCGCGCCCGCCTATCCGACAGCCCTGACAATGCAGGAAAATCGCAATCTCGAGGCGCGACCGAAGCGCTTTCGCCGGGGGCCCTCGCAACCGAAAAGGACCGGACATGGTCAGCCCTCGCAATCTCGTTCTCTCGCTGCTGGTGCTTGTCGCCGTCGCCTTCTCAGACGGCTTGCAAGCCCAGGCCCAGGACAGCAAATCGAGCGTCCTTCCGACAGGCGGCGGTGCCGCGCTTCTTGATCCGGGGGATACTGTATTCCTGATGCTGGATCACCAGACGGGTCTGTTCCAGACCGTCAAGGACATAGGCATTTCCGATCTGCGGGCAAATGCCGCCACGATGGCAAGGCTTGCTACGCTTCTCGACATTCCGGTCATCACGACGGCTTCCGAGCCGAACGGGCCCAACGGACCGCTGATGCCCGAGATCCACGAATTCGCCCCCCATGCCGTCTATGTGCCGAGAAAGGGTGAGGTGAACGCGTGGGACAACGCGGATTTTGTGGAGGCAGTGCGCGCGACTGGCCGCAAGACTCTGGTCATGGCCGGGGTATGGACAAGCGTCTGCGTCATGTTTCCCGCGCTCGACGCAAAGCTGGCCGGCTACAATGTCTATGCGGTCATCGACGCATCAGGCGATCCAAGCGAAATGGCATCTCGGACCAGCCTCGCGCGATTTGTGCAGGGGGGGGTCATTCCCACCACGACAAATGCATTGCTCTCCGAAACCCACAGGACATGGGCGCGCCCCGAGGCTGCGGATTTGGCTGTTCTCTATGGACTGGCTGCCCCGAACTATGCGGCTGTTGCCGAGAGCTACGCCAAGGCGCAACAGGTCGCGACCGAGAATTAGGGAAAAGACCATGCCCAATGACGAAACTGACCGCGGCCTGCATGTCATGGCGCTTGTGACCGTAGCTTGATCATGAACACCGCATTGGCGATCAGGCATGTCCATTTCGAGGATCTGGGCAGCTTCGTACGCCCGCTTTCCGAGCGCGGTTATGCGCTGCGCTACAGCACGGTTGGCGATCGGGATTTCCTTGAGTTCGACCCGTTGGAACCGGGCCTGCTGATCGTCCTTGGCGGACCAGTTGGTGCCTATGAGACGACCGCCTATCCATTCCTGTCGCACGAAATGGACCTGATCGCGGCCCGCCTTGCCCGTGGCCTTCCCACACTAGGTATTTGCCTGGGCGCACAGTTGGTTGCGGCGGCCTTGGGAAGCAAGGTGTTCCCCGCGAAGGTGAAGGAAATTGGCTTCGCACCCATCCGGCTTTCCCAGACGGGAAAGTTGAGCGCCCTACGCCATCTTGAAGACGTGCTCGTCCTGCATTGGCATGGGGATACCTACGAACTGCCGAAAGGCGCAGAGAATCTAGCCTCGCAGGCGTTTGCGATCGGGTCGCAGGTTCTGGGACTGCAATTCCATCCGGAAGTCGAACGTGGTCCCGGCTTCGAGCGCTGGCTGGTCGGCTACGCCCATGAAATCGCTGTAGCGGGCATCAATCCCGCCGAGCTGCGCGCGGATGCCGAACGCTGTGGAGATGCCCTGGCCGACGCCGCGCGGCGTACTTTCGCAGAATGGCTCGATGGGCTTTCAAGATGAACCGAGAACAGAAGAAGCGAAGCTCTGCCACCCATAGCCCAAAATATCGCGCGGCCGGACGGTCGGAGGGTCTCGCTACCGGCGCGTTCGGACCGTCCAACGCCCGACCCAACCCGAGGAGGATGCCATGTACGCCCCCGCAGCCTTTCGAGCCGCCCGGACCAGCGCCATACGCCTTGTTGGAGCCATGGGCCGGAGGCGCGCTTATCGCACCTTGGGGCCGGGCAAGCCGATCAAGTTTTGCATTCGATCGCACCACATATTCGTCGACTGGCTGGGGGGATTCCTGGGTGCTCTGGCGCAGGAATTCCGCGTCCCGCCCGTGACCCATCTGCACCTGTTGCATGAGCACGCGGACGTGGATCTTTTCGCCGGCACAGAGGGTTCGGGGGGCGATCTTGCCGCACGCCCCATCCCCATGCGGGTCATAGACCGAGATTGCGGGATCGCCTTTCCGGCACCGAACCGGTTCGCGCCGAGCCGGCGCTGGATAGGCCCGCATCTGATGATCCTGCCGCAATTGGCATATGGTCGGCGGCATCAGGTTCCCGGACGGGCCGCCGATCCGATCGCGAGCACCCTGCGCAACCGCGCGAAATCGCCCCTAGCCTGACCGGAGGGCCGCATGTCGAGCACCATCATGCTGATCCATGGCGCCTGGCTGAATTCGCTCAGCTGGGAAAACTTCAAGGCACGTTATCAGGCTGCAGGTCATAGGGTCATCAGCCCGGACTGGCCTCATGACGAACGCAGCCCGCCCGAGTTGCGTGCCTATCCCAGACCTGAGCTCGCTTATGTCAACCAGCGCCATATCGTGGACACCTATGCTGCACGGATTTCGAAACTGGCCGAGGCTCCGATCCTGATCGGGCATTCTCTGGGGGGCGTGTTCGTCCAGCACCTGTTGGACCGCGGGCTTGGGGCTGCCGGGGTGGCGATCAATCCCGCGCCGACGCCCGGTGTGCCGCTTTATCCCCATGCGATCCGCTCGGCTCTGCCGGTCTTTTCCGACTCGTTCAGTTGGCGCAAGGCCAAGGTGATGTCGCGCAAATTTTTTGCGACACGCTTTGCCCAAACCGCGCGCAGGGATCAGGTTGACGCACTTTACGACCGCTATATCGTTCCGACGCCAGGCCGGGTCTATTGGAACGGCGTGGTAAATCCGATCAAGATCCGTTGGGACAATCCCGATCGCGCACCGCTGCTGCTGATCGGTGGCGAACTGGACCTGATCGCGGATGCGAAGATGACTGCGGCGATCTGGCGAAAGCAAAGCCGCGCCCCTTCGCGGACGGATCTGAAGATCTTTCCCGGTCGGTCGCATTGGACCTGTCTAGATGCAGGGTGGGAAACGGTTGCCGACTATGCGCTGGACTGGGCGCTCGCCAATGCCCGAAGCGAAAGAACAGCGCGCGTGGCCTAGGGCGGCGCCATCGGCAATTCGAAATGGAAGACCGCGCCGTGATCCGGCGCAGAGCTGGCCCAGATCCGTCCGCCATGCGCCTCGATGCAGCTTTTGCATATGGCGAGTCCCATGCCCATTCCACCCTGGCGCGTCGAGTAGAAGGGCTGGAATACCGAATGCAGATGATCCGCCGGAATGCCCGGACCCTTGTCCCGGATCTCGACTCGAACGCTGTCACCCTCGGGACGAAGCGCGATCGTGAGGTCACGCTTGCCGGGGCTGTCCTTCATCGCCTGCGCAGCATTCATCAACAGGTTCACCATGACCTGCTGCATGTTCACCCGGTCAGCCATGACCAAGGGCAACTCTTCGGGCGCATCGATATGCACCGAGACGCCATGGGCGCGCAGCTCGCGCTCGATCAGCAGCACGCTGTCCCGCGTGATTGTCGCCATGTTCTGCGGTGCAGTTGTGGTGCTGGTATTGCTCAGGAAGGCGCGGGTCTGCTCGACCACGGTCTTGGCGCGGGTGGCGGCGGCCAGTGCATTGCCGATCGCCTCGCGGGCCTCGCTCAGTTCAGGCTTGTCGCGATTGAGCCAGCGCAACGCTGCTTCTGAGCTTGAGACGATCGCGGCCAGAGGCGAATTCACCTCATGCGCGATCGAGGCCGTCAGGGCGCCCATCGTGCTGACCCGCACGGCACGGGCCAGATCCTGTTCGGCCTGCGCCAAGCGAGCCTGTGTTGACTTGTACTCGGTCACGTCCAGATCACTGACCAGAATATCTTCGAATTCCCGCCGGTTCTTCGGCAATCCTGCCGTGAATAGCGTATCCACCTCTTGCCCGTCGGGCATGGTGATATGGGTCTCGGAGCGGTAGAAGTCGTCCCCGTTTGCAAAGGCCACGAGCCATTGCACGAAGGTCTGGTCCGTGTCCGGCAGAAGCTGATCGAGCGTGCCCAGTAATTGCTGCTTGCTCTCGACCCCGGCGCGAAGGATGGCAAAATCGTTCACATCCTTGATGGTGACGCGGCGCCGGATCGCGCGAAGCTCATCAGGATGGGCAGCAAAATGGGACTGCATGTCACGTATGCCGCGCCGCATCAAATCCTCAACGGCATCTCGGGCATGCGACCAATCCTCCCGCCAAAGTGAGATGCCGCTGCGCTGGAACAAGGTGTCGTTCCAGCGCCGCGCATCCGCCAGTTCCCCCTGCAGCGCCGAGATCTGGCGGCGATGGGTGCTGATGGCAAAGGCGGCAAGCCCGATCGCAAAGCTGCAGATCAGGACCGAGGCGAGGCTTAGGTGAACGCCCTCCGCGACCAGCAGACCCAATGCCAGAACCGGGAGGGCGGCAAGGCCGAGAAACAGCCAATCCTGTCGCGTCCAGCGCAGGGTCTGCGCGGCAGGGCCAGGGTCGCTGGCCCATGCCGGAAGCCCGTCCGGCGCGATCCTGCGCTGCGGGGCCGCATGGCCCTCTGTCGGCCAGAGAGTGAAAACCTGACGCATCGACCTGCCCCGAGACTGGCACATTGGAGCCGCCGATTGACCGCTCGCGCATGCTCCAGAGCTGCCGAATTGGGCGACTGAACCAAAGTATAATTGCCCTGCTCGGGTTTCGACAACAGTTTTGGAACCAGGCCCTTGGCAGCAATGGCCCCGCACGGTTGACAGGCTTGCGGTGGACCCGCTGCATGGGGTCACACGGAAGGGGGCGACATAGCAAGCATGGACGCAGGTCCGCACATAGCCATCGTCGATGACGACGATGCGATCCGGCGTGGCCTTTCGAGCCTGCTTCGCTCGGAGGATTACCACGTCACGCTTTACGACAGAGCCGAGGCATTCTTGGAAAGTCTGGGCTCCTCTGTCCCGCATTGCTTGCTGACCGACATTCAATTGCCGGGGCTGAGCGGGCTTGACCTTCAACTTCACCTGCGGGTCGCGCATCCAGCGATACCGGTGCTGATCATGACGGCTTATCCCCAGCCCAGCCTGCGCGAACAGGTCATGCTTGCAGGGGCGGTTTGTTTCCTGCGCAAACCCTTCGACGATCAGGACCTGCTGCGATGCGTCGGTCGGGCGGTCGGGCGCAATGATCTGGGCAGAAATTCAATATGACATGCCGGTTCTTCTTGCGTATCCTCTTTGCCCGTAATGGATGAGGTTGGCATGTCAGACCAGCAATCCGCGGTTCATGTGATCGATGATGACGCGTTGCTGCGCGGAGCGATCGACACCTTGCTGCGCTCGGTCGGGTTTCGCAGCCATTGCCATGCCAGCACCGAAAGCTTCCTTGCTGAGCCCCTGCCCGATGTCCCCTCATGCCTGCTGCTCGACGTGCGGCTGCAAGGCGCAAGCGGCCTCGATTTCCAGACCCGGCTGGAGCATCTCGGAATTCGCCTGCCGGTCATTATCATGACGGGCTATGGAGACGTGCCCATGTCGGTCCGCGCGATGAAGGCAGGGGCGGTCGACTTCCTGAGCAAACCCTTTCGCGATCAGGACCTGCTCGACGCGGTCAGTGACGCGATTACCCGTGATCGGCTGCGCCGCGACGCTGAAAACGAGGCCTCGGGCCTGAGCGATCGCTACAATGCCTTGTCCGAGCGTGAACGGCAGGTGATGGGTCTGATCACGGCAGGGCTTTTGAACAAGCAGGCCGCCTATGAGCTGGGCCTGAGCGAAATCACCGTGAAACTGTATCGTGCCTCGGCCATGAAGAAGATGGAGGCGCGCACCTTGGCGGACCTGGTGCGTATGGCGGGACGGTTGGGGGTCGGCGAACGCACGCATGAAGGATGAATGATGCGGTTCCGCGGCGAACGCGGGGGGACGACCCCTTTGTCCTGACGGGCGATCTGCGCATTCCCGCAGCCGGTGACACCGTGGTCGTTCTGACAAAGGGGATCGCTGCGGCGGCCAAGCGCGAGTCAGGGTTGGTATCTGCGATGGAGATCAGCTTGGCATGACACCTCATCTCGGCCGCGGAATGGGCGTTGCTTGGGCGCTTCATCTTGGCCGGCCGCGCCCCGATCGGCCGCAAGCCCCTGAACCACGATCTTGTCTCGGGTGGCCTTTTCCGGATCGCACCCACAGGATCTCGATTGCGGGCCCTGCCGGACGAATTCGGCAAGTGGTCGAGCGTCGGCCCCCGATCCTCACGTTCCGCTGACCGACTGCGGCCCTGACCCTGACGATATGCGGAACTCCCGCAAGCTGTGCGTCGCGGTCGACCGACCGCGCTAGCAACTGCGTAACCTTGTCGGGCGACGCTTCAGCAAGCTGAAGAACGCGCGCCACCCGGCACGACAAGATCGCCGAAGCTCTCTCGGTCTTCATCGACCAACATGACCTAGCTCCGTTCGTGATCTTGCGACATGGCCGTGTCTGTTTTCCGCGCACCGAACGAATGAACGGGGATCGGTGCGCGTAGCAGCCTAGACAGGTCTCCATTCGATACCCATGATCGGTATCGATCCGCCTCGACCTGTTATCCGGCCAGAGAGCATCACCATGGATTCTGCAGATTATGGCGCGCGAAGAGCCGGTTCAGGCCGAGCGCGAAAAAGGTTCAGGATCGTGCAATTTGCCGTGCCCTACAGCCCGAACCTGGGCGATGGGGTGATTTCTGACTGCCTCGCCCACGCGCTCCGAAGCCTTTGCCCCGCAGCGGAATTCTCGGCTGTCGATCTTTCCGGACGCACAGATTTTGGCGAGGTGACGGTGCGCAACCGCATGCTGCTCATCAATCTGCTGAGCAGGCTGCCTCGGTTCGTGCGTCAACGCCTCGTGGTTGCGCGTCTTCGAAGGCTGATGGCTCGGGTGGCCGCAGATTGGAAGGCCGAGGTGAAGCAAGCGGATCTTGCCATTTTGGGCGGGGGGCAAATCTTTTCCGACGCTGATCTCAATTTCTGCATGAAGATCGCGGGTGCCAGCCGCATCCTGCGCGCCTGCAACACCCCCACAGTCGTCTACGCGGCGGGGGTGTCGCGAAATTGGTCGGCGCGCGGCGCCCAGCTTTTTGGTGAACTGGCCCAATGCGATCTGCGCTTCGCTGGGTTGCGGGACAAGATGTCCCTGGCCTCCTGGAACGAGCAAATGGCGACCCAGTACGAGAATCTTCCGACAGCAGAATTGACGCGCGATCCCGGGCTCCTGGCAAGGGCCTGCTATGGTCAGGGGAAGCCGTCGTCACTGATCGGCATCGGCGTCATGTCACCCGCAATCCTGACCTATCATGGCGAAGCCAACGTGCAGATCGACGCAACGATCGACTTCTTCGGCGAGTTGGCGATCAGGCTTGCCGATAGCGGCCATCGCGTCGGGTTGTTCTGCAATGGCGCCGCTGAAGACAAGGCGATCCTGGACGAATTGGCGAAACGTGAGCCATTGGCCCGTCGGGCGGAAATCCAGTTCCTTGACGCTCCCACGCGTCCCATTGAACTGGCGCAAATGATTGGCGGCTTCCGGGCAGTGGTCGCGCATCGGCTTCATGCCTGCATCGTCGGCTATTCCTACGCGCTGCCCATCGTTGGCTTGGGCTGGGACAAGAAGGTGGAATGCTTTTTCCAGTCGGTCGGTCTGAGCCGCCATTTTCTCCCCGCATCGTCGCTGGATGCCGCACATGCGGCGCAGGTCGTCGAGGCAGCTCTTGCCGAGGGTATCGACGATGTCACTCATGCATTGGTCATCGAGGAAGCCTGGCTAGGCGCGCAACGCATGTTGGCGGCTGGATTGAGAGTCGCGAACCTGCCGCCGCCACAAACAGATCATGCGACCCAAGTTGGTCTTGCGCCTGGTTCCACGGAAAGCAGCTAGGTATCTGGCAGAAGGCACCCGCCATCAAGACGCCGCCAGTTCAAGGCCCTTGGCGCATTGCAGACGTCAGTCCGCGATACCTGTTGCGGTCGTCGATCGAAAAATGCGGCGCTGCACGAACCGGATGGTACGGCGGCAAATCAAGACGAGCCAAGACGTCGCTCGATCGGAATAGGCCATCAAAAGGCAGCATTGCTCGCGCGTGGTGATCGCACAAAGCGGCCGTCTAGATCAGCGACAATGGATTGAAGGCCGACTTGGCAGGTGCAGGCAGAGCAGATCATGGATTTTCATGATATTTCCGCTTTTTGGTGATAATGCTCAACCTGCCGCCGGCCGATGACCGAGGCCAGTGCGACGCAGATCAGCCCGATTGTCGCGAGCAGGCTTCCAGGGAAGATGCTTCCATCCGGGTTCATGACACCCGACAGCTGGGCAAAGTTTTCTGGACGGAACAAAAGCAGAAAACCTGCGCTTGCAAGAATGCAATATCGCGATGGCCAAGTCGAAACAGCAACGCCCAGTACAAGTACGGTAAAGGTCAGATCATAGGTGTGAAGCGGCACCACCAGCAGGCCGATCACGGCACATATCGCCAGGACCGAGCGACCGAAATCCGCGACGAAACGGATTGTTGCGAACCCCAGCGCTCCAGCGAGGCCGATCAAGAGGAAGCCGCTGACGTGGCCTCCGAAAAGATCAAAAATCTGGGTTATGCCGACAAGGTTTTGCGGCGCATTGGCCGGGCCTCCCTCGTCTGAATATCGAGCAAGCGCCGACAGAAACCCATAAAAGTCTCGCGCAAATCCATGGCTTACCCCCGAGATTACGGCAACCGCGAGATGCGCCAGGACTGCGAAGAGCGCGCCAAGACGCAACTCGGGACGGGCGAGAGCAGCCACGAACAGGACGGCACCAATGCTTGGCTTGAACCCGGCCATCATGATCGCGGCCATCATCAGCACCATGCTGCCCTTGCGAAGACTGAGGGCAAAGAGGGCGATGGAAAAATACAGGATGAACGAGGTTTGACCGATCGACAGAGCGACCGGCGTCGCTTGCATGAGGCTACCGACGCCCACAAGCATGAGATAAAGTGCAAGCATCGAACTGCCGCCCGCTGGACGAAGCGCCAAAGCCGCCAGCAGGGATGCTCCATGCAGGAGCGACAGGTTGAAGAGGTTCCAGATCTGAACCGCCCGACCGAATTCGAAAGATGACAAGATCGCAGCGAATGGATGCCAGGACGGCGGATAAACCCAAAAATGGCTTTCCGGGCCGCTTCCGAAAATCCGGGCGTAGGCTATTTCGAATTCGGAAGAATAGGGGTCGATGCCTTGAGCCCATAATTTCCCCGAAAGCCAGATCAACCGAAAATCCAGCCCGTCTGTCGAGTTGAAAACCTTGGGGATCAAATAGGCCTGCCCCAGAAGGAACAGCATTGCCGCAGCGAGCGGAAATGCGCGAGAGCCAACAGGTTTCATTCACACCCTTACGCAATCGTGAAAAATTTCAATGATGAACCGGGTGAGTGGCAGCCACTCATCATGAACTGTCGAGCAGTGAAATTTGATTCGTCAAATCAATAACCGACGGTGTGTCACCGTCATTATCCGGGATGACCGGTGCGGTGCTTTGACCGTTCGCAAAGAACCTCGCGCGATTGATTTTTGGGCAGTTGAAATTTGCCGCGCCGCGAGCAGGCGGGGACAGGGACGAGCAGTCTGAGCCAGAATAAGAATATGGTCGAACACGCAGCTCGCCCGAATCTATCGGAGTTCCTGGCGGATTTGATCCCACGATTCTATGCTGCGGTCCCTTCTTCCGATCGGAAGGATGATCTGAGGCTTCGACCGCAGCGATGAGCCGCGAAATGGGTATTAAACCCAAGACAGTTACGAAGTGGCGAAAGCGTCCGACAGTAACTCGATGCCAGCATAAGCAGGACGCTTCGCATACCGAAGGGACAAGGCGGGCGTTCGTTGAACGACCCCGTGCCGACGGCTGTGAAGGGCTGATGCCCGGACCGATGTTCTTCCGCCGCCCTTCGGCATAGGCGGTCTTGACGAGTATGGCCAACCGGGACGATCCAACTGCCCGGGCGCCACGCGAGATAGGTGGCATCAAGCCAGAGCGAGCCATCGAAGTCGGCATGGATCCTGGCCTGATGGCGAACGGCCACTTTTGAAGCGTCGACACCCCACCGATCCAGTTCGACACCGGTCTGGGACCGATGGCGACCTGCCTCACGCTGGATGACCGCCACCAAGGCCTGCTCGGATGTTTTGCGGGCCGCGAGGAAGCCGTGAAAATCGAACCGGGATGGAAAGCGCGCTCTCGATTCCCCGTTTGCGCCAACCCGTCAACATCCTTCTTCCCTACGATGATTCGACTGCAACCCCAGCTTCAGCTATGCGGCGGGGGCAGGTCTCTCTGATCGTGCTTGGCCAGAAGCTCGGACAGGTCCATGGCTCGCCCTGTCTTCCGGAAATGTCCCGCACCGGCAGAAGCAAGGTCTACGGACCCCGTCAACTGGATCAACCGTCAGAACCCGATCAAGCCTGACAAGCCCTTTTGTCCGTTCATGTCGCATTGCTGCGATGCAGGAACGATTGACAGGCGCAAGGATATGCCGACCGGTCAGCAGAACGCCATGCGATCCAGTGTCGCCGCTATGCTGTTTGAACCCGGGCCAATCGGTCCATCATCTGATCGCAAAGCGCCAGTTGCGACAGAGCCAGGAATTCATCCGGCATATGCCCCTGCTCGGCCATGTCGCCCGGCCCGCAAACCACGGTCGGAATACCAAGTTGGGCAAAGTAACCGGCCTCGGTTCCATAGCCGACCTTGGTCACCTGATCCGAGCCGCAAAGACCGGCTACCCGTTTCACGATCGGATCATTGGCCGGAATATCCAGCCCCGGATAGGCATTGGTCAAATCGATCTCGATCGAAGCACGCGTATCAGCCTGGGGCAGCGCGCGCACGATCTGGTTGGCCTTGCCGCGGATCGCTTCGAGAAATGCTTGAATTCCGTCGCCCGGGAGGTGCCGGAGCTCAAAATCAATCCGTGCATGTTCGGGCACGATGTTCAGCGCCTGCCCCCCAGCCATCTTGCCGACATGCACTGTCGAATAGGGAATGTCGTAGCTGGCGTCGAACACCGGTGAGAGCGCGTAATCCGACTGGATATCACGCAGGGCGCAGATGAAATCGGCCGCCAAATGCAGGGCATTGACGAATTGAGGGGCCTGGGCAGAATGTCCCGCCTCGCCGTGGCAAGTCGCGACCATTGCCGCCTTGCCCTTGTGTCCGATGGCCGGGCGCATGCCGGTCGGCTCGCCCACGATGCAAAGCTCCGGCTGCCAGCCAAGCGCCTCGATGCCTGGCAACATCTCCTGAATGCCCCGGCAGCCGACTTCCTCATCATAGGAAATCGCCAGCATCAAGGGCGCGGCAAGGGACTGATCCCCCATCCGCTGTGCCAGCGACAGCATCGAGGCCAGAAATCCCTTCATATCCGTGGTGCCGCGCCCGTAGAGCCGCTCTCCATCCTGGGTCAGCGCGAAGGGATCGCGGCTCCAGGATTGGCCTGCGACCGGAACCACATCGCTATGGGCCGAAAGCATCACGCCCCCGGGTCCCTCGCCGCCCCTTCGGGCCAGAAGCCCGGCCTTCCGCCCGCAGGACGCGGGCAGCCGATACGTCTGGAAGCCCGCGGTCTTCAGCAGGTCCTCGGCATAGCCGATCAGGCCAAGATTGCTCTCGGCGCTGACCGTCGGGAAGGCCACCAGCCTGTCCAGGATTTCGAGCGTGGCGGGATAGGGGGCGTTCATTCCGCGACAAGTTCCGGGGCAATTTCTGGGGCGAGTTCCGGCGCAAGCTCAGTGATCTCGCGGCGGAAGGGCAAAGCATCCCCGATAGGTTCGCCGTCGAGTTCCCGGGCATAACGGTGGCCGGCATAGGTCGCCCAGGCGATCGGGCCCGCCGTCTCGGCGTCGCCAAAGACCTTGACCGAACGGATGCCGGCATCGGCCCATTCCTCTTGCCGCGCCAACAGGTCGTGGAACAGCTGGTCATTGGCCTCGCGGGCGGCGACGATCACCACGGCATCGGCGGCATGGGTCTGGGTCTTGCCGGTATAGACGCAATCCGAAACCACGTGATCGGCAGCAATCTCGGCAACGCCGCGGTTCAGGACGATATCGACGCCAAGCGCGTCGAGCTTGCGGTGGATCGTCGCCTGTTCCAGCGTGTTGTTTGTCCAGTCCGAGACATAGGCCGAGGGCGTGATCAGCGTGACCTTGGCGCCCTTTTGGACCAGGAGCTCGGCCAGGACACCGCCCATGTAATAGTGGTCATCATCGAAGATCACGATATTGCCGCCCGGGACATTGCCGTCCATCAGGTCGTCCGGGGTGTAGATCTTGGCCGCGGCATCGATCTTCATCGGCACGACGTGCTGGCGGGCGACGCCGTCGCGGCGCCAGGTTGCCCCGGTCGCGATGGCAATGTTCTGGAAGCCGAATTCCAGGATGTCATCGGCCGTCAGGCGGCTGTCGAGATAGGTCTCGACATTGCTGCGCTGGCTCAGCTGATAGGTGCGGTAGTCGCGGACGCGGCCCCAGGCCGACAGGCCCGGCAGGCGGCTTTCGCGGGAAACACGGCCGCCCAACTCGGTGCGGGCCTCGGCCAGCGCCACGTCATAGCCGCGACGCGACAGCGCCCATGCGGCCTCAAGTCCGGCTGGACCGGAACCCACAATCAGCACGTTGTCGCTGCTGCCCTTGGCGTTCATCTTTTCCGGGTGCCAGCCCTTGCGCCATTCTTCCATGAAGGTGGGGTTCTGGGTGCAACGGCTGATCGACATGGTCATGTCGCCGGTGACGCAGATATTGCAGCCGATGCATTCGCGGATGTCCTCGATGCGGCCTTCCTCGACCTTCTTGGGCAGGAATGGATCGGCGATCGAGGGGCGGGCGCAGCCGATGAAATCCAGCGTGCCCGACTTGATCATCCGCACCATGACATCGGGCGAGGTGAAACGGCCGACGCCGACGACCGGGCGGTCGGAAAGCTCGCGGATGCCCGTGACCAGCTGTTCCTGCGCGGCCTCTTCCTTGAAGCGCGTGGTGCCCGAGCAGTCTTCCCAGGTGCCCTGGGCGAGGTCCCACAGGTCGGGCAGGTTGCGGTTCATCTCGATGAATTCGCGGACTTCGTTGTTCGAGAAGCCAAGCTCGCCGATGGTTTCGTCAAGGCTGACGCGCAACGTGATGCCCATCGTGTCGCCAACCGCGTCGCGCATGTCGGCAATAACCTCGTTCACGAAGCGCGAGCGGTTTTCCAGGCTGCCGCCATATTCGTCCGTCCGCTGGTTCGTGGCGCGGCTCAGGAAATGCTGGAAGATGCCGAAGCCATGCGCGCCGTAAAGGCAGATCAGGTCGAAGCCAGCCAGTTTCGAGCGCTTGGCCGCGTTCACGAACCAGCGGCGCAGGTCACGGATCTCGGATTTGGAAAGCGCGCGGGCCTGGACCGGGTCATTGGTGAAGGTGCGGATCGGCAGGGCCGAGGGGGCCAGCGGCACTTCCTTGGTGTAAAGGTTCGGCCCGTTGATGCCCGAATAGGCCAGCTGGATCCCGGCCAGTGCGCCATGGGTCTTCATCTTTTCGGACATGCGGCGCAAGGCCGGGATGTCCTGATCTTCCCACAGGCGCAGCTCGATGAAGGGGGTGATTTCCGAGGTGTGGTGCATCTCGCACTGCTCGGTGAAGATCACGCCCCAGCCGCCTTCGGCCTTGATGCCGCGCATCGCGGCGGCGGCCGAGGGATCACGATATCCGCCGCCATTGCAATGGGGAACCTGGTAGAAGCGGTTCTTGGCCGTGACCGGACCAATCTGCATGGGTTCGAACAGAATATCGTAACGGGGATCGCGCAATCCAGCCTCCTTTGAAGTCCTGTCACCATAGCTGGAGCGGCAAAGATGAAAATTCGCGCTTCCGAAAGCCCCGCTTCGGGTTAGCCTAATCGACCCGCGCGGAAGCGCCCGAAAGCAGGCCCTTGCGCTCTTCGATCCAGGATCGCGCATAGGCCAGAAAGGCCTTGTGAAGTTGTGTCCGATCCGTTGCCGAGGCCATCAGCAGTCCTAGCTTCATCGGACGCTGATTGCCCGCCAATGGCAGGAACCGCAATGGCTTGCCGTCCGGCGCACGGTCGGCAAAGGGACGGACATTCACGATGGAGTAACCAAATCCATTCGCGACAAGCCCACGCATCACGGCCATGTCGCGGGTGCGCTCGGTGATATTGGCGCGCAATCCCGCATTGACGAAGAAGGACAGGAAATAATCCGCACTATGGGGCAGATCCAGCAACACCATCGGATGGGGGGCAAGCTGCTCGATGGTTACCGATGTGCCCCCCGCCAGCGGGTGATCCTCGCTCATGGCGACGATGGGTGGCAGTTCGATCATCGGCACGAAAGGCAGATCGCGGGGCAGATCCAGATCATAGGTCAGAGCCATTTCGATCTTGGCCTGGCGCAGCAGCGAAAAAAGCTCGGATTGATCCGCTTCGAGCTGGCTGATCCGGACCTCGTCATGGAGTTCGACAAAACTGCGGCGCAGCCCCGGCAGAACGATCTGGGCAAAGGTGCTTAGACAGCCGAGTGCCAAAGGTCCACGGATCGTGCCCGACAGATCCCCCGCAAGGTCGCGCAGCCCTGCCGCCTGGCGCAGCACCATCTGGGCATGATCGAGCAATTTGCGACCGGCGACCGTCGGTGTCAGCCCCTGGGCATGGTGGCGCACGAAAAGCTGGACGCCCAACTCTTCTTCAAGCTGCGAAATCCCCGTCGAGATGGACGGAGAGGAAACATTCACCTGCTGCGAGGCGGCAGCAATGCTCCCGGTCGTGCCCACGGCCACAAAATACTCAAGCTGTCTCAGTGTGTAACGGAGCGGCATGAAGGCCTCGAACACTAACCTCGGAAAGGGCTTTCGCTTACACGAGCGCTCTGGGAGTTCCTAGCCCGGCAAAAGCAGCGCCAACCAGTTTGTGCAGGATCGGGGCAGTTTGCCCTTTTTTCAAGCAACAACGCGGACTCCGCAGGGTCGATTTTTAACTTGTCGTGCGTTTTCAACTTCTTCGCCTGACCCTAAGCAAGGGTTTTGAAACTTCTCATTTATGGCAAGCGGGCTTTCTTCTTTTTATGAGACCTTATGGAACCCTTGCCCGATCATATTACTGGACGCTGCGCCGTGGCCGCCTTGCGGTCCGCTCGGGCATCGGTCCCACTCGCCGCATCGCTTCGGCGCCCCCTCAAGCTACTCAAGGTCGCCAGATGAGCCAGACTAACGCCGTCGACGTCATAGATGTCTCGAAGAATTTCGGAACATATCAGGCGCTGAAATCGATCAGCTTCACCATCCGCAACAACGAATTCTTCACCATGCTCGGCCCCTCGGGTTGCGGCAAGACGACGCTCTTGCGAATGCTCGCTGGTTTCGAGACGCCCGACAGGGGCACCATTCTGCTCAAGGGGCAGGAGCTGGTGAACATCCCGCCGCACAAGCGCCGGGTGAACACGGTCTTTCAAAGCTATGCGCTTTTCCCGCATATGACGCTGGAGCAGAATGTGGCCTTCGGGCTGGAAAACCTGGGCTGGGAGCGCGCCCGGATCCGCGCCCGCGTCGGCGAGATGCTGGAGCGCGTTCACATGTCGGCCTTTGCCAAGCGCAAGCCCGCGCAGCTTTCGGGTGGCCAGCGCCAGCGCGTCGCGCTGGCCCGCGCGCTTGCCCCCGAGCCCGAGGTGCTGCTGCTTGATGAGCCACTGTCGGCACTGGATCTGAAGCTGCGCCAGGCGATGCGCGACGAGCTGCGTAACCTGCAACGCGATACCGGCATCACCTTTGTCTTTGTCACCCATGACCAGGAAGAGGCCCTGGACATGTCCGACCGCATCGCCGTGCTGGGCAGCGGAGAGGTACAACAACTGGGCACCCCGACCGAGATCTACGAAGAGCCTGTGAACCGCTTCGTCGCGGATTTCGTGGGCGAGACCAATTTCCTTGAGGTCGACGTGCTGGAAACCGCTTCCGGAAACGCGACGATCCGCACGCCGTTCGGACAGGTCATTACCGTCCCGGCCCCTCGCGACACGCTGCAAGGGCGTGGCACGCTGTCCATCCGCCCCGAAAAGATCAATCTCGGCGACCAAGCGCAGGACTCCGCCTTCTCGGCCCAGGTCGTGAACAAGAATTACATGGGCGGCTATACCCACTACCTGCTGGCCGCGAATGGCGTCGAATTTCGCGCTTCTCGCCGCAATGCCTCGCGCGAGGGCGATGCGATCGCGGTGGGCAGCACCGTCCCCGTCGGCTTCGCCAGGGCCTCGGCGCGGGTACTTGCATCATGAGCGATGCCACGCACCACGGCCTGCCCATGCAAGAGCCGTCCCATCCTCCCGCTGGTCGCGGCTTCTGGCGCAATCTGCCCTTCTGGGGGCTCCTGCCATCCTGGCTCTTGATGGCATTCGCGCTACTGGTCCCGATGATCATTATCGCGGCCGTCTCGGTCGCCTCGCGTGGCGCCTATGGCGGCTTCGACTGGGGGTTCGACCTGACCGGTTATCGCCAGATCCTTTTCAATGAGGGATGGAGCGGTGAACTGGAATTCACGCCGCAATATCTTTCGATCATCCTGCGCACGCTCGGCCTTGCGCTGACCACGACGCTGCTCTGCCTCGTGTTGGCCGTGCCGATGGCCTATTTCATCGCCAATCAGCCCCCCGCGCGCAAGGCGGCTCTGGTGTATCTCGTTACCCTGCCCTTCTGGGTGTCGATGATCCTGCGCGTCTACGCCTGGATGATCATTCTGGGACGCGACGGGCCGCTCCCGCGCTTCGTGGAATTCTTCGGCGCGCCTGCGGGCCTCAGTTTCATGTATAACGACGGCGCGACGCTCGCGGCCATGGTCTATAGCTACATGCCGCTCATGGTGCTGCCGGTCTTTGCCTCGATCGAGAAGCTGGATGGCACGCTGATCGAAGCCGCCCATGATCTTTATGGCAATCGCTGGGTGACACTCCGCCGGGTGATCCTGCCGCTGGCGGCGCCGGGCATCATTTCAGGCGCGATACTGGTTTTCGTCCCTGCCCTTGGCGCCGTGCTTGAGCCCACGCTGATGGGCGGTGGTAAGCAGATGATGATGGGCTCTCTGATCCAGCTGCAATTCGGCGGCGGGCGGAACTGGCCCTTCGGTGCCGCCATCGCGATGACGCTTCTTGCCTTCGTTGTCATCGTCCTGATCCTTACCGCCCGCCGCGCCACTGCCAAGGGAGCCACCACATGAGCGCCCATCACGACGTCAAACGCTATCCGGGGCTGCGGCCGCTCAGCGTCCTTTTCTTCCTCTACCTCTATCTGCCGCTTGTCGTGGTGGTGGTCTATTCCTTCAACGACAACAAGATCACCGGCGTCTGGACCCAGTTTTCCCTCAAATGGTATGGCTCGGCGCTGAACAACACGGCCCTGATGAATGCGCTGAAGACCTCGCTCCTGGTCGCAGCCATCGCGACCATGTTCGCAACCACCGTGGCGCTGCTGGCGGCGCTCGCGATCATGCGGGGCAAGAATGTCCGTTTCCGCAAACTCTCTGAAACAGTGGTCAACCTGCCGCTTCTGCTGCCCGAGATCGTGCTGGCCGTCGCCACGCTGATCCTCTTCTCGCTGCTGGGCGTTCAGAACGGTTTGCTGAAGCTGGCCATTGCCCATTCGGCATTCTGCACGCCCTTCGCCTTCCTGCCGATCAGGGCCCGCCTGCAGGGGATGTCGATGGATTACGAAGAGGCCGCGGCCGATCTTTACGCCACGCGCTGGACCACCTTCCGCCGCGTTACCCTGCCCTTGATCCTGCCCGGCCTGTTTTCCGGGGCAATGCTGGCCTTCCTGATTTCAATGGACGATTTCATCACCTCGAACATGCTCAGCTCGGGCGGCACGACTACCCTGCCCGTCTATATCTTCTCGCTGATCCGTTCCGGCACCTCGCCCGAACTGAATGCCATCGCGTCGCTATTGATCCTTGCCTCGCTGGTTCTCGCGACGGTGGCGCTGCTGGTCGCGGCACGCGGCGGTCGCGAAAACAGTTAACCCAAAAAAGAAAAGCCAACAGGAGAGTTGAAATGAAAAAATACCTTCTTGCCACCGCCATGGGGATGGCTCTGGCTTCGGCCGCGCAGGCCGAGGGCAAGCTGAACCTGTATGTCTGGTCGGATTCGATCGATCCCGAATTGATCGAGAAGTTCTCGAAGGAGAACGACGTTCAGGTCAGCGTCGACGGCTATACCTCGAACGAGGATCTGCTGACAAAGCTGCAGGCGGGTGCCTCGGGCTATGACA
Source organism: Paracoccus sp. MBLB3053 (assembly GCF_031822435.1). NCBI lineage: Bacteria > Pseudomonadati > Pseudomonadota > Alphaproteobacteria > Rhodobacterales > Paracoccaceae > Paracoccus > Paracoccus aurantius. Next base: position 79,283 of record NZ_JAVQLW010000002.1, on the reverse strand, counting down.
TCTCGACCCCCTCGCAGCATTTCCTGCGCATCATGATCGACGAAGGCCTGATCGAGAATTACGGCGCGAACAAGCTGAAAGCCTTTGACAATATCGACGAGCGCTGGCGCAACCAGTGGTGGGACGAGACGCAGGAATACTCGGTTCCCGTCGCCTATGGCACCGCGGGCTTTGCAGTGAATACGGATCAGTACAAGGGACCGCTGGACAGCCTGAAATACTTCTTTGAACCCGATGGCGAACTGGCGGGCAAGATTGCCATGCTGTCCTATCCCGACGAGGTGGTCGGGGCGGCCCAGCTTTACCTCGGCGTTCCGTTCTGCTCGGAAGATCCATCCGAGATGAAGAAGGTTCTCGACCTGCTGGCAGCACAGAAGCCGGCGGTTGCCGTCTATTCCTCGGACAATATCGACAGCCGCCTGGCCTCGGGCGAGGTCGCGGCACATTTCTGGTGGGACGGCGAGGAACTCAAGGCCCGCATGGGCGGCGCGAAGCTTGATTACGCCATGCCCAAGGAAGGCCTGGTCGGCTGGATCGACAGCATGGTGATCCCGAAGGGTGCTCCGAACCGCGAAAACGCCATCAAGTTCATCGAATTCATGTCGACGCCAGAGAACGCGACCGCGCAGATGAACTTCTACGCACACTCGTCGCCGATGAAGGTGATCCCCGAGCAGGTCGTCTACACCAAGGAGAAAGCACCCGAGCTTTACCCCGACGTGCCGGTCGAATTCTCGCGCACCTGCTCGCCCGCGGCCCAGGACCTTGTCACCAAGGTCTGGACCCAGCTTCTGCAATAACCTTGACGCGGGGGCTTCGGCCCCCGCAAACCTTTTCGGAACATCATGACCGCTGATCTTGTCATCCTGAACGCGCGGATTCGCGCGCAATTCGCGCCTGCCGGAACGACCGCTATCGCGGCCCGCGATGGCCTCATCCTGGCCCTTGGCGACGACGCCGCCATTCGCGCGCATGTCGCTCCCGAGACCCGGGTCATCGACGCCGCCGGGCGCGAGCTGCTGCCGGGTTTTGTTGAAAGCCACCTGCATCTCTTCATGGGCGGGGCCTCGCTGTCGATGCTGCCCCTTGGCAGCACCTTCGGGTTCGAGGCGACCAAGGCCGCCTTCGAGGAATTCATGGCCGCCAATCCGGGCGATGAGATCCTGTTCGGCCTTGGGGTGAACTACGTCATCTTCGGCGAGGATCGCCGCCCAGACCGCCATCTTCTGGACCAGATCAGCGCCGAGCGCCCGATCTGCCTGCTTGCGACCGACCTGCATTGCGCTTGGGCCAATACCCGCGCGCTTGAGCTTGCGGGCATCCTGCAGGGCGCGGATGTCGGCCCCGGTGCCGAGATCGTCATGGGCGAGGATGGGCTGGCCACGGGCGAGCTGCGCGAATTCGCGGCGATGAAGCGGGTGCGCAACCTCTCGATACTGAAGGGGCGCGACAGCCTCGCCTATCGTCCCGCCGCCGTGCCGCCCACCGAGGAAGAGCGCGCCCATGACCGCGACGTGATCCGCCTGGCCGGGGATTACTGCGCCCGCCACGGCATCACCTCGGCGGTGAACATGGACGGCAACGAATACCAGGCAGGGCTGATGCGCGAGTTGGCGCTGGCCGGCGAGATGCCCGTCCGGGTCAGCCTGCCACTGCGCCTCGGGGGCGAGGATGGCCCCGAGGGCATCGACCGGCTCGACGCCTATGGCCCCGAGGTTCCCGGCTGGCTGAGTTTCGGCCGCATCAAGATGCTGCTCGACGGTGTCTTCGACACCTGGACCGCGCTGACGGTGACGGATTATCCCGACCGGCCCGGCTTCCGCTCGGCCCCGCTTTTCGATCTGGATAATTTCACCGCCATCTGCGTCGAGGCCGACCGGCGCGGCCTGCAGATCGCGACCCATGCCGTGGGCGACGGCGCGGTGCGCGCGACCATCGACGCCTATGAAGCAGCGGCCAAGACCAATGGCCCGCGCGACGCCCGCCACCGGCTCGAGCACATCGACACGATCACGCCCGAGGATCTGGACCGGCTGGACCCCTTGGGGATTGTGGCGTCCATGCAGCCGGTGCATCCGCCGGGCTCGGCGGGCCTGCCGCTGGAACCGACGGTGACGATCATGGGCAAGTCGCGCTGGCCTACGGCCTTTCCGTGGCGGATGATCCGGGATCGCGGTGTGACCTTGGCCTTTGGGACCGACTGGCCGGTCTCGCCCATCTCGCCGCTTTACGCGATCCATTGCGCCCTGACCCGTCAGCCCTGGGCCGATGACCTGCCCGATCAGCGCCTGACGCTGGAGGAATGCCTTGCAGCCTATACTTCAGGCGGCGCTTACGCCGATTTCTGCGAGGACCGGCGCGGCGCGCTGCGCGAGGGATTCGACGCCGATCTGGTGCTGATCGAAGGCGCGCTGGAGGGGCTTTCCGATCGCGCCGATGCCGCCAGGATCGCCCTGACCATCTGTGGCGGGCGCGTCACCCATTCGATCCCCGAGGCATGATGGAGAGCTTTGACTATATTGTCATCGGCGCGGGCTCGGCGGGCTGCGTGCTGGCAAACCGCCTGTCCCAGAACCCGGCGCATCGCGTGTTGGTGATTGAGGCCGGAGGCGGCGACCGCGATCTGCGCGTCAAGGTCCCGGCCGGGATTCTGGCGATGTATGGCCGCCCGCGCTTCGATTACGGCTATGCCGGAACGCCCCAGCCGGAATTGAACAACCGCCGCATCCCGGTCAATCGGGGGCGGATGCTGGGCGGGTCATCCTCGATGAACTCGATGCTTTATATCCGCGGCGCGGCGGAGGATTACGATGAATGGCGCGATCTGGGCTGCGCGGGCTGGGGCTGGGATGATGTCCTGCCGGTGTTCAAGGACCTTGAGCGCAATCAGAACGGACAGGACCCCGCGCTGCATGGCAACACGGGCGAGTTGATCGTCAGCCGCCCGACCGATCCGAACCCGGTCTGCCAGGATTTCATCGCGGCGGGGGAAGCCCTTGGCCTGCCGCGCAACAATGACTTCAATGGCCCGTCGCAACTGGGGCTGGGCGTCTATGACGTGACGCAAAGAAACGGGCTGCGCTTTTCGGCCTATAACGCCTTTCTGGAGCCGGTACGTCACCGACAGAACCTGACCGTATGGACCGGCGCAGAACTCAGGCGACTGATCCTTTCCGATGGCCGTGTAGCCGGGATCGAGATCACGCGCGACGGCCAGACACAGCAGGTCGCCTGCGAAGGCGAGGTGGTTCTGAGCGCGGGCGCGATCGGCACGCCGATGGCGCTGATGGCATCCGGGATCGGCCCGGCTTCGGCGCTGCGCGAGGCGGCGATCGAGGTCGCGCATGACCTGCCGGGTGTCGGCCAGAACCTGCGCGACCATGTCGATGGCATGATTACGGTCCGCAGCGATTCCGCCCGCACATTGGGCTTTTCGCTGCCGAACCTGCGCCGCCTCTTGCCCTCGCCGTTTCTGTTCGCAGCGAACCGCAAGGGCGAGCTTTCGACAAATTATGTGGTCGCGGGCGGCTTTGCCCGCACGCCGCTGGCGAGCGATTTGCCGGATGTGCAGTTCCATTTCGTGCCGGGCTATCGCAGCCATCGCGGGCGGCTGGTCGAATGGGGCCATGGGTTCGCGGTCCATACCTGCGTCCTGCGCCCGAAATCCGTGGGCGAAATCCGCATTGCCCGCGCGGGCGACGGTTTCGCGCCGCAGATTGATCACCGGTTCTTCTCGGCCGGGGATGATGCGCAGGTGCTGGTCGAGGGGATCAAGCTTGCCCGCCGCATTTTTGCCGCAGCGCCCATGGCAGGGCTGAAGGGGCGTGAGATTCTGCCCGGACCCGAGGTGCAAAGCGACGATGAAATCCTCGCCTATCTACGGGCCGAGGCGCTGACCGTCTATCATCCGGTCGGCACGGCGCGGATGGGTCGCGACGCCTTGGCGGTCACGGACCCGGCTTCGATGAAGGTGCATGGCATCGCGAACCTGCGCGTCGCGGACGCCTCTGTCATGCCGACGCTGATCGGCGGCAATACCAACGCGCCCTCGATGATGATCGGCGAGAAATGCGCCCGAGCGATGCTGGCGGCATAGGGCGAAAACGCCCGGCCAACGGCCGGGCGTCTGATCGGATCAGGGCCTGTACTTGATCCAGGTCGTCTTCAGCGCGGTGTATTTGTCCAGCGAATGCAGCGACAGGTCGCGGCCGAAGCCCGATTGCTTCATACCCCCGAAGGGCGTCTGCGCGGAAAGCGCATCGACCGTGTTCACCGAGACCGTGCCGACATGCAGCCGGTCCGCGACGCGGCAGGCGCGCGACAGGTTGTCCGTCCAGACCGAGGCCGCAAGACCATAAATCGAGTCATTCGCCAGTCTAACCGCCTCATCCTCGCTGTCGAAGGCGATGACCGAAAGGACCGGGCCAAAAATTTCGTCGCGCGCAAGCGGATTGTCCTGCGTCACGTCGGCAAATATCGTTGGCTGGACGAAACAGCCCTTGCCTTCGATCCGGACGCGCTCGCCTCCGGTGACGAGCCGGGCGCTTTGCCTACCCGCCTCGATAAAGCGCATGATGCCCTGGGTCTGGGCCTCATCGACGATCGCGCCCATTTTCGAAGCCGGGTCGAGGGGATCGCCGGGCTGCATCGCCTCGGCGCGCGCGACCAGCTTTTCGATGAAGACGTCGCGGATCGAGCGCTCGACGTAAAGCCGGGAATTGGCCGAACACACCTCGCCCTGATTGAAGAAGATGCCGAATGCGGCCATGTCGGCGGCGGCGTCCAGATCCTCGCAATCGGCAAAGACGATGTTCGGGCTTTTCCCGCCCGTTTCCGGCCAGACCGGCTTGAGGTTCGATTGGCCTGAATATTCCATGAACTTCTTGCCGATGGCGGTCGAACCGGTAAAGGCCAGGCAATCGACATCCATATGCAGGCCAAGCGCGCGGCCCGCCGTCGCGCCGTATCCCGGCACGACATTGAAGACGCCGTCCGGCACGCCTGCCTCGGCCGCCAGCTCCGCCAGACGCAGTGCGGAAAGCGGCGATTGCTCGGCGGGTTTCAACACCACCGAGTTCCCGGCGGCCAAAGCGGCGGCGGATTTCCACGTCGCCATGTCCAGCGGGAAGTTCCACGGCACGACCGCGCCGACGACGCCCAACGGCACGCGGCGGACCAGCGCCAGATCACCGGGGCCGGTGGGGGCGACCTCGTCGTAAAGCTTGTCGATGGCCTCGGCATACCATTGGAAGAAATGCGCGGAGCCCGGCGCGTCGATGGTGACGGCATCGGTGACCAGCTTGCCCATGTCGAGGCTGTCCAGCAGCGCCAGTTCTTGCAGGTTCTCGCGGATCAGATCCGCAAGCTTCAGCATCACCGCCTTGCGCGCGCCGGGTGCCATGCGCGACCAGCGGCCATCGTCAAAGGCGCGGCGGCCGGCAGCCACCGCATGGTCGATATCGGCGGCGTCACCCTCGGCGACCTGTGCCAGCACCTCACCCGTTGCCGGGTTTATGCTGTCGAAGGTCTTGCCCGAGACCGCATCGACGAATTTGCCGTCGATGAAGGCCCGGCTGCGAAAGCTCAGTCCGGCGGCGCGGATTTTCCAATCCTGATGGCTCATGTCCAGCATGGTGCTCCCTTTCCTTTCACTCGTCGCCCGGCACGCCATAAGACGGCGCGGCGCGCGGGTCGAGGGCGCGCTGGACATAGGCGTCAAGCTGCGGTTTGTAGATGTCCCAAAGTGTGGCGATGGCTTCGATCGGGCAATCGTCCGTCCAGTCGCAGCGCAGATCCACGACGGGCCAGCTGACTTTGTCCACGATCTTGAGGCCCGCAGAATGGACCGGCCCGGCCTCGCCACCTGCTGCCATTCCCGCGCGCATTGCGGCGATCAGACGGTCAGCGAGATGGCCGGTCGAGGCGCGAAACCCATCGACAATGGCCTGCGGCACGCCGTCATTTGCCAGAAGATTGCCGCCAGAGGCGACGTTCTCGGCCTGCGCCTGCGTCCAGATGCCCAGCGAATTCGGCCCGGAATGGATCGCGGTCCGGCCCTCGGCATCGACAGCCAGAACCTGACGATATTCGATGAACCGGCCCTGGCTTTGCACCTTGGCAATGGCGTCCGAGGCAGACAGCCCGCCTTGCATCAGGTCCAGCGTCAGCGGCCCCAGCGAAGGGTCGGTGACGTTCTGCGATGCGACCGCCCCCACCCCTGCCCGGGCATAAGAGCAGCGCGCCGCGACCGCCGGCGACGAGGATGAGATGGCGACCCCGAACATGCCCGTCTCGGGGCAGCGCGCGACAATCGAGAAGGTCATGCGATCAATCCGGAATGACGGCGGTGCCGTCGATCTCGACCAGCCATTCCGGACGGGCCAGGGCTTGCACGACGAGACCGGTCGAAACCGGATGCACACCCTTCAGGTATTCGCCCATCGTGCGATAGACCGCCTCGCGGTGGCGGACATCGGTGATATAGACCACGACCTTGACCAGATGCTCCATGCTGCCGCCGGCTTCCTCGATCAGCTGCTTGATGTTCTGCATGACCTTATGGGTTTGCTCGACCGGGTCGTGGCTTTCGATATTCTTCGCATCATCAAGATTCTGAGGGCATTGGCCGCGCAGCCAGACGGTCTTGCCGCCCTGGGTCACGACAGCCTGGCAGAGGTCGTTGTCGAGGTTCTGCTCGGGATATGTTTCCTTGGTGTTGAACTTGCGGATGCGGGTATGGGCCATCGGAGTCTCCGTCGAATTGCCGCGGTCTTATGCGGATTTTCACATCACGCGGCGGCAGGAAAAGAAAAGTCTGGCTCATCCTTGATGAGGATGAGCCTAAGGGTGCTGGGTGCAAGCGCTCATTCTGCCGCGTCGCGTTGTGGCAGGCTACGCTCGGCGTGATGGTCCATGTATTTGCGCTGGATACCGATCTGCTCGGCCACATGCTTGGCATCGTGCCAGACACCCCAGATGAAGCTGGAACCGCGCCGCGATTGCCAGGGCAGACCAAGGAAATAGATCCCCGGCTCGACCGAGACGCCACGATGATGCCGGGGGCGGCCATTTTCGTCCAAGGCATCGAGCTTGAGCCAGCTGTAATCCACGCCGAAGCCGGTCGCCCAGATGACCTGTGTGATGCCCGCTTCCGCGAGATCCAGCGACAGGATCGGCTTTGTCAGGCAGTCGGGATCGGGCTCGCGGCGGCGCGCCTCGGGGTCAAGCGGCAGGTCAAGGCCGTTGCGCGTCACGTAGGCATCGGCCTCGTCGAGGAGGGAGTACAGGTTCGCGTCACCGTTGGCGATATTCTGCGCCAGATCCTGGCCAAGTTTCAACACGCCGCTTTCATAGCCTTCGGTCCGGCCGAGCAGGGTCATGCCCTGGTTCCCCAGCTTGCGAAAATCGATCGTCTGGCCGCCATAAGCGCCGCTGACGGCGATGGTCACGTGCTCGGTTCCCGGACGCGGCGCGGCCATGTCCCATTTGCCAAGAACGCCCAGCCACCAGCAGAAATCGCGACCGCGATAAGCGCGTGGAGGGCGGTCATGCGGGCCAACCGAGAGATAGACCTTCTTGCCCGCGCGCATCAGCTCATCTGCGATCTGCACCCCCGACGAGCCCGCGCCGATGACCAGAACCGCACCTTCGGGTAGATCTTCGGGATTGCGGTAGCTGCTCGAATGCATCTGGGCGATGCCGGCCGCCTCGGGGATCATCGGCGGAATGACCGGGATCTGGAAAGGGCCAGTCGCGACGACGACGCGCTGCGCCTCGATCACGCCCTTCGAGGTCTCGACCGTGAAACCCGGCTTGCCGCTGTTGCGCCGAACTTCCTTCACCTCGACGCCGCAACGCACCGGCGCATTCAGCATCTCGGCATAGGCGACAAAGTAGTCCGCGACCTTGTCCTTGGCGATGAAGGCATCTGGATCAGCCTGGGGAAACTCCATTCCGGGGAAGCGATCGTGCCAGGCGGGGCCATTTGCGACCAGCGAATCCCACCGCGCCGAGCGCCAGCGTTCGGCGATGCGTTCTCGCTCTAGCACCAGATGCGGCACGCCGCTGGCCAGAAGATGCTCGCTCATCGCGATCCCGGCCTGTCCTGCCCCAACAACAAGCGTGTCGGTTGTCTCTATTTGCATCTGCGCATCCCTGTTTGCGTCATTCGTCGGCTGAACCTACGCATAGGTGTAGGCAGAGCCCTTCATTCCGAAAATTATGAAATCGGACATCAATGCTTAGGCTGGCGCTAAATTGCGAAGAAACCCGCAAGCCAGATGCATGGACATTGGGTTTGAGCATCGGCGATGCTGCCCCGGTTACGCGGTGCTGGCATCCAACACCCTGCCCTTTCAGCGCCGGAACTTCGCGCATCGCAAAGACGGGGAATGAATCTGCATTACGGTGGTGCTATAGTCGTTGGTCATGACATCGCGACGTAGAATTCACTGTCCCGATGCTCATAACGACCCGGCCCCTGGCTGAACCAATCGACATCGGACTTATTTCTGGTCGAGGGAGACCCCCATGCTGTCTCGCAGGTCCCATTCGTATTCCCGCCGCATGGCGCTTACCATCGCCGGAGGCGTCCTGGCCGCCCCAGCTTTGGGTCAGGAATGTGGCAAGCCTCTCGAAGGTCACGTGAAGGGACCCAGGATCTGGCGGGACTATGACCAGGTCGAACTCGATGCTGCCTATCGGCAGGAAGCCTACCAGCCTAACCTCGACGTGGTCGCCAGAAGGCTATCTGCGGAAAGCTATGATCTCAGATTGCGACGGGGCTATCCGCAGCGCGCGTCCTATGGTGAGCCGCAAGTTGAACAGCTGGATCTCTACAAGGCCGAGGCAACGGGCGCGCCGATCTTCGTCTTCATCCACGGAGGAACCTGGCGCTTCATGGATGCAAGTTCGTCAGGTTTCGCGGCCGAGCCATTCCTGGATCGCGGGGCTCATTTTGTTGCGCTGGATTTTTCCGATGTCCGGCAAGTCGCAGGCGATCTGGGTCGTCTGGCCGATCAGGTGCGGCGGGGCATCGCCTGGGTCATCCGCAACGCGGAAAGCTTTGGCGGCGATCCGGGCAAGGTCTATATCGGCGGGCATTCGTCGGGCGGGCATCTGGCCGCCGTTGCGCTGACGACTGACTGGACGGCCTATGACCTGCCGGATGATGCCGTGAAGGGCGGCCTGTGCATGAGCGGGATGTATGATCTTGCCCCGGTTCGCCTATCCTGGCGCAGAAGTTACATCTCCTTCACCGACAGAATGGAGGACGAGATGAGCCCGCAGCGCCATCTCGACCAGATCATGGCGCCGGTCGTGGTAACCTATGGCACGTTGGAAACGCCCGAATTTCAGCGCCAGGCAACGGAATTCGCGGACGCGCTCGGGGCTGCGGGAAAACAGGTGACCCTGCTGCAGGGCCCATATCTTTACCACGATGAAACGCGGGCCACCCTCGGCAATCCCTACGGCATGAATGGACGTGCGGCATTGGCGCTGATGGGCCTGTAGACGGCGGACCATCGGGTCAATGGACCTGAGGGCCGAGAGAAGTGCCGCCCCACCAGCATGTCGTTTCCAGCAAGGTCCGTCAAGAGAGGGCCAGCGCCGGGGTCATTGGGCGCCCCCTTCCGGATGCGCGTCCGACCCCAGTGGTGGAAGCGGACGTTTCCTTCCGGTGATCATCGCCCGCACGAGGTTTTCGCGATGGTGCAGACTTTCGACCAAGACGCCGCAAAGATGACCAGCCAGCAGGACAAGGATCAGGCTTGCGAAGCATTCATGGGTTTCCTCCATCATGGTCGAACCCCAGAACCGATCCGTGGTCTGAAGCCAGCCGGTCAGCGCCGTGGCAGAGATCGTCACGATCAGCGCAACGATCATCCAGCCCCCCGCCGGGTTATGCCCCAGATAGCGCCGCTCGCGCCCCCGCGCGAGATCGTGCAGATGCGCCAGGACCACGCCCGGACCGCGCAGGAAATCGCTGAAACGCGCGTGTTTGGGGCCGACAAAGCCCCAGACCAGGCGCGCGGCGAGAAGCGCGACGATGACATAGCCTGCACCCTCATGCAGGGATTTCGGCCCGTCCTCGGTCAGCCAGGCCAGCCCGATCAGGCTGGCCAGCGACCAGTGGAAGACGCGCAGGAACGGATCCCAGACCCGGATTTCGCCGTCTTCCACGGGGTCAGTCATCGGACCCCTTCTCCTCGAAAGTGGCCGGGTCGAAGAAGATCTCGACCTTCTTGCCATTCGCGTCCTTGCCGTAGACCTCGTAGCAGCCGTCCTCTTCCTTGACATTCGAGATGGTCCACCCCTTGGCTCCGAGTTCGGCCTTGAGTTCCTCGACCGGGCGCCATTCCGCCTTGTCCACATTGCAGCGCTCTTCGGCGAGCGCAGGCAGGGCGACGAGACTGGCGATGGTCAGGATCAGGATCTTCCGCATGATGATCTCCTTTTGACGAAATGCGGTGTGACAGTTCTGTTGATGACAGGCCGACCTTGCGCGCCGCTTACACGGCCGGACGTCGCGCCGGAAAATTCAGCGCAGGACGTAATCCACGGTCGAGCCGTCCTCGGCGGCGAAGCGGACATGGACAAGCTGTCCCTTGCCGTCGAACCACAACTCCCGGTTCAACCCGCCAGAGATCGCGTAATGCGTCGCGCTGACCTTGCCATGGCCGGTCGCGATGCTGTCGCTGCCCAGATTGCGCACCGCAACCGAATCCGCGCTGGAATCGATCGTGTTCAGCACCTTGCGCTGCTTGACGATCTCGGCATTCCAAAGGCTCGCGGGAATCAGCGGGCTGGGGCCGATGTTGATATCATAGGATTTGCCATTGTCATTCGTCCGGGACCTGAGGCCTTGGAGCTTGCCGCCGCTCCAGTTCTCGGTGCTGGTCTGCTCGAAGCGATATGCCGCGACGCCGATGACCGGGACTTTGACGGCGATATCGGTCCTGACACTGACTGTCACCTCATCTCGATCTTGCTGAAATCTCAGGCTGTAATCGCCGATATCCTTGCCCTTGCGGATAACGTCGAAGGTCAGGCGCCCGGATGCGGGCACGCTGCCTGTCGGCGCGGCGGCGGCGGCCCCGGCCAGAAGAAGGCCGGCCAGGATGGCTGCGGCGCCAGATTGGTTTCTCATCTGATCCTCCCTTGGTTCAAAGCGAACCCATGCCGATGAAAAGGTTGCGATCGGCATCGGCGATGGCCCGGCGGCCATGCATGACGCGGGTATTGTCCAGTACCGCGATATCGCCGTCCTGCCAGTTGATCTCATGGGTGACGGTTTCGGCGAGGGCGCGGATCTCCTCGATCTCGTCGGGTGTCACGTCGCTGCCATCTGCCAGGCGGTAGCGGGGCGGCTGGTAATTATGCGACGGGCCAAGGACGGCATTGGCAAAGCCCATACCGCCGCTGAACGCCGAGGCGCGCACCGGATCGACGCTGAGCCGATAGGTCAGCGAGCCGTCTTCATGCAGATCGAAGCCCTGACCCGGCAAGGCCTGCTGGAATTGCAGCACATGTGCCATCGTCACCTCTTCGGGGCGCGAGATCGCGGGATGTTCATTTGCGAGGTAGCGCTTCCACAGCAATTCAGGCAGCACGCGTTCCACCGTCATCTTCTGCGACCAGCGCGCCTTGCGGGCGTCATCGAAGCTGTCCCAGACCTGCACCCCGTCGCAGATCGTGGTTTGCGAACCCTCGAAGGCGGCGCGTTCGGCGAAGAAGGTCACGATATCGGGGCAGCGAGGAGTATTGCCATTCTCGATATGCAGCCCGATCGGGCCAAGCCCGGCATCCACCATCTGGGTGTGGTCGCTGGAATGATTGCGGGCCGGATCGAAGGTCACCCGTGAACAAAGCGCGCTGACGAGGCCCGCGAATTGGGCCATGCCGGGCCGAAAGCCGCGCAGGAGCGTCCAGCCATCGCTGGTCAGATCGGCGCGGATGGCGTCCAGAAGATCGGGATCGTCCAGGCCCGCGCCAAAGTCGCTTTGGCGAAGAATATTGTATTTCATGCTTTTTCTCTGGTTTCGTCATGTCGGGCGGCGGCGATCACGGCGGGGTCACTCGTCATCCCGGCCAGCGCCCGGTCGATGATTTGCGGACGCAGGCGTTGCAGGGCGACAAAGAAGCGCTCGCGGCTGGGCGGGAATTGCTCGCGCTTGCGGGCCGAAATGGCGCGCCAGGCATGCCGCGCGACGGCCTCGGGATCGTCAAGGCTCATGGCCATCGGCCCGATCAGGGCGCGGAAACTTTCAGTCGCGGCGGTGCGGGTCGCGCGCGGCGCGATATAGGTGACGCCGATGCCGCGCGGGGCAAGCTCGCGCCGCAGCGCATCGGAAAAGCCCCGCAGCGCGAACTTGCTGGCCGAGTAAAGCGCGAAATAGGGAAAGGCGATGTCGCCGAAGACCGAGCCGATATTCACCACTTGTCCGCGCCGCTTTTCCAGTGCGGGCAGAAGGTCGCGGGTCAGCGCGACGGGGGCCGCGATATTGGTCGCGACCAGTTCGGCAAGGTCGCGATCGCTCAGCCCCTCGAGCCTGCCCGAGGCCAGCCGTCCCGCATTGTTGACCAGAATGTCCAGCCCCTCGTCCGCCACTGCGTCGCGGATGGCATTCCGGCCGTCAGGGGTGGTGACGTCTGCCGGCACGATCCGGGCCCGGCGTGACAGCACAGAGGCGGTGTCGCTCAAGCTGGCCTCGCGCCGGCCGACAAGTATCAGGCGATGCCCAAGCCGGTCGGCCTCGAGCGCAAGCGCCTGCCCGATTCCTGATCCGGCGCCGGTGACAAGCACAATTTTCCCGCTCATGCGAGCCTCCTTTCATCCGGGCTTTCGCGCAGCGAGATCCACTCGGCCTCGCGTTTCGCGGCCAGCTCGCGGGCATGGGTGCGGTCCATCTGCCCCGAGGGCCGGATCAGCCCGGGCAGGCGGGCATCGACCATCAGCACATGTTCCGGACGAGCATAGAAGGGCAGCGCGGAAAGCCGCGTCACCAACCCTTGCATGTCGGGCGCGGCGGCCGGCGCGAGCACCAGCACCAGCCGGTCGCCAGCAACCTGAACCAGCGCGGCAAAAGGCACCAATGGGTCGGCCAGTGCCGCGGCCTCGATCCATTCCGGCGCGATGTTGCGGCCCGATTGGCGCAGGATCATCGCATCGCGGCGGCCCAGAACGCGCAGGGCGCCGTTCTCGATCTCGCCCAGATCGCCGGTCCGCCACTCGCCCTGCACGGCGTCGCTATGCAGATAGCCCTGCATCACCGTCGGCCCCGAGATGACGATCTCGCCCGCGTCGATGCGCACCGACACCCCCTCGATCACCCGCATCGACCCCGCATTGGATGGGGTCAAGGCGACGACCGAGCAGGCTTCGGAAAGGCCATAGCCTTCGGCGACAGGCAGGCCCAGCCCGCGCGCCTCGGCAAGCAGCGCGGGCGAAGTCGGTGCGCCGCCCACAGCGACATAGCGCAGGCTTGACGGGGGCTTGGCCCATCCCTGCCGCAAAGCCGCGACCCAAAGCGCCAATTGGCGCGGGGCGAGAACCGTGATGGTGGGGCCGAATTCCTCGGCTGCACGGGCAAGGCCCGCCCCGTCACCCCCCATGAGCGCCGCAAGGCCTTCGGGGCAGATCAGCGTCTCGGCCCCGGCCAGTATGGGCAGGAAAATGCCGCAGACCTGTTCCAGCAGCTGCGCCTGCGGCAGGACAGACAGGTAGCGATCCCCCGAACCCGGCCGCAGGGCGGCCGCCAATCCGGCTATCGATGCCTCCAATTGCCGATCGCCCAGCACCACCCCTTTGGGTTGGCCCGTCGTCCCCGAAGTATAGATCACACGGTCGGCACCGCCGGCATAGTCAAGCGGCAGGGGATATGCGGCGGGATCGGGCAGCCGATCCAGCATTTCGGCCTTGGCATCGCGCAGCAGATGCTGCACCTGTGCGGTGGCGAAGAAGGACGGGACTGGCACGACCCGGCGCCCCGCCAGCGTGGCGGCCAGATCGGAGATGACATAGTCGATGCCGGAAAACCCGATCCCCAGCACGGCGGGCGCTTCGCGCAAGCCTGCGGCTTGGGCGCCGACCTCGCGCGCCAAGGCCGCCCAGGTGATGCTGCGATCGGGCTCGCGGAACGCGATTTCCAAAGGCCGCTCCGCCCCATGCCGCGCCAAGGCGGTGAAGACCTTTTTCATTTCAGATGCATCCTTGCTGTCACCGCCGCGCGCTGCGGCACGAAGCGCAGCGCCTGCTCGTCGGAAAGCGCGCAAACCCACGGCAAGCTATCGTAATATCGACCCCAGTTTCCGGCATCAGTCAGGCGCTCGGGCCGGGCAGGGGCAAGGGCGATCAGCGGCACGCCAACCCGTTCCAGAAGCCCCATCAGCGGGGTCGTCGCGGTGAAAATGCCCCAGCTTTTCCCGCGCCTTCGGCCTTCTTCGGTGATGGCTTCGATCAGCGGCAGTGTCGCGCGCGGTTGCGGGCAGGCCAGCGAAACCACCTCGATGATCTCCTTGGCAAAGACCCTGTGCCCGCTCCTCTCAGAGAGCAGGTCGGCAATCGGCCGGTCCAGATAGGTCTGCGAGAAGAAGCCCTGCCCGACCTCGCGAATGCCCGCCGCGCCCGCCAGCCAGCCTGACGCCGAGGTTGCTGCGGCCAGCTCGATCCCGGCAAGCGAGATCCGAGCGTCATAGACTGCCTTGAAATGCGCGCCGATCAGGTTGGCCGCGTCCTGCCATGCCGGGTCGCGCCAGTCGAGAAACTCGATCCTCATGACGCCCGCCCCCGGAACGGGGAGCAATTTGCCAGACTGTTCATCATTCACCTACGGGTTCTTCTCTACCCAGCAGGTTGCGCGGCAATCTTGCGCCTTGCTTACAGCGCGGGTCATCGGTCTTCACGAAAGCGCGATGGGTGTCGCGAAATCAGTGGCCATTTCGCCGTCCACTCAGCATAGGATGCCACCATGAACCACGTAACGAGGGCGCGATGAGGGTTCTTCTGGTCGAGGACACGCCGGATCTTGCGGACGGGATCAGCCGCTATCTGGTGGCTTCTGGCCATGCCATAGATGTCGCGCCCAGCATTGCCGATGCCGAGGCGGCCCTGGACGTCGTCCGATATGACGTGATGCTGCTGGACCTGGCGCTGCCCGATGGTTCGGGCCTGACCCTGTTGCGCGCCCTGCGCGCGCGGGGCGATCGCCTGCCCGTCGTGATTGCCACTGCCCGCGATCAGGTCAGCGACCGCATCGACGGGCTGGATGCCGGGGCAGACGACTATGTCGTGAAGCCCTTTGACCTGGGCGAGGTCGAAGCCCGACTGCGCGCCCATGTCCGCCGCGCCGGCGGCGAGCCCTCGACCCAGATCACGCTGGGCGAATTCCGCGTCGATCGCGCCGGCGCAAGGCTGTTTCGCGGCGCGGACGAGGTGCGCCTGACCTCGCGCGAATGGGCGGTGCTGGACACGCTGGTTTCGGCGCGGGGCCGGGTCATGTCGCGCAAGGCCCTGGAGGAGCGGCTTTATTCGTTTGGAGACGAGATCGAAGGCAATGCCGTCGAGGTCTATGTCTCGCGCCTGCGCAGCAAGCTTGGCGCGGACCTGATCGAAACCCGGCGCGGATTGGGCTATCTGCTGAAATGAGCCGGGACTGGTCACTGCGCAGCCGTCTGACGCGCCGCCTGGTTCTCGGCGTCAGCATTGGCTGGCTGACCGGACTTGCCATTGCGATCTTCGTCATCTCGCATGAGATGACCGAACTTCTGGACGATTCCCTGAAA
This sequence comes from Paracoccus sp. MBLB3053, assembly GCF_031822435.1. NCBI lineage: Bacteria > Pseudomonadati > Pseudomonadota > Alphaproteobacteria > Rhodobacterales > Paracoccaceae > Paracoccus > Paracoccus aurantius. Next base: position 63,500 of record NZ_JAVQLW010000002.1, on the reverse strand, counting down.
GCCTCGGCCCATGTCGCCTCGGCGGCCTTTGCCGCGGGTCAGGTGCCCGAAGGGCTAGATCTGGACCCGGATCACGCCATCCGCATCCTGAAAGACGGGGTCGAAAGCAACCCGGCGCCCTGGCCCGCCCAACGGGAGAACGGAGCGCATCAACTGCCCGGCTGGCGCATCTATCGGCTGAGCAGGGATCGGGATGCGCTGGTGGTCGAGGTCGGCCAAAGCGACGAATGGCGCAAGGATGAGCTTCTGGAAAGCGTCGAGGCGCTGCTGGTCCTGATGCTGCCTGTCCTGTTGGTCGTGCTGCTGACCGTGCGGCGCACCATTGCCACCGCGCTGGACCCGGCCCTGCGCTTTGCCGCAAGGATGAAGGATCGACCCGCGATGGATCTGTCGCCCTTTGCCGATGCCGGCCTGCCGCGCGAATTGCAGCCGATCCCCGTCGCCCTCAACGGCTATTTGCAGCGCATCAACAACCACGTTGAATCCGAGCGCCAATTCGCCACCAATGCCGCGCATGAATTGCGTACGCCGCTGGCCAGCGCCTCGGCGCAGGCGCAGCTGATCGCCGCGGGGCGCGGCGGTGCGCACGCCGCGCGTGCCATGACCGCCGCGCTGGATCGTCTGGGCCGGATCATCGAGCGGCTGCTTCAATTGTCCCGCGCCGAGGCCGGGATCGGCGGGCAGTCCCGCTGCGATCTGCTGCGGATCATCCGGATCGTGATCACCGCCGAGGAACGGGCCTCGATCACCTTCGACGATGGCGATATCGAGCAGGCCGAGATTGCCATCCATCCCGATGCGGCGGCGCTTCTGCTTGGCAATGCACTGCGCAATGCGATCGACCACGGCACCGGACCTGTGTCCGTGACCCTACGCCCCGGCCCTGTCCTGCGCATCCGCAACCCGGTCGCGCCGGGAGCCGAGTTCCGGCACGAGACTTTTGCGAAGTCGACAGGCTCGACCGGGGCCGGACTGGGCCTGACGATCATGCGCAAGATCGCCGAGCGCAACGGCCTTGGCTTCGATGCACGGATAACCGGAGAGATCGCCACTCTGACGCTGGATTTCTCGGCGCGGGCGGTTCGCCCGGCGGACTGACCCGGCTCGACACAAGGAAGCTTGTTCCCAAGACGAACATACATGGCGGTCGATGCGTCGAATTTTGCCTTGATCTTGGCGTTCCATCTCCAGCGAAGGATGGCGCCCCCCAAGCTGCTCTGCCGGCTCCCATGTCGATCCCAGTCACGTGGCCTGCCTACGGGCCTCTATTTCCACACCAGCATCATTCACATCATATGGGTCCTGCGGTTCAAAGAAGGGGGCGGCTGGCGCACGGACTATGTCGAAGGCCCTTCGGGATCCTCCTCGAGCACCAGACACGAACTGACCTGTTCCGCCGACGCCCAGGGCCGAGACCGGAAGTGAAAGCACCCTGCAAGCAGGCAGTGGACGTTCTGGGCGCGGCGTTCTACGCCCAGATCCCCAGCTGATCGAACGGCTGCGCCACGTCTGGCCTTTCGCCAACCCGGTCCCGCCACCTTCTACGGCAAAGGTCCCCGCGCCTATACGGTCTGGACGACTTCGCTGGAACAGGCACCAGCTTGGGACGTTAACCCCGAAACCACGGAGACACGCATGAAACCGATCCTGATCGTCATGACCTCGCACGCAGACAAGGCCGGACACGGCCCAACCGGCTATTACCTTTCGGAAGTTACCCACCCCCTCGCCGTCTTCGAACGCGAGGGGCTTCCGGTGGCCTTCGCTTCGATCGACGGCGGCGATCCTCCTGTCGATGGGCTCGATCTGGAGGATGCGACCAATGCCCGCTACTGGAACGATCCGGATTTCCGCGCCCGCATCGCGGCCAGCGTAAAATTGGCAGAGGTCAACCCGGGCGACTACTCGGCGATCTTCTTCGCCGGTGGCCATGGAGCGGTCTGGGATTTCCCGAAGACGCAGGCGGTGAACGACATGACGCGCGCCATCTGGGAACAGGGTGGCGTCGTTGGCGCCGTCTGCCACGGCCCGGCCGCGCTGACCAATGTCACACTCTCGGACGGAAGGCCGCTGGTTGCGGGTCGCAAGGTCGCGGCCTTCACCGATGACGAGGAACGCGCGGTGGAGCTGGAAAACGTCGTGCCCTTCCTGCTGTCTTCGCGCCTTGCGGAACTCGGGGCCGAGATGCAGCCCGGCCCCGACTGGACCGAAAAAATCGCTGTGGATGGCCGCCTCGTGACCGGTCAGAACCCACAATCCGCCACCGCCGTCGGCGAAGCGATTGCCGATCTGGTGAAGGCGTGACGCGCGACCGCCACCATTGGTCAGTGTGTCGCCAACCTGCGCCTCGATCGCCCATTTCGTAGCCGGGCCCGAGGCTCTGGAAAACGTCCAACGTTTGCTGTCTTGCGATCGCGGGCTCCGCCGTCCCTTTTGGCAATGCCTAATTATGCGAATGAATGCTGCCAAGCGACGCGGCGACGGGTGCCGCACAGCAAGCCGTCAGCGCTAATTTGGAAGACACACGATCCAAGTTGACCTAGCCTTCACGAAATAGGCGTAGCTGCAGTGCTTGGGCTTGCACGGGCGTTGAAAGCAGACGCCGATGTCGTGCCATCAGATGGCGCGTCGTCTTCCGTTGTCGCGCCCGTGCGGTCAGGTCCGCGCCGAGACCTCGGGCCCGATATCGGGAGACTGCGCTTTGATGCATGCGACCCCCGCGACCCTCGTGGAGATCAGAAGGATGATTCATTGAAGCCTGAACGGGAACAAGGCGCACCGATTCCCGACAAGGTCGTCATCGTGAATGACGCAAGCACGGCTTGGGGAGGAGCGACGGGCCTCGCCATTCTGTCCGCCGAACTTCTTGTCGAGCGAGGCATTTCCGTGACGTTCGTGGCCGGGGATGAGGGTACCGGCGCGCAGCTGACATCGGCCGGTGTCGAGATCGTGGCGTTGGGCGGACGGGGTTTGGTGACCGAGACACCACTGCGGGCCGCGACGCACGGGATATACAATCCGGCGGCACGCGATCTGCTTGCAGGGTGGATTGCGACCAACGATTCGCCCGGTGTCGTCTACCATTTGCACGGCTGGTCGAAGATCCTTTCACCGGCGATATTCGATGCCCTTCGCAATGTGGCAGAGCGGACATTCATACATGCACATGATTTCTTCCTGGCCTGTCCGAATGGCGGCTACATGGATTACCGCCGCAATCGCCCTTGCAGCTTGACGCCATTGACGGTGGGATGCCTCGGCACGAACTGTGACAAGCGGTCCTACGCGCAGAAACTCTGGCGTGCGATGCGACAGGCGACATTGAACCGACGCTTGTTGGAAGTGCCTTGGGCCGGGGTCGTGATGATCCATGAGCAGATGACCACCTACCTGGAAAAAGCGGGCCTCAATCGTGATCTGCTGGTCCCCTTGCCCAATCCCACGTCACCGCTGACATCAGAACGCGTGCGTGCGGAAGAAAATCGCGGCTTTGTCTTCATCGGAAGGGTCGAAGCGGAAAAGGGTATCGAGGATGCGATTGCGGCCACACGGAGCGCCCATGTCGAACTGACCGTGGTCGGCGAAGGCCCGCTGCGCGAAGCCCTTGCCGCTGCCAACCCCGACATCCTCTTTACCGGTTGGAAATCCCGCAACGAAATGGCCGAAATCGTCTCATCCAAACGCGCATTGCTCATGCCGTCGCGCTATCCGGAACCATTCGGACTGGTCGCGATCGAGGCCGCGCGAAGTGGGCTGCCGGTCATCATTGCCGAGACAGCCTTTCTGAGTGAGGGCATCACACGACTGGGCATCGGCAAAAGTTGCAACACCCGAGATGTGGTGGCGTTTGCCGCGTGCATCGCCGATTTGCACGATCTTTCAGCCGAGGAAGTTCGCCGCATGAGCCTGCGTGCCATGGACGAGGCAGGCCAGCTGTCCACAACTCCCGCGCAATGGGTCGATCACCTGCTCGACCTGTATGGCAGCGCGCTGGAGGGCCGGCATGATCGCACCTGAAGCGCAATGCAACGTGTATGGCCCCGGCCTTGACCAGGGCTGCGCATTTGCACAAACCTCCCGCCGCGAGGCCGTCATGCTGGCCCAGTTCCACCGGGCCGGTGAGTTGACAGCGATCTGGATGCCGGAAGCCGAGGTGTGGCGATGCGTGCTGGCACGGGCACGTTCGACGGCGATGCGGGCAGCGGCCAAGGTGCACCCGCACCTTCAGGGTTTCCAGTTGCGCGACAACCGGATCTATCGCGGGAAGCAGGGTCGGATCGGCGCATATCGGCGCTGGCTGGCAATGCGCAGCGTTTCCGCACTTTCGCAACAACGCCCTCAGGCGGGCTTCCTTCCATCTTCGACTTCCGGGCAGGCGTCGATCTTGGCCAGCACGGCAAGCAGGTAGTCCCGCCACAGATCGCGCAGATTTCCGGCGAGACGCGACAACGGGCGGTGGCTGGGCGAGACGATCGCATAGTGATAGCGCGTTGCCGCCTTCAGGGGCCGGAAGACCACCTGATCGCGCATCGCGTCGATTTCGCGTTCGGTCGCAACGGTCAGCGGGTCGACGATCGCGATACATTGGCGGTTCGCGACAAAGGGCAGAAGCGGCAGGAATGCCTGGCTTTCGATCAGAGTACGAAAGCGGACCCCAGCCTGCTGGAACGCGTCCCGCAAGGCGCTGTGCAGAACATGCCCGTGTTGAAGCGTGCCCAGCAGTTCGCCGTTCAGGTCGGCGATCCCGATCTCGGCCCGTTCTGCGAGGCGGTGGCCCCGGGGCAGCGCGCAGAAGCAGCGTCCAGAAATGATCATCTGCGTGTAATGGCGGTTGTGGTCGGGCTCGGAGGCGAGGTCGGCAAATCCGAAATCAATGCTTTGCAGGCTGGCGATCTCGTAGATCTGCAGCGAACTGCGCGAAGCGATCGAGACCTCGACCTCTGGCAGATCCTTGAGAGCCTCGCTCAGGAAGCGCGGGAAAAGATGCGCCGAAGGGCCCGGCATCGCCGCGACGCGCAGCGACCCGCTGCGTCCCGCCGACATCACCTTCATCGTCCGGGACAGCCCGGCCATGCGGTCGAGGATCTGGTCTGCCTCGGCCAGAAGATAATCCGCCTCGGGAACGGGCACCAGCCGCCGACCGCGCCGCTCGAACAGGCGCAGGCCAAGCTCATCCTCAAGTTGCTTCAGCATCAGGCTGACAGCCGGCTGGGTCCGGCCCAGGGCTTGTGCCGCAGCGGTGATCGAGCCGTGACGCATCACTTCGCGAAAGACGTTCATCTGGATCAGGTTCATCGCTCAACCCATAAGGAAAACTTTCGTAATGCTTAGTTAAAGTCATTTGTCCTTATTGAATAGGGCAGCTTTACTGGCGGCACAAAAAATCTGAAACGAACAGGGAATCTTCAACATGCATCATCGCAAACTCTCGCTCCTGCTGGGGGCCTTTCTGGCCCATGCGGCGATCTCGGCGCCGGCAATGGCCGAGCAACCGGGCTTCCTGCGGATCGGCACCGGCGGGGCGGGCGGAACCTATTTCGCCCTGGGCGGTTCGCTGGCCAGCGCGCTTTCGGCGCCTCCGGGTGCGCTCGCCTGCGACAAGGGCGGCCCCTGCGGCGTGCCCGGCCTGATCGCGATCGCCCAGGCGACCACGGCATCGGTCTTCAACAACGCAGCCGTCCAGAATGGCGAACTTGAGGCCGGCATGGCGTCGGCCGACGTCACCAGCGCCATGTACAAGGGCACCGGCACATTCGAGGGCAAGCCGCATGACAAGCTGCGCATCGTCGCAAACCTGTCACCCGAGTTCCTGCATCTCGTGCTGCCCAAGGGTCACGAGCTGCACGGCCTTGACGAACTCAAGGGCATGCGCGTCGGCATCGCCCAGCCGGGCTCGGGGACGCAGGTCGCGGTGCTGAAGATCCTCGAAAGCCGCGGCATCGGCCGCGACGACATCAAGGGCGCCGAGCTGAACCAGGCGCAATCTGCCGAGCGGCTCGCGGATGGCCAGCTTGACGCCTATTTCTACACTGCAGGCTATCCTGTCGCCGCCATGGTTCAACTCGCCTCGACCAAGGGCATGGAGCTTTACAGCTTTCCCCAGGACGATCTCGACAAGATCAGCACGCTCGTGCCCGGCTACCTGCCGAACGAGATCCCGGCCAGCACCTATCCCGGCGTTGACTACGCCGTCGAGACCCCGGCCGTGAACGCGCTCTTCATCGTCTCGGCCGATCTGTCCGATGACATGGTCTACGAGGTCACCAAGGCGCTGTGGAACGAGTCGACCCGCAAGGTCCTGGACAATGGTCACGCCGCCGGCAAGGCGATCCGGCTCGAGACCGCGCTAGCCGGGATCGACACGCTGGGCGTGCCGCTGCATCCCGGCGCCGAGCGTTATTATCGCGAGATCGGCCTGATCAAGTGATCCGAGGGGGCCGGTCTGGCCCGGCCCCGCCTTTCCACGCTGAACTACGGAATTCGACGAATGGATGACGTCCGCGCGCTGACGCAGGCCGAGCTCGAAGCGATCGAGCGCAAGTATGATGAGGGCGCTGCGACGCGCGCCTTGCCGAGCGGGACGAGTCACGCGATCCGCGTCCTGGCCATCGGCTATGCCACCTATCACTTCCTGACGGCGGGATTTGGCCTGCCCGCGGACCATTGGCATATGGGCATCCACCTGGCCGGGCTGTGCATCTTTATCTACGCGCTGTTTCCCGCTTTCCGTGGCTCCCGCGCCTATGAGTTACGCCAGGGGCGGCTGCGTCCCTGCGGCATTCCGATCCTAGACCTTGTGTTGATGACGGTCGGGGTCCTTGCCTCGCTTTACCTTGGCCTTGCCTGGAAGGGCATCCCGGCCCTCGGCATCGAGGCGCAGACCTTCCGCATGGGCAATCCCAATGGCTATGACCTGGTGATGGGCGCAGCGTTGATCGTGCTGGTCCTGGACATGGCGCGGCGCACGCTGGGCTGGGTCCTGCCGGCGATCATCTCGGTCTTCATCGCCTATGCGCTTCTGGGTCCGCATTTCCCGGGCCTGCTGCAGCATCCCGGCGTCAAGCTCAAGACCTTCATCTCGTCGATGTATTTCCCGCAGGAAGGGATCTTCGGCGTGACGCTTTGGGTCGTCTCTACGGTGGTCTTTCATTTCGTCCTCTTCGGCGTGATCGCGCAGAAGACCGGGTTGGGCCAGCTGTTCATCGACAATGCCACCATGATGGCGGGGCGATATGCCGGCGGGCCGGCCAAGGTCTCGGTCCTGTCCTCGGCCTTTTTCGGGATGATCTCGGGTTCGTCGGTGGCCAATACCGTCTCGACCGGCTCGCTGACGATCCCGAACATGAAGCGGCTGGGCTATCCCGCGCACTTCGCCGGCGGGGTCGAGGCCGCCTCGTCGGCTGGGGGCCAGATCACCCCGCCGATCATGGGGGCTGCCGCCTTCATCATGGCCGAGTTCCTTCGCATCCCCTATACCACCATCGTTATTGCCGCGATCGTACCCGCGATGATGCATTATGCCGGCGTGCTGACGGTCGTGCACCTGATGGCTCGCAAGCTGGGCCTGAAGGCGGTCGAGGAAAGCCAGATGCCCCGCCTGCGCGAGGTCTGGCGCGCCGGCTGGGCCAACATGATCCCGCTTCTGGGGCTGCTCGTGGTCCTGTTCAGCGGCTTCACCCCCTATCTTGCGGCGTTCTGCGGGATTTCGCTTGCGATGATCACCGCGCTGTCGCGCTGGACCCGTCCCGCGACCCTGGCATTGCCCGCGCTTTTCATCACCTTCATCCTGTGGAAATCTGCGGGGGGCGATTTCCCCACGCTCGCCGCCGCGCTGATGATCGCGGGCGCACTCATTGCCCCGCTTAACCGGCAGAAGGCGATGAACACCAACGAGATGGTGGACGCGCTGGCCCTTGCCACGACCTATGCGCTGGCCGTCGGCGCGGCTTCGGCGGCAGTCGGCATCGTCGTCGGTGTCATCAACACGACCGGCATCGGCTTCCGCCTCGGCTTCATGGTGACCCAGGGCGCGAGCGCGCTGGCCGGCCAACTGCATGGGCTTCTTGGCTTCGGGGGCTACGAACTGTTCGCCCAGGCCGATCTGCAGCTGTTCATCTCGCTGGTGCTGATCGCGATTGCCTGTATCCTGATGGGCGCCGGCATCCCGACCACGGCGCTTTACATCATGCTGGCCTCGGTGGCGCAGCCGACGCTGGCGCAACTGGGCGTACCGCCCATCGCCAGCCACCTGTTCATCCTGTATTACGGCGTCGTGTCGGAAATCACGCCGCCGGTCTGCACCTCGGCCTATGCGGCCGCCGCGATCGCCAATGCCAACCCGTTCCGCACCGGCATGGCGGCTTTCGGCCTGGGGCTGGGCAAGATCCTGGCGCCGATGGCCTTCGTCTATGCGCCGGTCCTGCTCATCGTCTCGGATGGCGGCTTCCAGCCCGGACCGTTTGCCATGGCGCTGACTTCGTGTCTTGCCGGGGTCCTGAGCCTGTCGGCAGCGGTGGTCGGCCACTGGCGCACGCCCCTGGTCTGGCCGGCGCGGATCGTCCTGGCGGTCGCGGGTCTCGTCTTTGTCGCCCCGTCCTGGCAGTCGAACGCAATCGGAATGGCGCTGGTCGCGCCGATTCTTCTGCACCAGCTTGTCCTGACGCCGCGTCGCGCGGCAATTGCGAACGCCCGGTGACGCATGGAGAAAGAAGTTCTGATCGTCGGGGGCGGGATCGTCGCGCTTTGCTGTGCGCTGTCGCTGCAATCACGCGGCTTCCGTGTCCGTCTGGTCGAGCGTGACCAGCCGGGGCAAGGCGCTTCGGCGGGAAATGCCGGGGTGATCTCGCCCTGGTCGTTCATCCCGCAATCCGTGCCCGGTATCGCCCGCGCGATCCCGCGCCTGCTGTTCGGACCACAGGCGCCGGTGGCAATCCATCCCGCAGCGCTGCGCGGGCTGGCGCCCTGGGGTCTGCGCTTCCTGCGCCATTCCAGTGACGGCTCATTCCAACGATCGGTCGAGGCACTGGCACGGCTTTGCGGCCCTTCGATCGACCTGTTCCGCAAGCATCTTGCGGGAACGGGGGGCGAAGACCTGATTGCCGACAGCTGGTATCTGCATGCCTATCGCGACCCGACGCGGGCGCGGATCGAGGCCCTGGAATACCGGACAAGGGTAGCCCGCGGCGCCGAGATCGAGCGCATCGACCAAGCCGAGCTGCTGCGTCTTGAACCGGCGCTATCGCCCCGGTTCCGGGCCGCCATCGTGATCCGCGGGCAGGCAAGGGCGCGCTCCCCCGCCGCGATCGGCCGTCACCTGGCCGAGCGGGTGCGCAAGCAGGGCGGGACGATCCTCCGGCGCGAGGTGCTGCGCATCGCGCCCGAGGCAGATGGCTGGCGCGTCGCCACCGGGTCGGATGACTTTCTCACTCCGCGCGTCGTTATCGCGGCCGGGGCGTGGTCGACGCGACTGCTTGCGCCCTTGGGCCTGAAAATGCCGCTGATCGCCGAACGGGGCTACCATGTCGAATTCCCTGACAGCGGCGTGGGGCTAGGACATTCGGTCATGGACATGGACCGCAAGGTCGTGGCCAGTGCCATGTCTCAGGGCATCCGCGTCGCAGGGATGGCCGAGTTCGGGCCGCTCGAGGCACCTCCATCGTCCCGGATGGAGGGACGGCTGCTGCAGGCCGCGCGCGACATGCTTCCCGAACTCGACCGGCGAGAGGGAAAAGTCTGGATGGGACATCGGCCGTCATTCCCTGACAGCCTTCCCGTCCTTGGAAGCCTGGGCCACCATCCCGGCCTTTACGGAGCCTTTGGCCATTCGCATTACGGCCTGATGACCGCCCCTGCATCAGGTGAACTGTTGGCAGGCCTGCTGGATGGGGTGATCACGCAAACCGATCTTGCCGCCTATTCGGCTGGTCGCTTTGCCGCGTGAAGGAACCAGGTACTCGTCACCTTCTGCCCGGATGACGCGGTTCACGCCCTTCCCATACAGGTCTTCGCCCGAACGGCCGCGGGCCTGCGCCCGGAATCTGGCGCGGTGGTGCCGCCGTTTTCGCGAAGTCTTGGTCGTGGAATTCACGCGGGCTGATGCCGTGAGCGCGGCACGACACGGCAAACGGACCGCCGCCACCCCCTACCCTAGCACGCTTGTGATCCCGGTTTTGGTGAAAGGTGTCACGATGTTCTTCGAACTCCACCTGACTGGGTCGGCGCCGTGACCGACGCGTTGCCCCTACAACCGCAAACGTCGCTTGGAAGCGGCAACCGCATACAGGGTGCCGAAGACCGCCAATGCGAGCAGAAAACCGAGTTCCGGCAGCAGTTCAGGGATCGCTTCGCCTCGCCACAGGACATCCTGATAGGCCTCGATCACCCAGGCATTCGGCGTGAAACGTCCGAGATCCTGTAGCCACAGGGGCATCATGAAACTCGGCACCATGGACCCGCCAACGGCCGAGCAGACAAGTACGATAAACGTGGAGATCGTCTGAGCCTGTTGCCGTGACGTACAGGTCGCGGCCACAGCCAAAGCCAGTCCCGAAACCGCCATCGCCGCCGCAATCGTGATCAAAAGCCACAACCAAAACCGGTTGATCACCTCCACGTCGTAGAAGGCGGCGGCCGCAGCAAAGATCAAGCTTGCCTGGATGACGCCTTGCATCACGAGAAATAGGAATTTGCCGCAGACAACCGCCTCGGGTCCGCGCGGAATGACGGCGATGCGGTCGAGTATGCCCGAACTTCTTTCGTCGATCAGGACGGCTGCACCCTGCATTGCCGAGAACAGCAGGAAAAGGATTGCCACGGCGCCCGCGTAATAGGTGACTGTCGCGTCGGCTTTCTTGAGTGGCATGACCGAAACGATCTCCACCAAACCCGGCACCTCACGCGATTCGGCTTCCTCGTTTTCCGACGCAAGCTGCGCTATCACCTTTGTCAGCCGTGCCGACTGTTCCAGCGTCAGCTCGACCAGTGGCTCGATTTCCGAGATTGTCCGTGACAGCACCAGATCGGGCATTCGACGGGCAACGAGCCCTTGGATCTGCCCGACCAGGATCGCACCGGCAAGCGACTTGCCGGGATCTGCAAGAACCACGAGCGGCGCCCGTTCATGTGCGTTCGGATCGTCCTTTATGAACAAGCCGACATCCGCAACACCGCGCTCCACCTGCCTGCTGACATCCGCTTGATTGCCGGCCGTCGTGGCGATGACCTGCAAGGAGGGTTCGTCCCGAAGAACCTTCTCGAACCGATCCCAGGCCTCGGCACTGTCGGCTCTGCCGAAGGCGACTTTCAGGGGGAGTTCGTCGCTGGCCGTCGCCGCGAATATGGCCGCAAAGATCACGAAGATCGCGACCGGCAGGACAAAGGCCAAGACGAGTGCACCGCGGTCCCGGAGAAGGCTGAGAACCATGACGCGAAACATGGAAAGGATCATGCCGCACCCTTTTGGGCAGTTCCGCAATGTTGAAGCAAAAGGCGCAGGAAAAGGCTGTCGAGACCCGGCTTTCGGAAACGCATCTCGCGAGGTGCAATCCCAGCCCGTTTCAGATCTCCTGCCAGATGATCCAGCGAGCGGTTCCCGATCAGATGCCAGCTTTGCCCGCTATTCGTCGCCACGAAGCCCATCTGCTGCAGATTGGTCGTCTGGTCGACCGAAAGCATCTGCGCAAGTTCGACGATGATCTCATCCTGCCCAGCGAAAGTTGCTTCCAGCAGGGTCCTGGGCGGCCCTTGCGGGGCCAATCGCCCATTGAGCAGGAATCCTACGCGGGCACAAAGAACCTCAGCCTGGTGAAGATCGTGGGTGATGAGCAAGACGCCCATGCCGCGACGAGCCAATGTCTGGATGATCCGATCGAGGGCGATGCGCGCATCCACGTCCACGCCGACAGTCGGCTCATCTAGGATGAGCAGAGCTGGACGATGCAGGATCGCAGCAACGATGTTGACCCGCCGTTTGAAGCCGCCGGACAGATGCTCGACGCGCTGGCCCAGACGGTCGACAAGATCTGCACTTTCGCATGCTTCCTCAATCGCAAGGTTGGTTTCCTTCTTAGTCAGGCCCGACAATCGACCGAAGACCTCAAGGTTCTCGCGGATGGTCAAGGCCGGATATAGGGCGATTTCCTGAGGCGCGAGACCGATTGATCTAGGGGCGCGCCGGACATCGCGTCTGCCCGCTACGGCGATAGTTCCATGCGTAGGCGCCAAGCGGCCGCAGATCGCACGCACCAGGCTGGTTTTTCCTGCGCCATTGGGTCCCAGCAGGCCAAAGATCTCTCCCGGTTCGATACAAAGATCTACATCGCGCAGAACCACTCTGGTGCCATAGCGGGCAGACAAACCTCTCACGTCAAGCGCTGCGGGGCTTCCTATCATACCGTTCCCGACTCCCATTTTCCTGTTCATCAGGAACCGAGGTTTTTTGCGCCAATGCAAGGATGCTGCTTTGACCTCACCACTTCATGACGCATATTCTGGATCATACGTGAGAGAAAAAAGGCGGATACGCCTTGGATGGGTGGAGGTTGGCATGGGTGACGAGAAGAGTTCCTCTGACTGGCGTTGTGTCGTCGACACCAGACTGGCCGAGATCGCGAAAGACTTCCGGCATGCCTCGCCCCCGTTGGGACAGGCGATGACCGAGGCCGTGCTGGCGCCTGGGAAAAGGTTTCGTGCGCTCACGCTGCTGATTGCGGGCCAGGCCACGGGAGGAGTCGGTCCGGCCTTGATCGACGCTGGCTGTGCGATTGAACTGGTGCATACGGCCTCGCTCGTCTTCGACGACCTGCCCTGTATGGACGACGCCCAGTTGCGACGTGGCCGTCCGACCACACATCGCCTTCATGGCGAATCCCGAGCCATCTTGGCCGGGATCGCATTGGTGACAGAGGCCATGCGGTTGCTCGCAACGACAGGCACAGCGGATGGGGCAACCCGGGCGCGCCTGATCGAGATCCTTGCGGAGGCGGTCGGGCCGGCTGGGCTTTGTGCGGGACAGGATCTGGACCTGCATGCGCAAAAGGACCTGCCAGGCGTCGAACGCGAACAAGACCTGAAGACCGGCGCCCTGTTCGAAGCCGGCTTCGAGATGCTTGGCGTCATTCAACGTCTGGACGGCTCGGATATGGATGTCCTCAGGGCATTGGGAAGGACGCTTGGACGGGCGTTTCAGTCCTATGACGATCTCTTGGACGTTTGTGCCGAGGAAGGAGACGTGGGAAAGGACATCCGACGCGACGCGCATGGCACCTTGGGCGCGCGCGGCATTCTGGCCGTAAGCAGCCAGAGCCAAGCCGAAGAGCATTACCAGACCCTGCGTGCCGAACTCGACAGGCTCGTGAACTCATGTGGCTTTGACAGCTACCTTCTCGCCCGGCATATCGGCGGCGTGCTGCCGCTGCGTGGAAGTCGCGCCGCGTAAGTGGTCGTCAGGACAAGGGACGGGTCCACAGCCCCTCGCGGCCTGCGGTGGCCGGAAAAACCCGAGAGGTCATGGCGTCCGCCAGACCCCGAAATGCAAGACCCGCCTTTGCCGATCCGGAAGTTCCGATCCGCTGCCGATAGGCCTCGGCCCCCCCCCGGCGGATCTTAGTGCCGATCGCGTGATAGATCCGAGCGGCGGAAGCGATCGACCAGGCACAGCGAAGGGGCAGCCCAGGCAACCCGGCAAAGGCCGAGGCGTAATAGGGTTCGGCCGCGTCCAGCAGGCGCAGGATTACGCCGTAAAGCTCGGGCGATGGAATGTCGCCCTCGACCTTTGCGCCAGCTTCCTCGAGCCATGCGTCCGGCAGGTAACTCCGCCCGATCCGGAAGTCGTCAATGACATCCCTGGCGATGTTGGTCAGCTGAAAGGCAAGCCCAAGGTCGCAGGCGCGGTCCAGCACGGACACGTCGCGCACGCCCATCACGCGCGCCATCATCACCCCCACGACTCCGGCGACGTGATAGCTGTAATCCAGCGTATCGCCCAATGTCCGATATTCGCGGCCTGCCACATCCATGGCGAAGCCGTCGATCAGGTCCAAGGGCCAGCTATCGGGAAAATCATGCCGTCGCGCCACGGCCCTCAGTGCCGCAAATGGTGGGCTGACGGCGGCGCTGCCGTGCAGGGCATCCAAGGTTTCGGCCTTCAGCCGGGCGAGACGCTTGGCCGGGTCGCCCGCCGCAACCGGCGCGCTGCCGAGCTCTTGTCCGTCGACCACATCGTCGGCATGGCGGCACCATGCATAAAGCATCACCGTGTCCTCGCGCATGCCCCGTGGCATCAGCTTCGCCGCCGCCGCAAAGCTTTGCGAACCCGACGCGATGGCCGCCTGCGATTCCGCGACAGGCCGACTCATGTCGCGCCTGCGTCGGCCAGCATCACGCCCGCCGTGGCTTTTGCAGAACCCACGACCCCGGGAATTCCCGCGCCCGGATGACTGCCCGCCCCGACGATATAGAAGTTGCGGATGCTTCGGTCGCGATTATGCGGCCGGAACCAGGCCGATTGCGTCAGGATCGGCTCGACCGAAAAGGCGCTGCCATGATGGGCGTTCAGTTCGGACGCAAAATCTGCGGGCGAAAAGATGCGCTTGACCCGAAGGTTGGCACGCAGGTTCGGAATGAGCCTTTCTTCAAGGCTGGCAAGAATCCGGTCGGCATAAGCGTTGCCCTCGGTGGCCCAGTCGATCCTTGCGCGCCCCAGATGGGGGACCGGAGCCAGCACGTAATGGGTCGACATGCCGGCCGGCGCAAGGCTGTCATCCGTAACGCTGGGCGAATGCAGATACAGGGAAAAGTCCTCGGCCAATTTCGGTCCGCGAAAGATCTCATTCACGAGTTCCCGGTATCGCGGGCCGAAAAGGATCGTGTGATGCCGAAGCCCCTCTGGCTTCTGCGACAGGCCGAAATGGATCACGAAAAGCGACATGGACCAGCGCTGCCGTTTCAGCAGGGCGGCCTTGGTCCGCCCGCGTCGAGTGCTGCCCAGAAGATCACGATAGCTGTGCATCACGTCGGCGTTGCTGGCGACCATGTCGGCAGTGAGCCGCCTGCCGTCCGCCAGCGCCACTCCGCTGGCACGCGCGCCGTCCATTTCGATCCGCTCGACGCGAGCGTTCAGCCTGAGCGTGCCGCCCAGCCGTTCGAACAGCGCGACCATGCCCGTGACCAGCGCATTCGTGCCGCCCTTCGCAAACCATACGCCACCGCGTCGTTCCAGCGCGTGGATCAGCGCATAGATGGAACTGGTCGAAAACGGATTGCCGCCGACCAGCAGCGTGTGAAAGGAAAACGCCTGCCGCAGGTGCGGATCACGGATATATCGGGCAACGACGCTGTAGACCGAGCGATATGCCCGCAGCCGCAGAAGTGCCGGCGCCGCCTGCAACATCTGGCCAAGTTTCAGGAAGGGCACGGTGCCGAGGCGGAGATAGCCTTCCTGATACACCTCTTCGGAATAGCTCAGAAACCGGCGATAACCCGCGAGATCGTCGGGGTTGAATGCGGCGATTTCACGCTCGAGCGCCTCGTCATCATTCGTATAGTCAAAGCATTTCCCATCGGGCCAGAGCAGGCGGTAGAAGGGGCTGACCGGCAGCAGGGTCACGTCGCGGCTCATGTCTTGTCCCGTCAGCGACCACAGTTCCTGCAAGGACGGGGGGTCGGTAATGACCGTGGGTCCGGCATCGAAGACATGACCGTCTTCGCGCCAGACATAGGCGCGGCCACCAGGCTTGTCGCGTGCTTCAAGCAGGGTCGTGGCGATTCCCGCGGATTGCAGCCGAATGGCAAGGGCCAGCCCGCCGAAACCCGCGCCGATCACGATCGCCGCGCGGGGAGAGATGCCAGAACTCACGATCTGTCCTTCAGCAAGGGCGCTTCACGCAGGCAAGACAACGCGTCGCGGACGGGTATGGGGGGCTTGCCGATGATGATCCGCATGCGGTCCATCCGGGTCAGGCGTCCTGCGTAGAAACGCTCGATCAGCGGCTCGGGCAAGCGGTAGAAACGGGAGATGACGCGATAGCGCTCTGCCGGCGCGGCGCCGCGAAAAAGCATCCTGCTGAGCAGACGCAGGAAGCGGTCCTCGTCTGCGCGGGCCAAGGCATAGCTGCGGACCGCCTCGAATGCCTCGGGGGTTGTCGGCCCCGCCGCCGCGACCACGTCCGCGACCTGGGCGGCGATGGGCAGCGAGTAGCCGGTCACAGGGTGGAAAAGACCCGCTCGCATCCCGACAGGCACGGGCCCGTCCCGGCTTTCGGCCCAAAAGGCCTCTGCATCATGGGCCAGCGCGATGGGCAGGACACCGCGTTCGCGGCGAGCCTCGTGACCGCTCCATCCCTTCTGGCGAGCATACTGGGTGATGTCGCGGGCAACGGCCTCTTCGTTCAGGCAGGCGCCGTCGCTGTAGCGGGTGTCCTCGATCAGAAGGCGGGTCGGGGAAAAGGGCAGCAGGTAGACAAAGCGATAGCCGTCCATTTGCGGAACCGTCGCATCCATGATCATAGGGCGCATGACCCCGTGGGGCGCCGACGTTTCGAGTTCGATCCCGACGAATTTCTGGTAGCCCGTCGCAAGGTGTCGCGACGATGCCGCCCCCCGCCCGTCGATGACGCAAGCTGCCCCGATCCGCTCGGCCCCAAGGGTCACCCCTTGGGCGTCAAGCCCGGTAATCTCGGCGTTCCAACGCAGGCAGATGCCGGGCGCATCTGCCAATTGCCGCGCCAGCCTCGCGCTGTCGAGCGAGGCATAGCCGGTTCGGAGGGTCCGGGCGTGGTCGGGAAAGCGGACATCCTGCCCCTGCCATCGGCACCGGATTGCGGGGGCAAGGCGGCGATGCCAGGCGGCGCTCAGGTCAGGGTCGTGAAACGACCAGGTGTGGGTTTGCGAGGGACCAGCCGCACGGTCCAGCATCAGGATACGCGCGTCGGGTCGCGCCTCGGTCAGCGCAAGCGCGATCAACCCATTGGCGAGGCCCGCGCCCGCGAGGATCACGTCAGGCTTCATGCTGCTGCCCTGCGGGGAAGACGGGTCGCAATCAGGTCGGCCACGCGCTTGACGCCGACCGCCTGCATGATCTCTGCGGCCAGGCCATGGCGGATCGTGCCGCAGCATGCCAGCCGTGCAGCGGTGGCCGGCTGATCGACAGCGCGCGGCATCTTGCGGCAATCAAGGTCAAGCTGCCACGCCGCCACGCCCCGCAATGTCGTTACAGCCCCCGACCACGGTTCACACCTGCAAGGAAGGCCAAACCAGCGGACCAATTGTGCCTCTCGGGCTGGCACCGCAGCGAGGGCCAGATGACCGGGCAATGGGGGCAGGCTGAGGGCGGTGCGGCCCATGGTTCAATCTGCTCCGCTTTCGGGTTGCCAGGCGTCCTTGTGGCGCGACCGGCGTTCCGCAAGAGCGCCCGACGCGCGCAGCCTTGCCTTGAGGTCGTCCACGGGCGGGGCATAGACAAACCCGAAGGACACGCAGTCATCCCGTCCCTCGACTGCGTGATGCAACCGGTGAGCCTGGTAGAGCCTGCGGAAATAACCCTGGCGAGGGACGTATCGGAAGGGCCAGCGCTGATGCACCAGCCCGTCATGGACGACAAAATAGATGACGCCGTAGACGCTCATCCCTATGCCGATCCACCAGAGCCAGGGCCACCAGCGACCGCCCAGCATGAAGAGCAAGATCGACAAGAGGGCAAAGACCACCGCGTACAGATCATTCTTCTCGAACGGGCCGTGGCGGTCTTCGTGGTGGGAATTGTGCCAGCCCCAGCCAAGCGGGCCGTGCATGATCCAGCGGTGCACGGAATAGGCGACGCCCTCCATTGCCGCCACGGTCGCAATGACGATCAGGACGGGGCCGAGGATGCTCATGCCTTGCCATTCCGGGTCGAGGGCAGCCGCCACCACGGTACCGAGGGATGCAGGTGATGTTCATGGTGATAGCCCCCGAAGTGGAAGCAGGTCAGCAGAGACATTGGATCGTTGAGCCGGGTGGAGCGCGCATTGTGGCGATCAGGGAAAGCGTCCTCGGCAGGGCGGTGGGGCAGCCAGGTGCCGAATATGAACAGCTGGATCGAGGCGAGGATCGAAGGGATAGCCCAAAATGCGACGTAGGGCCAACGCGGGCCAAGCACGACAGCATAGAGGATAACCGCGCTGCCCAGCACCCAGAATTCTCGCCAGCCGAAATAGGTCCGCACGAAGCCGGCATACCATCGAACCGGGCCGCCATGGCCAAAGTCCGGGTCGTCCTCGGTACCGGCAAGGCGGTGGTGGGCCATGTGCTTGAGGATGATCTTGCGCCAGGAAAACCCGGCATAGAGCATCAGGGCCATCCCGCCCAAGGCCGCGTTGACACGAGGCCACCCCGGAGCGATCGCCCCGTGCATGGCGTCATGGGCGACGATGAAGAGTCCCACCGACAGCCAGGTCAGACCCACGAGACACAGGATCGCCAGCAGCGGATGGGCAGGAGCATCGAGATGCCAGACAGCAAAGATGTGCAGCGCCACCCAAGTCCCGATCACCGCCGTGGCGAGTGTCAGGCTGACCATCATGGTCACGTCGGGTCGTCGCGACGCCTGCGGCAAGCCGGCTCTCCTTCTTCCATTCTGTGACACTTGTGCCAGACTATAGCAGAACGCCAAGGGCTTCAGTAGTCACCAGTCGCGGCAATCACGCAAGAGGCGCGCGACGCAGCTCGGCAAGATCGCACGATCCGGTGCAAAACATCGCGATGCGAAGTTGCTCGACGACTTCCGAAAGATGCGCTGCCAAAGCCTCGGCGCCATCCTGCGCGGCCGTCAAAGCTCCGCCGGCCTGCCCGGCCAGATCGGCACCCAGACGGATGGACCGCGCGACGTCCAGGCCATGCCGGATGCCGCCCGAAGCGATCAGCGCGACGCCCGGTCGGATTTGCGAGGCCATCGCCGCGACAGCCTCGGCGGTGGGAATCCCCCAGTCAAAGAACGGCGCGGCAATGCGGCGAAGCCGTTCGTCGCCGCGCTCGGCCTCAACCCGCGCCCAGCTTGTGCCGCCCACGCCCGCCACATCGAGGATGGTCACGCCCGAATTCACGAGCCGCCGCCCCACATCGGCCGAAAGCCCCGCCCCCACTTCCTTCACCCCCAGAGGCACGGGCAGGGATCGAGCCAGCGTCTCGATGCGTGGCAGAAGATCCGAGAAGTCACGATCGCCGCCGGGCTGGATCGCCTCTTGCAGCGGGTTCAGATGCAGCATCAGGGCGTCAGCCTCCAGCATATCGACCGCGCGCTGCGCCTCGCTCAACCCCATCCCGCGGCGCAACTGCACCGCCCCCAGATTGCCAAGGATCGGAACATGTGGCGCCCTCGCCCGCAGCCCTGCTCCCAATCCACCCGCGCCGCGCCCTTCGATCGCGATGCGCTGCGATCCCACCGCCAGCGCCAGTCCCAGCTCGTCGCAGGCCTCGGCGATGGCAAAATTGATCCGCTCGGCCTCAAGCGTGCCTCCGGTCATGGCCGAAACCATCAGCGGTGCCGACAGGGTTCGTCCCAGAAAGTCAGTCCTTGTATCGATGGCATCATAGGCCATCTCAGGCAAAGCATTGTGCAGGAAGCGGATGGCATCGAAGCCGGTGGCGAGGCTGGACTGCCTGCCCAAACCCGAGCCGACGATCGACAGGTGTTCGGATTTGCGTTTCTCGATCTCGTTCATTTTTCCAAACGTTCAGTCGGCACGATAAGCGCGAACGAAACTTTCGATCACGTGAAAAAGAAAGGCGTCGCCGTCCAGCGGGTAATCGTGGGCTCCCCCCAGTTGGCTTTGGTGCAGCGTTCCCAGAAGCAATGGCGAGGCGAGCGCAAGCGCCGCCATGCGGGTATCAACCGCGCGCATCTGTCCCCGCGCCACATGCACGTCCAAGCGTTCTGTCAGGGCGATCACGAAGGGTTCGAACATCGTACGGATGAAGGCCGGGCCGAGCTGCCTGTTCCGCATGCCCTCGGCCATGCCCATGGCCAAGGCGTCCGCAACGCCATGCCGGGTCAAGGCCTGCCACGCCATCGCAGCAGCGTCACGTATCGAGGTTTCGAAGTCCTGGCCGGCCTGCCGTGTTGCTGCGAACTGCCCCTGCCCCCGTCTGCCCGAATCGGCAAACACCGCGATCAGGATGTCGTCTCGCTTGCCGAAGTAGTGGTTCAGGGTGGACACGCTGCAACCAGCCTCCGAGGCAAGTTCCCGCAGTGCCGGCCGGGGCGCATCCCGTAACATCAGACGCGTTCGCATGCGCGCCAGCAGTTCGGCACGACGCTCCTCGAAGCCAGCATTGCGGGTGCCCTTGGGCTTCAAGAGCCGCTCGCTTCCTGCCGCATCAGACGACCTTTCTGCATATATCCGCAACAAATCATCGACTTTGCGATACCTCTGATAGACCCCGCCGCAGAACGACGACGTATCCCCGGACAGGCACGAAGCCCCGTTCGCGGTTCTCGCTCAGCCGAACGACTATGCGTCAGGAGAAAGTCGCTGACAACAAATCGCACTTTGCCCGTCGCAAAACCCATCTTCGCACATCTTGTCCGACGGTGCATTTGTCTTGCCGATGGAATGACGCAAGTATGGCGGGCCTCATGGCAGGATTACCGCCAGCGTAAACGCCTCAATCCCCATGACTCGTTGCCTCCCGCGTCATGCACTCAGGGCATGAGGGTGCCGATCGTCCTCGATCCATCCAATGAAGCGTTCCAAAGAAGCTGGTATCGGACAGCGATTGCGCTGCGCGATTTCCTCTGGCGGGCCCTCTGAAGCGTTAGCCGCCGAAGCTTGTCGCACAGGCGCGGGCTTCGTTGACCGCCTGACACGATCCCGGCATATTCGGGACAAGGCTCAGACGGGCAGGCGAGGGTCGAGGAATTCCGAGAG
The DNA here is from genome assembly GCF_031822435.1 of Paracoccus sp. MBLB3053. Classification (NCBI taxonomy): domain Bacteria; kingdom Pseudomonadati; phylum Pseudomonadota; class Alphaproteobacteria; order Rhodobacterales; family Paracoccaceae; genus Paracoccus; species Paracoccus aurantius. The sequence continues at coordinate 42,600 of NZ_JAVQLW010000002.1, read as the reverse complement.
CAGGCGATCTGGTAGAAACCTGCTGCAATCCTGAAAACTGAGGGGCCGTGCAATCTGCAATCTCTACAACGTTACGACCACGCAAGAGGCAATGCGGCAGTTGTTCCGTGGCTTCGCGTATACGGACAAGGCCGGAAACCTGGAACCGGGCAGCATCTATCCAGATCGGCTGGCCCCCATCATTCGCCATGATGGCCAAGGGTTGGAACTGGTGCGCGCCCGTTGGGGAATGCCTTCGCCGCCTTCTGTTCTGAAAACAGCCCGAGACCCCGGTGTGACCAACGTCCGCAACACCTCGTCGCCTCACTGGCGGCGTTGGCTTGGCCCCGCGCATCGCTGCCTGGTTCCGGTCACGTCATTCGCTGAACCCCTGGGGTCCGGAAAGGGAAATCAATGGTTCGCCGCAGCAAACGACGTGCCCATGTTCTTCGCTGGCATTGAGGTCCGGGGCTGGCAATCGGTGCGGAAAGTCAAAGACGGCGAAACAACTGACGATCTTTTCGCCTTCCTGACAACTGCGCCCAATGCGACCGTGGGCGCGATCCACCCGAAGGCGATGCCGGTGATACTGATTGATCCAAAGGAATGGGAAGAATGGCTGTCCGCTCCGTTTGTCGAAGCAGTGAAGTTGCAAAGACCCCTTGCCGAGGGTGGACTGCGATTGATCGAGCATCCGGTCTGAAGGCCGAGCAACCCGGAGCAGGGCGCAAGGCGCTTGGTCCGGCGAAGCGGGTCAGCCGCCCCCGAAGGGCTAATCCTGGCCCAAGGACTGCCGGTCAGGCTTTCCCGCCCTGCCTCGCCACAACCGCTTCGCTTGGCGCATGGTGCAGGTCGGCATGAAATTGCCGCTCTCGCAAATCGGACGGACCATCCATGGCTTTCCTGATGCAAGCTCTGTCCGGTTCCGGCACCCGAGTGCTGTCATTCAGCAACCTGGTGTCTTAGTAATGAAAAAAACGATTCAGGTCAGATAATGCGAACTCATCTTGCTGCTTTTCTTGCTCTCATGATCGCGACCGGATGTGCGGTCGGTTCTGGTGCAGTGGTGCAGGGCGTCGGAACAGACGACCTCCTCAAGCTGCGCGAAGGCCCTGGCCTTAATCACAAGATCATCATTGGCCTGCCCGATGGAACGCGGCTCACCAGGCAGAACTGCGTGACGACCAACGGGAAGGTCTGGTGCAAGGTGTCGCTCGCCGACAAGCCTGGCGTATCCGGTTATGTCTCGGCGGAATATCTGGCGCCGCGCTGATTGCCGGCTCTACTGCATCCCGGCGTTCCATTTTGGCGTTGCACCACAGCCTTTAGCGAAGCCCTGACGAAGCCTCCCGCCACGACGGGCTAGCTGCCGCGGACGATGCTCCGTGCGAGCGCTGCGATCATATCTGTCCGGGTGACGATGCCGCTGATGCGGTTCCCGTCAAGGATCGGCACGGCATCGACCTCGCCCTCTGCCATCATCGGCAGAAGCAGTGCGATCGGAGTGTCGGGCGCAGCGCATGGACCTGCGAGCTGCATGATGTCCCTCGCAAGTGCCGGCTTGCCGTCGGGATCGATCCATCTGCTTCCGATCAGGTGGATCTGGAAGATGACACCAAGATATTCGCAATCGGACCCGACCACCGGCAGCGACGTGAAGCGGTGGCGCCGGAACAGCTCGGCGATTTTGGGAAATCCTGTCGTCGGACTCACCGTGATCAGGTTGCGCGACATGATGTCTTCGGCGGACAAGGGGCCAGTGCGACGGGTCGCGGCCTGAAGCTCGGCGGCCCCGATCAGGCGGGCCAGATCCTCGACCCCCAGGTTGAAGCTTTGCCGGTAGCGTTCAAGGATGCCAGTCAATTCGGCCTCCGACAGGCCAAGGCGCTCGGCGGGCTTGGCATCCTGCGTGCCATGCCGGTTCGGCTCGTCGAATTGGCGGAAGGGGTAGCGCCGCCCGGTCAGCCTGGCATAGATCGCGGCCAGCAAGACCAGCACAGTGGTCCCCAGCGCGATGGGCGCGACCACGAACCAGAAGCCCAGATGCCCGATCACGTCGGGGCTCATGGCGGCGGTCATCGCGACGGCGCCCGCCGGCGGATGCAGCGCTCGGCACAGGATCGTAGCAGAGATGGTCAGCCCGACCGCCAGCGCGACCCGCATCACCGGATCGGGCACCATCAGGCAGACCGCGACGCCGATCGCTGCTGCAAGCGTGTTCCCGACGATCGCCGACCAGGGCTGGGCAAGCGGGCTGTTCGGCACCGCGAAGAGCAGCACCGAGGTCGCGCCGAAAGGGGCTACGAGGAAAAGACCCATCTCGAGGTCGATTGCCGGCGACAGCAGGAACGCTCCGGTCACGGCCAGACCGAGCAGGGCACCGATGCCGGCGCGGCTGGCCTCGGCCAGGGATGCATGTGCCACCGCGGGTCCCAGGGATCGCAGGATGTGCATGGGGATTACTCCTTATCCTCGGCGCGCATCTTCAACCGATCTCGGGAAAATCATCGGGCGTCAGGGCGATATCTGCGATCGTGTAGCCGTCCAGCACGGCCAGGAAGGCCTCGAGCGCACGCTGCAGCGGCGCGATCAACCGGCAGCGGCAGGTGATGACGCATTGGTTCCCGGTCCGCATGCATTCGACCAATCCGAAATCCGTCTCGAGATGTCGGACCACCGCGCCGACGATGATCTCGTCGGCCGGGCGCGCCAGGCGCAACCCGCCCGAACGGCCGCGCTGCGCGCGGAGGAAATCCCCACGCGTCAGGGCGTTCACCACCTTCATCATCGTGCTGCGCGGCAGGCGATAGACCGTCACCAGTTCATCGATCGTGAAGAGCCGGTCGCCCCGCGTGGTTGCATAGATCATCACCCGCAAGGCCATGTCGGTGCTATCGTTGAGCCGCATCAGTTTCTCCTGGGCCGGGACGGAATGTCGCAGGCGATAAAGATACATTTGATTAGCATCTTTTTGAAGTGGGTATTATCTCCGTCGCGGCGGAAACATCAATCAGCGTCAGGAGGACGTCATGCCCAAGCCGCTTTCCGAGAACACCCTGTCCCTTATCGAGACGACCGCGCCGGTCGTGGCTGCCCATATCGATCAGATCGTGCCCTTCATGTATCGGCGCCTGCTATCCGATCCCCAGATTCGCGCGCTTTTCAACATGTCGCATCAGCAGGGCAGTTCGCCGCAGCACAAGGCGCTGGCGGGCGCACTGGTCGCCTACGCGTCTCATATCCGCAATCCCGCAGTGCTGGGAGCGGCGCTGGAGCGCATTGCCCAGAAACATGTCGGGCTGCAGATCCTGCCCGAGCATTACCCCCATGTCGCAACGGCCCTGCTGGGCGCGGTCAGCGAGGTCCTGGGCGAGGCCGCGACCCCGGAAATCCTTGCCGCATGGGGAGAAGCCTATTGGTTCCTTGCCGACACGCTGATCGGACGCGAGGAGCAGATCTACGCGACCTCGGAGCAGGCACCGGGCGGCTGGCGTGGCTGGCGGCGCTTCCGCGTCGTCGCCAAGACCCCCGAAACGGCTGAAATCACCTCGTTCCTGCTCGAACCCGAGGATGGCAGCCCGGTGCTTGCGCATCGGCCCGGTCAATATCTGAGCTTCCGCTTCAGCCCCGCCAAGGGCGAAGAATTCCGTCGCAACTATTCGATCTCGTCGGCGCCGAACGGGCGGGACTACCGCATCACCGTCAAGCGCGAGCCGGGCGGGCGGATCTCGAACTGGTTGCATGACGCGGTCGCGCCTGGGCATGTCGTCGAGGTATCAGCCCCGGCCGGAGAGTTCTTCCTGGACCCGGCGGGCAAGCGCGAGGTCGTGCTGCTTTCGGGTGGGGTCGGCATAACGCCAATGATCTCGATGCTGGAAGGCTACGGCGGCGGCGCGCTGCGCATGATCCATGTCCATGCCGCGCGCGATGCCAGCCAGCACGCGATGCGCGCCCGGCATCTGCATCTCGCCCATGAAAGCCATGTTTTCTACGAGCAACATGACGGCGAGGCCGATGTCCATGCCGGGCGGATCACCCCGGAATGGCTGGCCCGCATCGGCAATCCCGAGATTGCGGATTACTTCATATGTGGCCCGACCGGCTTCATGGCGGCAATGATCCAGGGCCTTAGGGCCGCCAATGTCCCGGATGACCGTATCCATTACGAGCATTTCGGCCCCTCGGCCGCTCAATTCGGTTGAGGCCAGAGGACAAGGAGGGCAGAGCATGGCAGGCAGCGCCGAGCGGAAGCGACAGTTCACCGGACCGGCGCTGTTCAGCCACGGCTTCAGGCCCTTTTTCCTGCTGGCGGCGCTTTGGGCCGCGGGCGCAATGTTGCTGTGGATCGCGATGATGCTCGGCAGGCACCCCCTGCCGGTCAGCTTCGACCCGTTCAGCTGGCACGCGCATGAATTCCTGTTTGGCTATCTCGGCGCGGTTGTCGCGGGCTTCGTGCTGACCGCCGTTCCGAACTGGACCGGAGGCCTGCCCGTCATGGGCTGGCCTCTGGCCGGACTTGTCGGTCTGTGGCTTGCCGGCAGGGTTGCAGTAGCGATCTCGGGCATGCTGCCCTGGGCCGTCACGGCGCTCGCGGACCTGTCGCTGGTCTTGGCGCTGATCATCTTCATCTCGGGCGAGATCCTGCGCGGCAGGAATTGGCGCAACCTGCCGGTGCTAGGGCTTATCGCGCTATACGGTTTCGGTAATGCGGGTTTCCATCTGCAGGAACATCTTGAACCGCCAGCCCATGATGGCTGGGCGATGCGGCTGGGACTGGCGGCGGCGTTGATGCTGATCACGCTGATCGGCGGAAGGATCATCCCGGGCTTCACCCGAAACTGGCTCGTGGCGCGGCAGGCAGCAAGACTGCCCCGGCCCTTCGGCTGGGCAGATGCCGCGATCTTCGCCCTGACGGGGCTGACGCTTGCCGGCTTCGTCAGCTGGCCCGAGGCCGCCCCGACCCATTGGCTGATGCTGCTCACCGGAGCACTGCACCTCTGGCGAGTGTTGCGCTGGCGCGGCTGGCAGGTTCGGTCCGAGCCGCTGCTTTGGGTCTTGCACACGGCCTATGGCTTTCTTGCCCTTGGCTTTCTGGCCGAAGGCGCGGCGGGTTTCGGATTTCCTCCGGCGCCAAACGCGCGGCATCTTTGGCTCGTCGGGGCAATCGGGCTGATGACGCTGGGAGTGATGTGTCGCGCGACGCTGGGGCATACCGGACGCCCGCTTCATGCCGGGCCGGCGACGCTGTTAATCTATGCGGCCCTGATGTTCTCGGCGCTCGCCCGGCTGGCGGTCCCATTCACGGGAAATCCCGGCGGGCTGTTGCATCTGGCGGGCGGGCTGTGGATCTTCGCCTTTGGCGGGTACGCGGCGGTATACGGGCCGATGCTGCTGCGCCCAAGGCACCATCAAGCCCTAGCCCGAGCTTCCACCGGAAAGTGAGCCGTCGCGGCCGATGAATTTCGGGGCACGCTCTGGTCAAGCCGCGGGGCCTTCTTCCTTTTCGCGCCAACGGGGTGCATTTGGCCTGGAAGCCCATGGCCGGCGTTTCCTGTTTCCAGGATGTGGCACCTCGGGTTTAGGGGACCGGGCAGCGCGGTGGTCATCTTGGCCGAAAAGTCGAGGCCGGAAACCTCCGCCGGCCGGAAAGCGCGCAGTTTCAGCCTCTCGGTCAAACGGGTCCGGCTTGCGGGACGCTCTGGCATGCAATCCGGTATCAAGAAGCCCGCGCCGACCCATTCAGCCTTCGGGCGGCATGGCCGAAAAGCTTGCGCCTGAACCGCCACAGGCTGCTTCGGCCCAGGTCCATCAAGGATGCAAACTTCGGTTGCGGGTCACCAAGCCTGAGATGTGCCCCCGCGATGGTGCATTGCGCATAAGGAACCGGTCCAGGATTCGTGATTTCAATGAACGCGGGGGTGCGAGTTCGGCATCCCTTTCCCAAAGCGCGCCATTGAGTGCGGGATCGTCGGAAAGCGCGAGTTCGACACCCCATCGGGCGGACATTGCTGGGTCCAACCCATCGGTTGCCCCCATTTGCGTGTTCAGGATACCAGGCGCCCAGGAGCTGATGATGATTTTCGGATAGCGTTCGTGAAGATCCGCAACAAGAGCGTTGGTGAGAATGCGGCAAGCGCCCTTCGAAACCGAATAGGCGCTGCTGCCGGACTGGGGTGCAAGGTCCGCAAATGAGACAACGTTCAGAATGCGCCCCCTGCCGGCTTGGATCATGTCGTCGATGGCAAGGCGACAACAGGCGGCCATGCCACCCAGGTTGATCGCGACCGTTTCCATGAAGCTGGCTGGACTCTCGTCTAGAAAATCGCGTCGCGGATAGCTGGCGGCATTATTGATGAGGATCGAGATGTCTCCGATCTGCCGGATCCGTGCAAAGCTTTCCGAAAGCTGCGCAAAATCCGATATATCGCACGTGAACCCATGGAATCTTTCAGGTGATCCGCTGAGCTTGCCGGTTTCGTTCAATTTCTGTCCGTCGCGGCCGAGACCGGCGACCACAAGCCCCCTGCCCATCAGGCCGATGGCCAATGCCCGCCCGAGCCCGCTACCCGCTCCGGTCACGACAGCGATGTTCCTGGATTGCTCAGTTATGACAGTTCCTCCATTTTTTCGGCAACGCGCAAGGCGTTTGCGGCAATGGTCAGGCTGGGGTTCACACCCATTGACGTCGGCATGAATGACGCATCGGTGACCCAAAGATTGGTCATGCCATGGACCCTGCAATTTTCGTCAAGCACGCTTTTTTCGGGATCTTTGCCCATGCGAAGACTGCCGCAGGGATGCCCGAAATTCGGCTCTGGCTCATATGTCAGGAAAAAGCTGCGCTGGTTATTCATCGCTTTGCCGACAAGCTTGCGGAAACGCTCGCGCCTGTTCAGCAGTTCGGGCGCAAATTTGTACTGGATCAGGATGCCGCCCTCCCGCATGGGATCTTGCGTCACCCTGTTGTCGGCATAGGGCAGATCCTCGAGAAGCGCCACGAACACCTTGGCCTGACCCAGGGTGCGCGCCGCGATCATCGCTGGAAGCCTTGCGAATTGCCGCGCCCCGGGAATCCTTCGCGCGGCAGAGCGGGCAAGACGCAACCGCAGAAAGTGCAGGATCTCGCCTTCTCCAACATTGAGGCCCATCGCCTGGACCATTCCGAAACGTTCGCCTTCGGCAAAATATAGATCGCGGAATCCGACGGATTTTGCAGCTTCCGAAAAGGCCGCGCGGCGCGGCGGCCAAATGGCGAACATCTCGTTGAAATGGAACATGAGATTGCGGCCGACCTGGTCGTTCCTGTTGCCGATGCCGTCAGGCCAATGGTCGGCCCGGGATGCGAGAAGAAGGCGCGGCGAAGACAGCGCGCCGGCAGCAAGGACGATGTGTCGCGCCGAAAAGCTGAGGCTCTGGCCGTCGCGCAGGGCCACGACATGGGAGACAGCGCCGGGCTGGCCACATATTTCCGTGACCTCGCAGCAATCCACCACGACGGCTCGGCCAGTTGCCACTGCCGGTTCGACGCCCGCAGAACGACCGTCCATCTTGCAAGGATGGGGACATTTTCGGCCTAGGCATTCCTCGCATCCTTGGATACGGCGCAGGGCGCTATGCAGTTGATAGGGGTGCAATCCGGCCGCGCGCATCTGCGCCATGATCCGGGCATCGCCGTCACTGATCGTCGGGCCAGGGACGAGCAGCGGCGAGGGGTATTGCGCCAGGGGATCCTGCTCACCGTTGACCGCGAAGATCTGCTGCGCTCGGTCGAAATAGGGCAGCATTTCGGCAAAGCCGATCGGCCAGCCGCCGGTTGGATGGGGTCGTTCCGGGCTATGGTCAAGATCATGGGGCTCGGGACGCTCGAGCGTCGCTGCGAAGAATACGGACGAGCCGCCGACCCCTGCGCCGAGCGGCGCGTGAAAGTTCCGTTCCGATCCGTCGACGATCGCGCGAACCGGATCGGGCCATGCCCCCAGCCTCATCCGGGCCGCAGGATCGGTGAGATCGTCGTGGGGCAAGGCATTTCCCTCGCTCCGCCCACCCTGTGGGCCCTTTTCAAGGAAAAGCACGGACCAGCCCATCTCGGCCAGGCGCCTGCCGACCGTCCCGCCGCCGATGCCCGTTCCAATGACGATGGCGTCCCAGTTTCGGGACCTGATGTCGTCGATCACGATCTGCCCCCTTCCGCATCGCCGGAAAGAAACGGAAGAAACAGGTCCCGCATCGCGACCGCGCCCACATAGGTCAGGTGGTTGTTGTCAAAGTAGAACGACCTGCCTTCCTGCATGCCGCTGCAAGCGCCTGAACAAAGACGAGGCCATGGATCGATCAGCTTGATCTGCCCGGCATCTGCCAATTGGTCGATCGGGGCCTCTGCCCGCCGGGTGCGTTCGGTCAGTTCCTCCAGCGAAACAGTGGCAAGCTTGGCGGCTTCCGCTTCGGTCAGCTTGCCATGCGCCATTTCGCGCGCGATTTCGGGGCTGTCATATTGCGGGAGCTCGGGCACCTGCCGCAGCAGAAAGACCGCATACCCCTCGGATCTGAGCTCGGCGACGGTGCGGTGAAGTGCCGCGCCGAACAGGTCGGCCTGATCCGCTGCGGCTGGCAGACCGGAACCCGCCGCCGCCGACATCCGGATTAGGTTATGTGCATCCCGTCCAACGCCGCTGCCCTCTGCGTAATAGGTCCAGCGGCCGACGAGCAACAGCCGCTTGATGCCATCGAACTGCCGCAGCGCGGCGCGGATCTTGTCGTTGTCGAGTCTGCAGGCGCGGTCCTGATCGGGTGTCGCGGCGGTTTCGGTCTTGTCGAGCCCGAACAGCGGCGGGCAGCCCGCATGCCAGATGATGAGGCCCGGCCGCGCAGCTTCGTTGGCCGCCATGGCAAGCCCGTCCATCTGGGCGCGCAGGTGACTGTCGCCCCAGATCAGGAACTCGGGCTTGCCCTCAGGGCCAATGGCGCAGGTTTCGATACCGGCAAGAGGCCCTTTTTCGGACCGGAAGCAGCGGCTGGTATCCTGAAGAAAACCACTCGAGGCCGTGATATGGACCCGAACCTCGGGTGGGAACCGATCCGCGAGCCCGTTGGTCACATAGGCGAGTGCGCCAAGCCCCATTGTTGCTCCGCCTGCAGCAACCACCCCCGTCAAAAGCCAGCCCGCCCGCAACTCTCGCGCCTGACGGACGGGCTGTTCGATGAAGCGCCAGCTGAGGGCAGAGAGGGCGAAAACCAACACGAGCCAGAAAAGCCCCTCCAGTGCAGATCCGTATCCGCCGCGCCAGTAGCGGGAAAGGATCAGGACGGGCCAGTGCCACAGATAGAGTGAATAGGAAATGAGGCCCACGAACGTCACGGCGCGCAAGGACAGCAGCCTTGCGACGGGATTCTTGCTGGGCTCGCCGATGCTCGTCCCCGCAATCAGGGCTGCGGTGGCGACGACGGGCAGGATGGCCTGCCAGCCCGGAAATCCTGCACTCCGCACCATCAGGATCGAAACGGCAATCAGGATGAGCCCGCCCCATGACAGAAGCGCAGCGAGGCCGCGACCGGGGCCGAATTGTCGCAAGATGATGGCCAGAACGACGCCCGTCAGCAATTCCCAGGCTCGATAGGGGAACAGATAGAATGTCGCGACAGGATGATCAGGCGTCAGGGCGACACACGCCGCTAGCGAGCCAGCCCAGGCCCCGACAAGGATGAACAGGACGGTTCCTGGTCGCGCCCGCAGCCTGGTCAGAAGGATCAGGAAGAACGGAAGAAAGATATAGAACTGTTCTTCGACCGAAAGGGACCAAGTGTGCAGAAGGACGCGGTTTTCTGATCCGATGTCGAAATATCCCGCCTCCCTGTAAAAGAGAACATTCGACAACCACACGCTCGACGCGATCAGTTCCTTGCCGAAACTGCGGAACTCAAAGGGCAGCAGGATGAACCAGGATGCGATCGTGCTGGCGATTGCCACGGCGAAAAACGCGGGTGCCAACCTGCGGACCCGCCGCATGTAAAAGCGCCCCAGGTTGATTTTTCCGTTCGAAATCAACTCAGCCCAGAGTATCCCGCCAATCAGGTAACCGGAAATGACGAAAAACACGTCTACCCCGATAAAGCCTCCCGTCAGGCCAGGCACTCCAAAATGATAGAGGACGACTGCCATTACCGCGATGGCGCGCAGACCATCGATCTCGGGGCGATATGCAAGGTGAAACTTCGAATTCATAAACAATTCAGTCCATCGTCGCAACGAATCGCAGATATAACCAACCGTCGACCAAGCTCGGGCCCATGTTAATCGGTTCTTTTCATTTTTCTATCGGAGAGATTGCCAGAAATAGCGCAGCCTTGGGCGGATGCATGTCGCGTCGATGAAGCCCAAGGGTTCTCAGGCGGTCTTGTCGTGCCGCGTGGCCACGCGGCGGGCGTTCTTCAGCTTGTGGAAGCATCGCTCGACCAGGTTACGCAGCCGCCAGCGCGTTCGGTCGACCGCGATGCGGGCAGGGTCTGCGGGGTCTTTGCTTCCGCGTCTGGCTCAGGACAGGGCAGGCAGGCGACGGCATCTGCCTTTCGTCCTGCCGATCGGGCGGGGCCTTTGACACATCAGCGACGGCCGCAACGCAAGCAAGCTTGGTGCCGCGCGGCACGCGTCGCGTGGAATTCGGTCGCGCGGTCCGGACGTGCCGATTCGGGACCGGATTGCCTGACGCTGACGGTTCAAGATTTCTGCTGAGTTTCGTGACCGGATCGGTTATGACGGAAAGCATGAAGCAATTGCAGACCTCAGCAGAGAAGCCTGTCTTTTCAACCCATTCGACGCGGCGGATTCACGGCTCGATCGCCGATTGGCTGGGGCGCCAGATCGTCGCAGGTCAGTTGGCCGAAGGACAGCCGGTGCCGAAGGAAATGGAGTTCGGCGATCTGGCCGGGGTGTCGCGCGGCGCGTATCGCGAGGCGCTCCGCCAGGTCGCTGCCAAGGGGATGCTGATCAGCCGCACGCGCAGCGGGACGCGCGTAGCCACGCGCGAGAACTGGACATTGCTTGATCCCGATGTCGTGCGCTGGTTCTTCGAATCCGGAACCCCTCCGGATTGGTTCATCACCTCGATCTACGAATTGCGCGCGATGGTCGAGCCCTCGGCCGCAGCATTGGCCGCCGAGCGGCGGACCGAAGCGAACCTCGACGCATTTCGCAAGGCGTTGCATGCCATGCGCACCTGCGAGATGACCGAGACGAGCTGGCATCAGGCGGATGCCAGTTTTCACCGCTCGATCCTGCGCAGCTCGCATAACCCGGTGCTCGTCACGCTCGAGGCCGGTATCTGCGCAGCCGTCGCCTTTACCACGGCCTTCCGCTACCGCGACATGCCCAATCCCCATACCCGCAACCCGGTCGAGGAACATGCTGCCGTCTTCGAGCGGATCGAGGCGCAGGATGCGGCGGGCGCGCGCAGGTTGATGTCCGAACTGGTCGATACCGCCCTGCTCGACACATCGGGCAGGACGATCTTTGACCTCAGGCAGTCAGCGCCCTGAGCATCAGCCCTTGACCCCGGACGAGATCATGACGGCCTCGGTCACGCGTTTTTGGAAGATCAGATAGGCGATGGCGACCGGCGCCGCGCCGAGCAGCGCCACCGACATCACCCGCGCATAGGCCACGCCAAAGGCATCGTTCACCTGAGTCAGCCCGACCGGGATCGTCATCATGTTCTCGGTCGTGATCACCAGGAAAGGCCACAGGAAGGCGTTCCACGAGGAAATGAAGGTGATGATCGCAAGCGCCGTGGTAATGCCCCAGTTCAGCGGCAGATAGACCCTGAAGAGCAGGGTGTAATCGCCGCCGCCGTCCAGAACGACTGCCTCCTTCATCTCCTTGGGCACGGCGTCGAAGAATTGCTTGTATACGATGATGACCACAGGCACGACCAGCTGCGGCAGGATGATCCCGCCCCATTTGTTGATCAGGCCAAGATCGTTCATCAGCATGAATTGCGGCACGACCAGGACCTGTGCAGGCACCATGAAGCTGCCCAGCACGATTGCGTAAAGCAGCCGACGACCGGGAAACTGCATCTGGCTGATGGCATAGGCGCACATCATCCCGGTCACAAGCACCGTGGCCGTGATGATGAGCGACGTCCCGATCGAGTTCACATACCAATGGACCAGGCTCGAATTGAACAGCGCATCATGGTAGGCGCTCAGGTTGAATTCATCGGGCAAGAGCCCCGCCTGATCCGATACGACCCGGTTTTCCGTGCGGATCGAGGTCACGAAGGCCCAGTAAAGCGGAAAGATCCAGATCGCGCCGGCAACCAGCGTCAGCGCGGTCAGCGCCCAGTTCTCGATGCGTCTTTGAGCCGTCATTTCCGCCCCCTGATGCGCAGAAGCTGATATTGCAGGACCGAAACCGTCACGATCAGCAGGAAGACCACCAGCGAGATCGCCGCCGCATAGCCGCCGTGGTTCTGCTGGAAGGCCTCGCGATAGACCATCAAGAGCAGGACATAGCTCGAATTGAACGGCCCGCCTTCGGACAGCAGGTAGACCTGATCGAAAAGCTTAAGTTGCAAGATCAGTTGCAGCGTCAGGACCAGGGCCACGACCGGCCACAGCAAGGGCCATGTGACGCGGGTGAATTGCTGGCGACGGTTCGCGCCGTCCAGTGCCGAGGCCTCATACAGATCCTGTGGGATATTGCGCAGCCCGGCAAGGAACAGCAGCACATTGAAGCCGTTCGTCCACCAGATCGTGACCAGCGCGACCATGGGCATGACCCAATGCGGGTTCTTGAAGACCGGGACCGGCTTGCCCGCGATCAGCTCCAGCACGGGCTGCAGGATGCCGAACTGGAAATCCAGCATCCAGGCCCAGATCTGCGTCACGACCGAGACCGGCAGGATATAGGGCAGGAAGAAAAGGGCCAGCGCCAGCGCCTGAAGCCGCCCTGAAAGCCTTTGCACCATCAACGCGATGCCAAGGGCAATGGCGGTGGTGGGGATGACCGTCAGCAGGACGAAATAGCCGTTGTTCTTGAGCGAGGTGTAGAAAAGCCTGTCGGCAAGCAGCTCGCGATAGTTCTGCAGCCCGACCCATTCTCCGCCGCCGATCAGCGTGGCATTCGTGAAACTCAGGCGGATAACCTCGACGATCGGATAGGCGAAGACCAGCGCGAAGATGGCAACGAAGGGCAGGATCAGGGAATAGGCGACAAGCCGGTGGCGTCGCTGGTTGCGTATCATCGCCATGAGGGGTCCTTTCGGAAAGCGCGTGGCCCCCGGAATGTGCCGGGGACCACGTCGTTCGTTACTTCATGGCCTTTTCCAGCTCGGCTTTCAGCTGCTCGACCGCCTCGGTCGGGGGCATGTAGCCGTGGATCGCGGGCGCGATGATATTGACCGCCGCGTCATAAGTGGGCGAGGCAACGCCGGCGGCCGGGCTGCGCGGATCATAGGTCGCGCGATCGGCAAGTCCGGCATAATTCGAATTGGGCTTCATCGCGGCGAATTCGGGTGACGAGGCGACGGGCTTGTAGGCCGGGATATGGCCCGCCGCCGCCCAGTCCAGCGAATGTTTCTCCATCCAGCCGATCAGCTTCATCACGGCCTCGCGCTTTTCCGCGGACATTTCCGATTTGCCCTGGATCGGCACTGCCCAGCCATGGCTGTCGGCCCAGTTGGTCTGCTTGCCCATCAGGGTCGGGATCTCGGCCACGCCCCATTCGAAGCCCAGCTCGTTCTTGGCCGAAAGGTCGACCATCGTGGGAACCTCCCACGCGCCGTTGAAGAAGAAGGCAGACTTGCCCGAGGTGAAGAGCGCGACCGAGGCCTCATACAGCGCCTGTTCCGGTTGCCAGCCATTCTCGGTCCATTTCGTCATGATCTCGATGGCGCGCGCGGCCTTTTCGGCGCTGTCACCCGGCAAAACCTGCCCGTCCGTCGAAATCAGTTCACCGCCCTGCTGCGCAAGCAGGGTATAAAAGACCCGGTACACTCCGCCATCATCGCCGGTGGCATAGGACAGTGGCGCGGTCGAGCCATTCGACTTGGCGGCCTCCAGCGCGCCTTCAAAAGAGTCCAGCCCGTCGATCCCGGTCAGGTTGCCGTCTTCGCCCAGATAGGGCGTTCCCTTGAGCAAGTCCTTGTTATAGAACAGGACTGTCGAATGGATATCGAAGGGCACGGCGTAAAGCGTGCCGTCAGGTCCCTTGGCCGCCGCCAGCGCAGCTGCGTAAAAATCGTCCTGCGACAGACCGGCTGCCTGCAGGTCGGCATCGGTGATCGGCGTCAGGATGCCTTCCTTCAGCCCCATCGGCAGGCGGGACAGGTGATAGGTCATGACATCGGGCCCCTGCCCCACGGCAGCCGAGGTGCGCACCTTGGTATAGAAGGGAGTGCCCCATTCCAGCGTCGTTGCCTTGACCTTGATATCGGGGTTCTCGTCGTTGAATTCCTGGATCAGCGCCTTCATCCGGGCGCCATCGCCACCGGCGAAGAAATCCCACCAGGTGATTTCCTGCTGCGCCGCCAAGGCCGGCAATGCGCCGCCCAGAAGTGCTGCCAGTGCAACCGAGGTAAACAGTTTCATTCTTCTTCCCTCCTCCTTGGCCGGACCTCCCTGTCCGGTGAAATCAGCGCAGACGCAGGCCGTCCGTCGCGAAACAATGGACCTGCGCGGGGTCGGCGGCCAGCATCAAGCGCTGGCCATCCAGCCGGTCGCGCAGCCCCCGGCGTTCAAAAACGATGTCCACCCCCGAGGCGAGGCGGCAATGGACATAGGCGTTGCCCCCCAGTTCCTCGGCCATCTCGACCGTAACCGGCAGGCCGACTGCCGAGGGAACCAGATGTTCGGGGCGAATCCCCAGGATCACCTTGGTCCCGATGCCGGGCCGCTCGGAGAGATGCGCCTCTAGCGTCCCTTCTTCGGTCGCGACCGCCACGCCGGTGGCGCTGTGGCCGGTCACGGTGCCGGTCACGAAATTCATCGAAGGGCTTCCGATGAACCCCGCGACGAAGCGGTTGTCCGGGTCGTCGTAAAGCCTGAGCGGCGCGCCCGATTGCTGCACGACGCCGCCACGCAGCACGAAGATGTCATCGGCCAGCGTCATGGCCTCGACCTGGTCATGCGTGACATAGATCATCGTCGCGCCGATCTGATTGTGCAGGCGCGACAGTTCCAGCCGCATCTGCACACGCAGTTCCGCATCGAGGTTCGAAAGCGGCTCGTCGAACAGGAACACCTCGGGCTCGCGCACGATGGCGCGGCCGATGGCGACGCGCTGGCGCTGCCCGCCCGAAAGCTGGGCGGGGCGCTTTTCAAGATGGTCGGTCAGTTGCAGGATGCGAGCCGCCTCGCGCACCTTCGCCTCGCGCTCGGCCCGCGATTTCTTCGCGAGCCGCAGGGAAAAGGCCATGTTCTCGGCCACGCTCAGATGCGGGTAAAGCGCATAGGACTGGAAGACCATGGCGACCCCGCGCTTGGCGGGCTCAACCTGCGTCACGTCCCGCCCGCCGATCTCGATCGTGCCGCCCGACGTGTCTTCGAGCCCCGCGATCATGCGCAGAAGCGTCGACTTCCCGCAGCCCGAAGGGCCGACAAAGACACCGAACTCACCCTTTTGCACGGTCAGGGACACGTCCTTGATGATATCGACCGCCCCGAAGCTTTTGCGGATATTCCGAAGGACAACGCCAGACATCGGATCAGACCTTCAACCGGATGACATGGTAGGAAAGCGGCGCAAGCTTGCCGCCCAGCTCACCCTGTTGAACCGCCAGACCCTTGCCCTCGACCGGCGCGATCGGCTCGGCATCCGGGCCGTTGGTGGCCATCAGGTCATGGCCCTCGATCACCTTGTGGAACTCGATCGCGGCATCGGGGTAGCCTGTCAGCGACAGGCGCAGGTCCACGCTTTCGGTCAGGTGGCGGTTGACCGCGAAGATCGTGACGGTGCCGTCCTTGGTGACCGCGCTGATATCGAGGTAATCGACATCCGAAGCGACCTCGCAATCGTATTTCGGCCCGTCCACAGCGACCCGCAGCGCCGTGCCGCGTCCGTAAAGCGAGGCAAGCTGATAGGGCCAGTAGATCGACTGCCGCCATGCCTTGCCGCCCTTGTCGGCACGGATCGGCGCGATGACGTTCACCAATTGCGCGATGCAGGCGATCTTCACCCGGTCCGAGCGGCGGATGAATTCGTTCAGCAGACCGGCGACGAAAAGCGTGTCCTCGAAGGTGTAGTTTTCTTCCAGCAGGTCGGGGGCCTCGGGCCAGTCCCAGGTCCGCCAGCGTTGGGAATCTTCCTCGCGGCGGTGATACCAGACGTTCCACTCGTCGAAGCAGATATGGACGTCGTTCTTGGCCCGCTTCTTGGCCTTGACGAAATCGATGACGCCGCCGATCGCGTTGATATAGCGACCGGTTTCCTCGATCTTGCCGAAGAAGTTCAGGGTATCGCGCGAGCTATTGCCGAAATATTTGTGCAGCGAGATGTAATCGACATGTTCGTAGCATTCTTCCAGCACCGAACGTTCCCATTCGGGATAGGTCGGCATCTGGTCGTTCGACGATCCGCAGACGATCAGTTCGGCATCCGGCGTCATCGCGCGCAGCGCCTTGGCCGTCTCGTCGGCAAGGCGGCCATATTCGCGGGCAGGTTTGGCACCGATCTGCCAGGGCCCGTCCATCTCGTTGCCAAGGCACCACATCTTGACGCCATAGGGCTTTTCCACCCCATGGCTGCGGCGCAGATCGGACCAATAGGTCCCGCCCGGATGGTTCACATATTCCATGAAGTTGCGGGCTTCCTCGATCCCGCGTGAACCAAGGTTCACCGCAAGCATCATGTCGATGCCCAGCTCATTGGCCCAGCCGGCGAATTCGTTGATGCCGACCTGGTTCGTCTCCTTGCTGCGCCAGGCAAGATCCAAGCGCACGGGACGATTTTCCTTCGGCCCGATCCCGTCCTCCCAGTTATAGGCGGAAACGAAATTGCCGCCCGGATAGCGGATCGCCGGAATATCCAGATCGCGCACGAAGCCCGCCACGTCTCGGCGGAAGCCGTTGCCGTCGGCCTGCGGGTGCCCCGGCTCGTAGATGCCGGAATAGATCGCCCGGCCCATATGTTCGATGAATGCCGCGTATAGCCGGTTGTCGATATCGGAAATCGTGAAATCACGATGGATGGCGGCGTTGATCCGCATGCTGCTCCCCCTCTATTTGTCCGACAAATAAAGGGGGAGCGCCGCGGCTGTCAAACCAAAATTCATCTGCCGACCGTGGACTGCGCAAAACGCTTCCTGGCCCCGCACGCTGGATGCTTGGTCGAGACAGCGCCTGCCTCCTCGGCATTGTTGATCGGCATGCGGTGATGCGGCCGAAGCGCCTGATTTACCTGCAGGGGTCCGCTTCGGCGGGCGGCGGCACCGCAGGCCCGACCTCGTCGCGACGGATCACGCTCATGGCTGCATCGGATTCCAGGATGACCCACTTCACCTCATCCAGCTTGTGGCAGCCAGCACGCCGGATGGCGCTCTGAACTTCCGATTCCGTCACCCGTTCGGCGCGCATGGTTGCCGGGCAAAGTCTCCCGTCCTGAACCAGAATCGCTGGGTCGGCGCGGATCAGATCGGAAAACCCGGGCAGGATCGTCGAAACCTTGGTCACCAGCCATTGCAGCCCCAAAAGGACGCTGATCGCCGTCACCGCCTGCAAGACACTGACGTCGCGCATCAGCGCGCCCGAAGACATGAGCGACCCGATCGAGACGGTGACGACCCAGTCGAAATTGTTCATCTGCGAAGTCGTCCGCTTGCCCGAGAGCCTGATCAGGACCACGATGGCGATATACATGGCCGCAGCCGACAAAGCGACATCGCCCAAAAGGCTCAGTTGTTTTTGCATAGCGATCTGCCGTCCCTGTTTCGCCGTGGAATTTGCGGGCGGTGCGCGGGGGGATCAGCACCCGCCCATGATGGCATTGCCGACGGGGTCGCGCACTTCATCTTGCAATTTCGGCACAAGCGCAAACATCACGGCCTCCGTGTCGGGGACGGTGCCAACCCGCGTGCCCGGACTTTGTTCCCGGCCCGCGGATGTGATGGGGCATTGCGTCGCTCTCACCCGGTTCCGGGCTTGCGCATCCCCCCGGGGCTAGATCACCAGATCCGACAGGCTGTCGGCGGCATGGCGCAGGGCGGGCAGATAGGTCAGGCCCATCTCCAAGGTCGTGCGCTGCAACGGCGCGTGGAACGAGATCGTCGCGCAGAACCGCTTCCCGGGATCGAAGACGGGGACCGCGATCGCGATCATGCCGGGGATGAACTCTTCGCAATCGGTGGCATGGCCGCGTTCCCGGATCGCCTCGATCTCGCGGCGCAAGGTCTCGGGATCGGTCACGGTCTGCGGGGTATGGCTGGTCAGCCGCGCCTTGCCAAGATAGCGCGCGAACTCCGCCGCCTCCATCTGCGCCAGCGCCGCCTTGCCGGCGGCGGTCGCATGCAGCGGCACGCGCGAGCCGACCTTCAGCGCGATCCGAAGCGGCCATTGGGTCTCGACCCTGTCGACATAGATCATCGCATCGCCGTCGGGGATCGACAGGTTGCAGGTCTCGCCGATGCTTTCATGAAGCCGCATCAGCACTTCGCGGCGCGGCAGGTGATGCTCACCCGAACGCAGGACGCCCAGCATCATCTCGCGCAGGCGGGGCCCCGGCAGATAGCTGCGCCCGTCGAGATAGCGCGACAGGTACCCCTCGGATTCGAGATGGGCGACAAGCCGGTGAATCGTTGGCTTGGGCAGGCCAAGGCTCGTGTTGATCTCGGTCGCGGTCAAAGGGCGGGCGGCGTTCGCGACGACCTCGATGATCTGCAGATGCCGCAGGCTGGGTGCGGTCGTGCTGGTATCGCGGCTTTGGTCCATTCGCCTGCCTTTGCTTCTGATGCGAGCATCTTAGCGCGCGGAATCCGCAGGGCCAAGCAGATGGAACTTTCATTATTTGAGACTTAAAGTATCAAAAATGATTGACGCATGGCCGCGACTCGGCGCAGCATCCCCCTATCGACGCAAGAGGAGAGGGCGTCGATCCCATCACGACAGACCAGCAAGACCACATCGCACGGGAGGGCGTAATGTCGGATCTGAGCATCGGTGCCTATGGCACCTCCACGCAGGAAAACAATGTAAGAAAGGTCGTCTTTGCCAGCCTCGTCGGCTCGACGATCGAATGGTACGATTTCTTCCTTTACGGCGTCGTCGCCGGTATCGTCTTCAACAAGCTGTACTTTCCGTCCGACAACGAAACTGTCTCGATCCTTCTGGCCTATGCCACCTTCGCCGTGGGCTTCATCGCCCGACCATTGGGCGGGCTGGTCTTCGGCCATTTCGGCGACCGTATCGGGCGCAAGACCATGCTCGTCATCACGCTTCTGATGATGGGCGGTGCGACGGTCGCGATCGGGCTTCTGCCGACCTACGAAAGCATCGGCATTCTGGCCCCGATCCTGCTGCTTGTGCTGCGGGTGCTGCAGGGCATCGGCATCGGCGGCGAATGGGGCGGGGCGGTCCTGATGGCCTATGAATTCGCGCCCAAGGAAAAGCGCGGCTTCTATGCCTCGATCCCGCAGATCGGCCTGTCCCTGGGGCTGTTCATGGCCTCGGGTGTCATGGCGCTCTTGACGCAACTTCCGGATGAGGCATTCCTGTCCTGGGGCTGGCGTTCGGCCTTCATCGCCTCGATCATCCTCGTTGGGCTGGGGACGTGGATCCGCAGCAATATCGGGGAAAGCCCGGAATTCGAGAAGTCCCGCGCCGAATCCCGCGCCCGCGATCAGGGCCTGCCCTTTGTCGACATGCTGAAGCGCTATCCGGCCAGCGTCGGGCTGGGCATGGGCGCGCGTTACATCGACGGCGTGTTCTTCAACGTCTTCGCGGTGTTCTCGATCGTCTACCTGACCAAATATGCCGAACCGCATATGGAGCGCAGCTTCGCACTGTGGACCGTTTGCGCGGCAGCCGTGGTGATGATCTTCTGCATCCCGTTCTTTGGCCGGCTTTCGGACAGGATCGGGCGGCCCAAGACCTATGCAATCGGCTCGCTCCTGCTGACGCTCAGCGTGTTCCCGGCCTTTGCGCTTCTCGCCTCGGGAAATCCGGCGCTGATCATTCTGGGGATCGTGCTGCCCTTCGGGATCATCTACCCGATGTGCTACGGCCCCGAAGCGGCGCTGTTTGCCGATCTCTTCGACCCCAGCGTGCGCTATACCGGCGTGTCCTTCGTCTACCAGTTTTCGGGGATCTTCGCCTCGGGAATCACGCCGATGATCGCAACCGCGCTGATGGCCGAAAACAACAACGATCCCTTCTGGCTCTGCGCCTACGTGGTCTTCGCGGGCCTCGTGTCGATGGTCAGCGCGATCCTGATCGGGCGTCGGCAGCGCCGCACCTGATCCCTGCCCCGGCGATGTCCCGCCCGGGGCATCGCAAACCCAGCCGCAGATCCGATGTCCGGGAAGGAGCCCAGATGACCGAACTTGCCGAAATTTCCGATTACTTGGTCGTAGGCGCCGGTTCGGCCGGCTGCGTGGTCGCGAACCGGCTGAGCGCCGATCCCGCCATGCGCGTCACGCTGCTCGAGGCCGGGCGGCGCGACACGAACCCGTGGATCCATATCCCCGTGGGCTATTTCCGCACCATGCACAACCCCGATTTCGACTGGTGCTACAGGACCGAGCCCGATCCCGGACTCGCGGGCCGCGCCATCGACTGGCCGCGCGGCAAGGTGCTCGGCGGATCATCCTCGCTGAACGGGCTGCTTTACGTCCGGGGCCAGCGGCAGGATTATGACCGCTGGGCGCAGATGGGCAATCCCGGCTGGTCCTGGGACGAGATCGGCCCGATCTTCGAGGAACTCGAAACCTTCCAGCGCGGAAGCGGCGACGGACGCGGCCAAAGCGGCCCGCTGCAGGTCTCGGACCCGCGCCTGCATCGCCAGATCTGCGAGTTGTGGATCGAGGCCGCCAAGGCCAAGGGCATCCCCTACAATCCCGACTATAACGGCCCTGTGCAGGACGGTGTCGGCCATTTCCAGCTGACCGTGGACAAGGGGCGGCGCTGCTCCGCCGCCAAGGCCTTCCTTGCCCCGATCCGTGACCGCCAGAACCTGCGTATCGTCACCGAGGCACAGGCGCTGCGCATCGTGATCGAGGAAGGCCGCGCCACCGGCGTCGAGATTTCCCGCCCCGATGGCAGCCGCCAGGTCCTGCGCGCCCGCCGCGAGGTGATCCTGTGCGCCGGCGCCATTGGCTCACCCCAGCTCCTGATGCTGTCCGGTGTGGGCGATGCCGAGGCCCTGGCCGGTCAGGGCATCTGCGTCCGCCACCATTCCCCCGAGGTCGGTCGCAACCTGCAGGATCACCTCCAGGCACGCCTCGTCTTCAAATGCCGCGAGGCCACCCTCAACGACGAAGTCCGCAGCCTGTTCAACAAGGCCAGGATCGGCCTCGAATATGCGCTGTTCCGCAGCGGCCCGATGAGCATGGCGGCCAGCCTCGTCTTCGGCTTCCTGCGCACCCGCCCCGAACTTGCCACCCCCGATATCCAGTTCCACATCCAGCCCTGGTCCGCCGACAGCCCCGGCGAAGGGGTGCATCCCTTCTCGGCCTTCACCCAATCGGTCTGCCAGTTGCGCCCCGAAAGCCGCGGCACGGTCACCTTGCGCACGCCTGATGCCCGCGACGCGCCGCTGATCCGGCCGAACTACCTCTCGACCCAGACCGATTGCGATACGATCGTGGCCGGCATCGGGATTGCACGCGAGATCGCCCGGCTTGAGCCCCTGCGCAGCGCCATCTCGGAAGAGTTCCGCCCCGCCGAGGATGTGCAGGGCTATGACGAGACACTCTCCTGGGCGCGCGAGAACTCGACCACGATCTACCATCCGACCGGGACTTGCCGCATGGGCGCCGATGACCGCGCCGTGGTCGATGCCCGGCTGCGCGTCCGGGGCGTCGAGGGCCTGCGGGTCGCGGATTGCTCGATCATGCCCGAGATCGTCTCGGGCAACACCAACGCCCCCGCCATGGCGATCGGCGCGAAGCTCGCCGCCATGGTGATCGAGGACCGGGTGGCCCCTGCCCTGCAGCCCCGCACCAGCTATGACCGCGTCGCCTGAACGCCGCCTCTCTCACCTTTACCACCCCCGCGACGAACGCGGGTAAGGAGCGACCACTATGAAAATGACCACCGAAGAGGCTTTTGTCAAAGTTCTGCAATTGCACGGGATCGAGCATGCGTTTGGGATCATCGGCTCGGCGATGATGCCGGTTTCGGACCTTTTCCCGAAGGCGGGGATCACGTTCTGGGATTGCGCGCATGAGACGAATGCCGGGCTGATGGCCGACGGGTTCACGCGCTCGACCGGCAAGATGTCGATGGCGATCGCGCAGAACGGGCCGGGCGTCACCGGCTTCGTCACGCCGGTGAAGACCGCCTATTGGAACCACACGCCGCTTTTGCTGATCACGCCGCAGGCCGCGAACAAGACGATCGGCCAGGGCGGCTTCCAGGAGATGGAGCAGATGCGGCTATTCGCCGATTGCGTCTGCTACCAGGAAGAGGTCCGCGACGCTTCGCGCATCCCCGAGGTGCTGAACCGCGTCATCATGCAGGCCTGGCGCAACTCGGCGCCGGCGCAGATGAACATCCCGCGCGACATGTGGACCCAGGTCATCGACGTGGACCTGCCGCAGGTCGTGGCCTTCGAGCGCCCCTCGGGCGGCGAGAAGGCCGTGGCCGAGGCCGCGAAGCTGCTGTCGGAAGCCGAATTCCCGGTCATCCTGTCGGGCGCGGGCGTGGTCCTCTCGGGCGCGATCCCGGATCTCGTGAAGCTGGCCGAGCGGCTGGATGCCCCGGTCTGCTCGAATTACCAGCATAATGACAGCTTCCCCGGCTCGCACCCGCTGGCCATGGGCCCCTTGGGCTATAACGGCTCGAAAGCCGGGATGGAGATCATCCAGAAGGCCGATGTCGTGCTGGCGCTGGGGACGCGTCTGAACCCCTTCTCGACCCTGCCGGGCTACGGCATCGACTATTGGCCCAAGGACGCCAGGATCATCCAGGTCGACATCAATGCCGACCGCATCGGGCTGACGAAGAAGGTCACCGTGGGCATCCAGGGCGACGCGGCCAAGGTCGCGCGCGGCATCCTGGGCCAGCTTTCGGACGTGGCGGGCGATGCCGGCCGCGCTGACCGCAAGGCCTTGGTCGCGCAGACGAAATCCCGCTGGGCGCAGGAGCTTTCGAGCCTCGATCACGAGGATGACGATCCCGGCACCGAATGGAACTCGGGCGCGCGCGACCGCGAAGCCGACCTGATGAGCCCGCGCCAGGCCTGGCGCGCGATCATGCAGGCGGTGCCGAAGGACGCGATCGTTTCCAGCGACATCGGCAACAATTGCGCCATCGGCAATGCCTATCCGAGCTTCGAGGCGGGGCGGAAATACCTTGCGCCGGGCCTCTTCGGCCCCTGCGGCTACGGCTTCCCGGCGATCCTCGGCGCCAAGATCGGCAATCCCGACACGCCGGTGATCGGCTTCGCGGGCGACGGCGCCTTCGGGATTTCCATGAACGAGATGACCGCCTGCGGGCGCGAGGACTGGCCCGCGATCACCATGGTGATCTTCCGCAACTACCAATGGGGCGCGGAAAAGCGCAACACGACCTTGTGGTATGACAACAACTTCGTCGGCACCGAGCTTGACCGCGGCACCACCTATGCCGGGATCGCCCAGGCCTGCGGGGCGCATGGCGTGCAGGTGCGCGGGGCCGAGGAACTGACCCAAGCCCTGCACGAGGCCGTCGAGCGCCAGATGAAGCACCGCGAGACCACCTTCATCGAGGTCGTGCTGAACCAGGAACTGGGCGAGCCCTTCCGCCGCGACGCGATGAAGAAGCCGGTCGTGGTCGCGGGGATCGATCCGGCCGACATGCGGCCCCAGGTCGCCATGGCCTGAGGCAGGAGGCGGTCCCGGGGCCAGTTTCCGGGGCCAGTCTCTGGGGCCAGTTTCCGGGGCCGGTTTCTGGGGCCGGTTCGGGGTCCCATCTTCGGGGCTCCTGTCCGGCCTTCATGTCCGGGCCTTCATGTTTGGCCTTCATGTTCGGCCTTCATGTTCGGGCTCCTGCCTTGGGGCGATCCCCGCAGCCTCTTTCCCGGCGGATGCCCCGGCGGAATGTCCGGGCGGAATGTCTGGGCGGAATGTCCGGGCGGAATGTCCGGGCGGGGGGCTGCAGATCCCCGGAACGGCAGCCGGGACTGGACCCGGCATGACCGCAAGGACGACCCGAACGCTCGCAAGCTGAACCCGAGACTGAACCCCAGATAGACTGGCCCCCAGACTGAACCCGAGACTGAACCCCGAGACTGCCCGCCGCCTGTGTCCACCGCCTGTGTCCACCGCCTGTTTCCACCGCTTGCCCCCGCCGACCGTTTCCGCCGATTGTTGCCGCCCCCATCCGGCCCGGTGGAAGACCACCCGAAGGAGAGACCATGCCCCCCTCCAGCCCGGCCTCGCGCCCCTCGCGCCCCTCGCACCCCTCGTGCCCCTCGTGCCACGACCCCGAGAGCTTGCAGGATGCGCGGCCCGATCCGGGCGGGGCGTCCCCCCCCCGCAATCACTCGGGCAATCATTCGGGCGATCATTCGGGCGATCATTCGGGCGCCCTCGCCGGGGGCCGTCCCGAGGGCCGTCCCGAGGGGGATGCGCCCACCTCCACCTCCTCTGGCGCCTCCTCTGCCCCCTCTGGCGCCCCTTTCGCGGCCCGTTCCGGCCCGCTCGGCCGGCTCCTGGGCGGGCTCGGCCCGGCTCAGGTCTTTCCCGGCCTGGCCGTCTCGGTCCTGGTCGCGGCGACGGCGCAGTTCCTGTCCGAACATTACGGCGCCCCCGCCATGCTGATGGCGCTGCTTCTCGGGCTCGCGCTGAACTTCCTGGCCGATGAGGGCAGCAAGACCGCCCCCGGCATCGGCTTCACCGCCCGCACCGTCCTGCGGCTGGGGGTCGCGCTGCTTGGCGCGCGGATCTCGGCGGGGATGCTCGTCGGGCTGGGCGGGGCCGCGATCGGGCTGGTCATCGCGGGCGTGGTGCTGACCATCCTCTTTGCGCTGCTGGTCACGCGCCTCATCGGCCGCGACTGGCGCTTTGCCCTGCTGACCGGCGGCGCGGTCGCGATCTGCGGCGCCTCGGCCGCCATGGCCATCGCCGCCGTCCTGCCCCGGCACGAGAAATCCGAACGCGATCTCGTCTTCACCGTGCTTTCCGTCACCGTGCTTTCGACCGTGGCCATGGTGCTCTATCCCATGCTCGCCCAGGTCTTCGGCTTTGACGCGCGCGACAGCGGGGTCTTTCTCGGCGGCACGATCCATGACGTGGCCCAGGTCGTCGGCGCCGGCTTCTCGATCGGGCCCGAGGCCGGCGAGACCGCGACGCTGGTCAAGCTGATCCGGGTCTCGATGCTGGCCCCGGTGGTGCTGTGCTTCTCGCTGGTGATCCGCGCGCGCGGCCTTGCCGATCCGGCCTCTGGCAAGCGCCCGCCCCTGCTGCCGGGCTTCGTGCTGGGCTTTCTCGCGCTGGCGGCGGTGAACTCGGCCGGGCTGCTGCCGCCCTGGCTCAGCGAGCTCGCGGGCCTGCTCAGCCGCTGGGCCCTGCTCGTCGCGATCGCCGCCGTCGGCATCAAGACCTCGCTCAGGCGCATGATCGAGGTCGGCCCCGGCGCCATCGCGCTCCTCGTCGCCGAGACCGCCTTCCTCGGCATCTTCGTCGTCGCGGGCCTGCATGCCCTTGGCTGAGGCCCCCTTCTTGGCCCCCTTCTCTGCCCGCGCCGGTGGAGAGGCCGGTGGAGAGGCCGGTGGGCATGCCGGTGTACAGGCCGGTGTACGCCCTGTGTACGCGCGCTGTACGCCGGTCCGACGCGGGTCACAGCCAAAACCCCAGCAATTGCTGGGTCAGGACCCCCTTCCGCCCGGCCCGTTGCCGCCCCACCCCCGTCCCGCAACGCGCGCAGCCGTTGCCACCCCCGGAAAGAGCCCGCCATGAAGCCTCTCGAGCTGATCTATCGCACAGCCCGCGCGCAGCCGCGCCACATCATCCTGCCCGAGGGCCGCGACCCCCGCGTGGCCGAGGCCGCCGCCCGGCTGGTCGCCGAGGGGCTGGCCCGCGTCACCCTGATGGATGGCCCGGACCTGCCCGGCGTGACCGCGCTCAGCGCCGCCGAGGCCCCCGATCTGGTCGAGCTGTCGCGCCATTGGCACGCCCTGCGCGCCGCGCGCGGCATGACCGCCGAACAGGCGCTCGAGGACATGCGCGACCCGATCCGCCAGGCCGCGATGCGGGTCCGGCTGGGCCAGGCCGACGGCACGCTGGGCGGCGCGGTCGCGACCACTGCCGACACCGTCCGCGCCGCGCTGCAGATCATCGGAAAGGCCCCGGATGCGGGCATCGTATCGAGCTTTTTCCTCATGCTTTCATGTGGTTCGACCTCCAGCTTCAAGGGCGGGATGATCTTTGCCGATTGCGGCCTGGTGATCGAACCGAACGCCGCCGAGCTTGCCGCCATTGCGCTTTCCGCCGCGCGCTCCTGCCGCCAGGTCCTGCGCGAAACCCCGCGCGTGGCGCTGCTTTCCTTCTCGACCGCAGGCTCGGCCGAGCATCCGAGCCTTGGCCGCATCCGCGAGGCGCTGCGGCTGATCCGCGAGGCCGATCCCGCGCTCGAGGTCGATGGCGAGCTGCAATTCGACGCCGCCCTCGATGACGCCATCCGCGCGAAAAAGGCCCCGGCAAGCCGGCTCTCCGGCCGGCCCAACGTCTTCATCTTCCCCGACCTCGCCTCGGGAAATATCGGCTACAAGATCGCACAGCGCCTCGGCGGCCTCACCGCCATCGGACCCATCCTGCAAGGCCTCGCAAAGCCCGCAAACGACCTCTCGCGCGGATGCTCGACACAAGACATCGTCAACGCAGCCGCAATAACCGCAATCTGCGCACAAAAACAAAAAACCCCAACCCCCGCAGAATGAAACGTCAGGCCCGTGCCAGAGCCTCCTGAACGCCGGATGCAGAAGCCGCTGCCCGGGACCATTGCACATGCGCGGGGCAGACGCGTCATCGGGATCTTTCCCTCAGACGAAGCCAGCATTCGCCTGTCCGGGGCCTGATGCAGGCTCGAAACCCTCTCCCGCGTCACCGACAATCTTGATGTCAGGCTGTCCTGCGGGGCCAACTGAGCTGGCTCAGGCCTCGATGGAGATCGCCGCGCCCGCACCAGGCCCTGAGACAGGAACCTGGCGTCGGTCAAAATGCCGCGGTTCACCGGGCAGTTCCAAGATGTTCCCGCGTTTCGCCCCTGGGCCGTCATTCCGTGTCGAGCGATGGGTTCGTGGCGCTGGCCGGCAGGTTGTCCTTGACGAAGATGCTGGGGCTGACCTCGGTCGCGGCCACGGGCAGGTGGTCGGCAATCGATCGCATCGCCTGCAGGGCCAGCGCGACTTCCTCCTGCGGCTTCTGGTCGATCACCGCATCGACAAGGTCGGCTTCGAGCGCCGCGCGGGAATGCGGGGTCAGCTCGTGCAGGATCACGAAGGGTCGCGGCCCCGGCATCTGCCTCAGAAGCGCAATCAGCGCCCGGTTCCCCGCCCCGATCGAATAGATGCCGCTGATCGTCTGCCCCGCCGATAGGGCGGCGGCCAGCTTTTCCTGCATGGTCTCGGGCCGGTCCAGGACCTCGAGCGGCGCCAGAAGCCCGATCTCGCGGCCGGGTTCGGCCAGGACATCGCGCGCGCCGATGAGCCGCTCGCGGTGGTCGCGCGAAGCGAGGCTGCCCAGGATCGGCAGTACCAGACCCGGCCCGCGCCCGTGCGCAAGGCGCAGCAGGCGCCCCGCGGTGCACCCGGCCGCGACATTGTCGATCCCGACATAGACCGATCGCGCATCGCTCGCGGCATCCGAGACGAGCGTCACCACCGCGATGCCCAATGCCTCGAGCCGCGCGACTTCGGCGCAAAGCGCCGCCGCGTCGCTGCCGATGATCGCGACACAATCGCAATCGCCCTTGCGAAGGCCCGACAGCTCGGAGGCAAGCGCGGCGGCGTCCAGGGGCGGGACGTCATGGATGGAAATCCTGATCCGTTCTGCGAGGCGCTGCCTTGCCTGGGCCTCGACCGCTTCGCGCAGCACCGAGAAGAAGCCGTGATCGCCCCTGGGCAGATAAAAGCGAAAGGCATAGCTGCGCCGCCGCGACAGGTTCGCGGCATGGATGTCGCGCTGGTAGCACAGGTCCTCGATCGCCTTGCGCACCCGCAGCACCGATTTCTCGGCCACCCCGCCCCTATGGTTCACCACGCGATCGGCCGTGGAATAGCTGACGCCGGCAGCGCGGGCGACGTCGTGCAGCGTCGGGTTACCCATCTCGCGATCTCCTCCTGCGGACGAGGATTCCAACCCCCTTGCCCAAGGTCAATCAGGATTTTGACAGACGTCTCTCTTTTTGTTTTTGACAGCTCGCCGGACCCGGCGCAGTGTTGGAAAAGGTCCGGCGACTCGTCCGGACGGTCGCATCTATTGGGAGGTAACGATGCGCACTGCCCTTTTGACCGCCGTCCTTGCGACGGTGGGTTTTTCGTCTGCGGCCCTGGCCGAGGACATGACCGTCGGCGTATCCTGGTCGAATTTCCAGGAAGAACGCTGGAAGACCGACGAGAAGGCGATCAAGGACGCGCTCGAGGCCGCCGGGGCAACCTATGTCTCGGCCGATGCGCAATCATCGTCCGCCAAGCAGCTCTCGGACATCGAGGCGCTGATCGCGCAGGGCGTGAACGCACTGATCGTGCTGGGTCAGGACACGGCCGCCGTGGTCCCGGCCGTCCAGGCCGCCGCCGACGAAGGCATCCCGGTCGTCGCCTATGACCGGCTGATCGAGGACCCACGCGCCTTCTACCTGACCTTCGACAATGTCGAGGTAGGCCGGATGCAGGCTGCCGAGGTCTTCAAGGCCGCACCCAAGGGCAATTACGTGATGATCAAGGGCTCGCCCACCGATCCCAACGCCGATTTCCTCCGCGGCGGCCAGCAGGAGGTGCTGCAGAAGGCGATCGACGCGGGCGAGATCACGATCGTCGGCGAGGCCTATACCGACGGCTGGCTGCCCGCCAATGCCCAGAAGAACATGGAGCAGATCCTGACCCAGAACGACAACAAGGTCGATGCGGTCGTGGCCTCGAATGACGGCACGGCAGGGGGCGTCGTCGCCGCGCTGACCGCGCAGGGCATGCAGGGCATCCCGGTCTCGGGGCAGGATGCCGACCATGCGGCGCTGAACCGGATCGCGCTTGGCACGCAGACCGTCTCGGTCTGGAAGGATTCGCGCGAACTCGGCAACAACGCCGCCGAGATCGCCTTGGCCCTCGCGGGTGGCAAGGCCTCTGCCGAGATCCCGAACGCCATCAAGTTCACCACGCCCGGCGGCAAGGAAATGGACGCCATCCTGCTGACCCCCGTGCCGATCACCAAGGACAACCTGTCGGTCGTCGTCGATGCCGGCTGGATCACCAAGGACGCGCTGTGCCAAGGGGTCCAGAACGGCCCCGCGCCCTGCAACTGACGGGAAAGAGCGGCGGCGTACCCGCGCCGCCGCCATGACATGATGAGCGACATTTCCCCCGCCACCACGCCCGCCCGCCGCGGCTGGCTCGCGCAGCTGGAGATCGACCTGAGGCTGATGGGCATGCTCGGGGCCTTTGCCCTGGTCTGCCTGTGCTTCTGGGTCGTGACCGATGGCCGCTTCCTGTCGGCGCGCAATATCTTCAACCTGACGATCCAGACGGTCTCGGTCGCGATCATGGCGACGGGCATGGTCTTCGTCATCGTCTGCCGCCATATCGATCTGTCGGTGGGCGCGATCCTGGCGCTGGCCTCGGCAATGATGGGAATGATGCAGGCGCGCTGGCTGCCGGGGGTCCTGGATCTGGGCCATCCGCTGATCGCGCCACTGACCATGGTCACCGGGCTCGCGGTCGGCACCGCGATCGGCGCGTTGAACGGCTGGCTGGTGGGCTACCAGCGAATCCCGGCCTTCATCGTCACCCTGGGCGGGCTGCTGATCTGGCGTTATGTCGGCTGGTATTTGACGGCGGGCCAGACCATCGCACCGCTCGACCAGACCTTCCTGCTATTCGGCGGCGCCGAAGGCACGCTAGGCACCACCGCAAGCTGGATCATAGGGGCGATCGGCTCGGTGGCGGCGCTTTGGGTGCTGTATTCCGGCCGGCGCCGCAAGCAGGCGCATGGCTTCCGCACCCGCCCGCTTTGGGCCGAGGGCGCGGTCATGGCGCTGATCGTTGGCGCCATTCTTGGCTTCGTCGCGATCCTCAATTCCTATGAGCTGCCCGCGGCAAAGCTGAAGCGCATATTCGAGGCCCGCGGCGAGACCATGCCCGAGGGCTACAGCCAGGGTTACGGACTGCCGATTTCGGTGCTCATCCTGATCCTGGTTGCGGTGGCGATGACCGTGATTGCCAGCCGCACCCGCTTTGGCCGCTACATTTTCGCGACCGGCGGCAACCCCGACGCGGCCGAGCTGTCGGGCATCAACACCAGGTTGCTGACGGTCAAGATCTTTGCCCTGATGGGGTTTCTGTGCGGGCTCTCGGCGATCATCGCCCAGGCGAGGCTGCAGTCGCATCCCAATGACATCGGCACGCTGGACGAGCTGCGGGTAATCGCCGCGGCGGTGATCGGGGGCACGGCGCTGTCGGGCGGCATTGGCACCATCCATGGCGCGATCCTGGGCGCGCTGATCATGCAGAGCCTGCAATCGGGCATGGCCATGGTCGGGGCCGACGCGCCCTTGCAGAACATCGTGGTCGGCGTCGTCCTGGTGCTGGCAGTCTGGATCGACATCCAATATCGCAGAAGGCTGGGCATGCGATGACACCGCTTGTGGAAATGCGCGACATCTCGATCGCCTTCGGGGGGATCAAGGCGGTGGACCATGTCTCGGTCGATCTCTATCCCGGCGAGGTCGTGGGGCTCCTGGGCCATAACGGGGCGGGGAAATCGACGCTGATCAAGTGCCTCTCAGGCGCTTATAGACCCGATTCCGGCCAGATCTACATCGACGGCAAGAAGGCCGACATCCAGAACACCCGAGACGCCCGCGCCTATAACATCGAGACGATCTACCAGACCCTCGCGCTGGCCGACAACCTGGACGCCGCCTCGAACCTGTTCCTGGGCCGCGAGCTGGTGACCGCTTCAGGCCTCTTGGATGAAGCCCGGATGGAGGCCGAGACCCGCCGCATCATGGCCCGGCTGAACCCGAATTTCCGCAAGTTCTCCGATCCGGTCATGGCGCTTTCGGGCGGGCAGCGGCAGTCGGTCGCAATTGCGCGGGCGGTCTATTTCAACGCCCGCATCCTGATCATGGACGAGCCGACCGCAGCGCTTGGCCCGCAGGAAACCCAGATGGTCGCCGAGCTGATCCAGGAGCTGAAGCGTCAGGGCATCGGCATCTTCCTGATCGAGCATGACATCCACGCGGTGATGAAGCTCTGCGACCGCGCGGTGGTGATGAAGAATGGCCAGCGGGTCGGCACTGTGCGCGTGGACGAGGTCAGCGACGACGACATTCTCGGCATGATCATCATGGGCAAGAAACCCGCCAAGGCGGCCTGACGCCACCGGGCATTGTGGGCCCCCGCCAATGGCGGAGGCCCGGATTTCCAGTAGGGCCCGTCGCCGGGCCCTTTTATCAGACGTAGCGGTTGACCAGGTTTTCCAGCCGTTCCTGGCGGCCCGAACGCGGCTGCGGGTTGAGGCCTTGCTCGACGACCTGCGCGGCGATTCCGTCAAGCCCGCCTTCCAGCATGGCCTTTGCCTCGGGGCTGTCCCAGCCGGCATAGCGCTCGGCGCGCGCGGCTTCCAGCTTCCCGTCCTCGAGCATCGCGGCGGCGGCCTTGAAGCCCGCGGCGCAGACATCCATGCCGCCGACATGGCCCAGGATCAAGTCCTGCGCGTCCAGCGACTGGCGGCGCAGCTTGGCGTCGAAATTGGTGCCGCCCGTGGTGAAGCCGCCCGCGCGCAGCACCTCGTAATAGGCCAGCGCGGTTTCAGGGACATTGTTCGGGAACTGGTCGGTATCCCAGCCCGACTGGTAGTCGTTGCGGTTCATGTCGATGGAACCGAAGATGCCAAGTTCACGCGCCAGCGCCAGCTCATGCTCGAAGCTGTGGCCAGCGAGAATGGCGTGGCCCTGCTCGATATTGACCTTGACCTCTTTCTCGAGGCCGAAATCCTTGAGGAAGCCGTAGACCGTCGCAACGTCGAAATCATACTGGTGCTTGGTTGGCTCCTGCGGCTTGGGCTCGATCAGGATGGTGCCTTCAAAGCCAATCTTGCGGGCATATTCGACCGCCATCTGCAAGAAACGGCCAGCTTGCTGACGCTCGCGGCCCATGTCGGTGTTCAGAAGCGTCTCGTAGCCTTCGCGGCCCCCCCACAGCACGTAGTTCTCGCCGCCTAGCTGGTGCGTCGCGTCGATGCAGGTCTTCACCGTGGCGGCGGCAAAGGCGAAGACATCCGGGTCGGGGTTGGTCGCAGCGCCGGCCATGTAGCGTCGATGCGAAAAGAGGTTCGCCGTGCCCCAGAGCAGCTTGGTGCCGGTCTGTTCCATCTTCTGGCCCAGATACTCGGTCATTTCCTGCAGATTGCGTGTGTTTTCCGTGAAGCTGTCGCCTTCGGGACGCATATCCGCATCATGGAAGCAGAAATAGGGCGCGCCAAGGATGGTGAACATCTCGAAGGCGACATCGGCCTTGTGCCTGGCGAGGTCCATGCCTTCGCCGAACCAGGGGCGCTGGAAAGTCTGACCGCCGAAGGGGTCGCCGCCTTCCCATGCAAAGCTGTGCCAATAGGCGATCGCAAAGCGCAGATGCTCTTTCAGTGTCTTGCCCAGAACCACCTCATCCGGGTTGTAATGGCGGAAGGCGAATTCGTTGCCGGTCTGCGGACCTTCGTAGCGGATCGGGGCGATGCCCTCGAAGAAGTTCGTCATGTCATGTCCCTCAATGCAGAAGTTTCAGTGTCTGATAGGCGGTTCGATAGCGCGCATGGCCTTCAGCAAAGGCCCCGGTCAGCATCCGGTCCGGCTCGATCACGCGCTCGGTTCGGGGCGGTACGGCGAGTTCCGCGCCCTGCCCCGTCGCGGCCATCATGCCAAGGCGCGCCGCGCCGAAGGCGCCGCCGAAATCGCCCGCAACCGGCAGCTCGATCGGCTGGTCGAGGATGGTCGCGATCAGCTTGACCCAGTAATCCGAGCGCGTGCCGCCGCCGACGCCGATCAGCCGGTCGAAGCGCGTCCCGGTCGAGGCCAGCGCATCGCGGCAATCACGGATCGCATAGCCGACCCCTTCCAGCACTGCGCAGACCATCGCGTCGCGGTCACTGTCATGGCCCAGATGCAGGAACGAGGCCCGAACCTGCGCGTCATTATGCGGCGTCCGCTCGCCGCCAAGATAGGGCAGGAACAGGGTGCGCGACGGGGCTTGCAGATCGCCAAGATCGCGGGTCGCGACCTCGGGCGAAAGGCCCAGAACCTGGGCGAACCAGTTCAGCGCATCGGTCGCGGCAAGGATCACCCCCATCTGGTGCCATCTGTCGGGCAGCGCGTGGCAGAAGCTGTGGACCGCCGCCGCCGCATCCGGGTGGAAACGCTCGGTCGCCGCGAAAAGCACGCCCGAGGTCCCGAGCGACAGGAAGGCCGTCCCTGGCTTCACGACGCCGACGCCCACCGCCGAGGCCGCATTGTCGCCACCTCCGCCCGCGATCACGACCCCCTCGGAAAGACCCCAGCGCGCGGCAAGCTCGGGGCGCAGGTGGCCCGAGACGTCCGAGCCTTCGACCAGACGCGGCATATGGGCGCGCGTCAGCCCGGTCTCGGCCAGAAGCCGCTCGGACCAGTCGCGATCCGCCACCGACAGCCAGCCAGTCCCGGCCGCATCGGACATGTCCGAGACATGCTCGCCGGTCAGCCAGAGACGCAGGTAATCCTTGGGCAGCAGGATCTTTGCGGTCTGGGCAAAGATTTCGGGCTCATTGCGGCGCACCCATTCGACCTTGGGCGCGGTGAAGCCCGGAAAGACGATATTGCCGGTAATCGCGCGAAAGGCCGGATCCGCGTCCAGTTTCGCGGCCTCGGCATGGCTGCGGGTGTCGTTCCAGAGCAGGCAGGGCCGCAGCACCCGATCGCCGGCATCGAGCAGCGTTGCGCCATGCATCTGTCCCGACAGGCCGATCGACATGACCGAGGCCGGGTCGATCTGGCGTAGAAGGGCGCCGATCGCCTGCTCGGTCGCGGCGATCCAGTCGGCCGGCTCCTGCTCGGACCAGCCGTCATGCGGGCGGCTCACGGTAAGGGCCGCTCCGGCCGAGGCGAGAATGTTCTGGTGCTCGTCCATCGCCAGGGCCTTGACCCCGGAGGTGCCCAGATCGAGACCGATCGAGATCATGCCAGTTCCCCTGCGGGCTGGCGTAACATTGCGAGTTTCATGGTTTATCATCCGGCACATTAAGGCGCGCCCGTCGGCCGGGCGCGCCGGAGGTTCAGGCCAGGCGGCGGCCCTTGTCGTCGAAGTAATGCAGGTTGGCGGGCTGGGGGGTCAGGAAGATGTGCTCACCCTTGCCGATGCGGGCGCTGCCGGGCAGGCGGACGGTCATTTCGCCCAGCTTCTCGGCCTCGACATAAGCCATCGTATCGGCGCCCAGCGTTTCGACCACGCGGACCTGCGCCTGCCAGGCTCCCGCCTCGGACGAGACGTCGATATGCTCGGGACGAATTCCGATCTTTTGCGAGTCCGGGCGGCTCGCCGCGTGACCCGGCAGGAAATTCATCTTGGGCGAGCCGATAAAGCCGGCGACGAATTCGGTCGCGGGACGCTCGTAAAGTTCCATCGGGGCGCCGACCTGTTCGATCCGGCCGCCATTCATCACGACGATCTGGTCGGCCAGCGTCATGGCCTCGACCTGGTCATGGGTGACATAAATCATCGTCGCGCCCAACGACTGGTGCAGCTGCGCCAGCTCGATCCGCATCTGCGTGCGCAAGGCGGCGTCGAGGTTCGAGAGCGGCTCGTCGAACAAAAAGACCTTTGGCTGGCGCACGATCGAGCGGCCGATCGCGACGCGCTGGCGCTGGCCCCCGGAAAGCTGGCCCGGCTTGCGATCAAGATAGTTTTCCAAGGACAGGATGCGTGCGGCCTCGGCCACGCGGCGTTCCCGCTCGGCGGCGGGAATCTTGGCGAGGCGCAGGCCGAAATCGATGTTTTGCGCGACCGTCATATGCGGATAAAGCGCATAGGACTGGAACACCATCGAGATGCCGCGGTGCGAGGGCTGGACATGGGTCATGTCCTCGCCGCCGATCCGCAGGGTACCCTCGCTGGGCTGATCCAGGCCCGAGATCATCCGCAGAAGCGTGGACTTGCCGCAGCCCGACGGCCCGACCAGAACGGTGAACGACCCGTCGGGAACCGTCAGGTCGAGGTTGGGAATGACGACATGCCCGCCAAAAGACTTGTTGATCCCGGTAAGTTTGACCTCGGCCATCATGCCGCTCCCGAATTGCTCGGCCCGGAAGGGACGGGCTGGTAGGTGAAGTTGAGGAAATCGGCGTGCTGCCCGCGACCCGACGTGTCATGCGCGCACATGCCGATGAAAGCCCCTGTGAAGTTGTTGCCCGGACCGTTCCCTGCCTCGCAGGAGATTGCGGACTGGTCGAGTTCGACGCCCAGATCGGTCCATTCGCCATTGCCGATGGCATAGCGGAAGCGAAGGACCATACCGTCCACGTCGCAACCCAGCCGGATTGTCCCGGTCGCGGGCAGCGCCACGGGTTCGGCCAGCGGTTGCTCGACGCGCAACATCGGCCAGTCGGCGGGGCAGGACAGCACACGCAGCTCGCGCGCCCCATTATCCGTGGCCGAAACCGCAAGATAGTGGAACTTGAAGCCGTTATACCACGAGATCAGGCCGGCAAATTGCTGGTAGCTCTCGGGCTGGAAGTCGATCTCGGTTTCCGCCGAATAGGCGATGTCGACCTGGCGACGGGCGACCAGGGCATGCTCGAAGGTCGAGCCCGGTGCCGCGCGACCAAAAATCCGCAGCGCGCCGGGGCGAGCGTCGAGCGAGAACAGGCGATCCGGCTCGGGTGTGCGCAGCCATTGGAATTCGACCGGCAGCGGGCCGGGGGCGAAGTCATGGCGCGTGACGATCGGCGCGACCGGGGCATGCGGCAGACCCGGCGCGGGCGCGGCATCGGCAGGCACGCAGCCGCCATGCGCCAGACGCGGGAATTCGCCCTTGTCCCATACCAGTTTCTGAATCGCGGTCTCGCGACCAAGGGGTGAGCGGCGGGCGTCCTCCTCGTGGATGCCGACGACACGCCCCGGAGCAGAACCGCGCGTCGCGTCGAGCGGGCGCGAGCATAGATGGACCATAAAGAATTCGCCATTCTGCGTCTCGACGATATCGGCGTGACCGGCGCGCTGCAGATAGGCCTCGGGCGCGTCCTTCGAGGTCAGGAGATGCTTGGCCGGATCGGTCTCGTAGGGGCCAAACAGGTCTTTCGACCGCGCCATGGTCGCGGCATGTTCGTAGCCGGTGCCGCCCTCGGCGGTCAGCAGCCAGTAATAGCCGTCCTTGCGGTAGATATGCGGCCCTTCGGTGAGCTTGTGGTCGGTGCCGCGGTAGATGTTGCGGATCTCTCCGACCAGGCGCTGCTCGGCCACGGAGTATTCCTGGCAGACGATACCGCCGAACTTGTCCCCGCCCTGTTGGCGGTGGTCCCAGATCATGTTGACGAGCCATTTGCGCCCGTCCTCGTCGTGGAACAGAGACGGATCGAAGCCCGAGGAATTCAGGTAGACCGGCTCGGACCAGGGGCCCTCGATCGTGGGCGCGGTCACTAGGTAGTTGTGGCTGTCCTTCCATGCGCCGTCCCGGCGCTTGGTATCGGTATAGATCAGCCAGAAGAGGCCGTCGGAGAAGCTGAGGCAGGGCGCCCAGACCCCACCGGAATCCGGATTGCCGCGCATGTCAAGTTGCGAGGCGCGGGTCAGCGGACGCGCGGCCAGCTGCCAATTCGCGAGGTCGCGCGAATGGTGGATCTGCACGCCCGGATACCATTCGAAGGTCGAGGTCGCGATGTAGTAGTCATCTCCCACGCGGACGATGGAGGGATCGGGGTTGAAGCCCGGAAGGATGGGGTTCTGGATGTTCTGGATGTCGAGCATGGGGGTCATCCCTTGACGGCGCCACCGGTCAGGCCGGCCACGATGTATTTCTGGGCCGCGAAGAAGAAGGCGATCGCGGGAAGGATGGTGAGGGTCACGAAGGCCAGAGTGCGGTTCCATTCGGTGACGAATTCACCGCGGAACTGCATCAGGCCCAAGGGCCAGGTGAAGGCATCACGCGAGTTCAGCACCACGAGCGGCAGCAGGAAATTGTTCCAGCTTTGCACGAAGACGAAGACGCCCACCGTCGCAAGGATTGGTGTCGAGAGCGGCAGCGTGAAGCGCCAGAAGAAGCGGACATAGCTGCAACCGTCGAGATAGGCGGCCTCGAACAGTTCCTTGGGCAGCTGTTCGAAGAAAGTGCGGAACAAGAGGATCGCCAGCGACAGGCCGAAGGCCGTCTGCGGCAGGATCACCGCCCAATAAGTGTCAAGCAGACCAATGTCGCGCACCTTGATGAACAAGGGCAGGATTGCGGTCGCGAAGGGGAACATCAAGCCCAGCAGCAGGTACGAGAACAGCATCTTTGAGCCGAAGAACTTGATCTGCGCGAAAACATAGGCCGCCGCCGCCCCGACCAGCAGGGTCAGGATCACCGTCGCCACGGAGATCAGCATCGAATTGCCGAGATATCTCCAGAAGCCCGGATCGGTGATGATCGAGGCGTAGAAGGCAGTGTTCCAGCTTTCCGGCAGAGCAAAGGCGTTCATCCGCAGCTCGGCATTGGACTTGAAGCCGCCAAGCGCAGTGGCGAGCATCGGGGCCAGCACGAAGCTCGCCACCAGGCAAAGGAAGGACACCCGCGCGAAATTGCGCCAGAAGTGAGCACGGCTCATGCTTTGGCCCCTTTCATGAAGATGCGCTGGTAGAAGATCGCGACGCCTACGGCGGCGATGAACAACAGTACACCGATAGCGCTGCCGAAGCCGATCTTCATCCGGGTCAGGCCGAAGGTGTAAAGATAGGTCACGATGGTATGGGTCTGGTTCGACGGGCCGCCATTGGTCAGCGGGATGATCACGTCGAAGACCTGCAGCGAGCCGATGATTGCGAAGAATGCGCTGACGATGATGGCCGGCTTGATCTGCGGGATCTGGACGTAACGCACGATCTGGACCTTGTTCGCACCCTCGATCTGGGCGGCCTCGATCATGTCTTCGGGCACGCCCTGCAACGCGGCGATGTAGATCATCATGTGGAAGCCGAAATACTTCCAGATCACCACGGTCAGCACGGCAACAAAGGCCCAGTCACGATCCGCGAGGATGAAGAAATTCTCGATCCCCATAGACTGCGCAAGCGAAGCGGTGACACCGTAATTTCCGTCGAAGACGAAGCTCCAGATCAGGCCGGCAGCCACTTCGGCCAGGATATAGGGCACAAAGAAGATCAGCCGGAACAGCGAGTTGGTTGGCGTCTTGCGATAGATCAGCAGCGCCAGAAAAAGCGCCAATGGCATCTGGATCAAAAGCGAGGCGATCACGATCTTGGCGGTATTTCCAAGCGCGGTGTGAAAGACGCCATGCCCGACCACCTGTTCGAAATTGCGCAGGCCCACGAAGTTCTCGGGCTGGCCGTAGCCGTTCCAGTCGAAGAACGCGTAATAGCCGGACTCCGTCAAAGGCAGGATCACGAACAGGCTGAACAGGATCAGCGCTGGCGGAAGCAGCAGCAGGATTGCCGTAAGCCTGCCTCCCGAACCCTTCTTGCGAAGCGGACGGGATTTCGGGCCGGCAACCGGCGCCAGAGCGGGAATTTCGCTCAGGGACATCGGGGAACTCCGGATGCAGAAAGGGGATGCGCCCGCAGGTTGCGGGCGCGGGTCGCAGGGCTCAGCGGAACTCCCAGGCCTCCTGGACCTGGGCTGCGGCGTCCTCGGGGGCGATGACACCCTGCGCGAGATCGGCAGAAATGTCGTTCACCGTGGCGCCGACCGAGGCGCCCAGATACTGGTCAAGGAAGATCTGGTGATGGGTCGAGCCGGCGATGTCGGCGGCGACGCGCTGGAAGAACGGGTTGGTCAGCGAGGTTTCGGCACCTTTCACGATCGGCACGAAGATGCCTTCGCTGCCGATTTCCTTCTGGTGCTCGAGGTTAAGCATGAAGGTCAGGAATTCGCTGGCCTTGGGATCGGCATCGGCGGTGACCGCCCAGCCGTTCATGCCGCCCAGCGTGGCGCCGGCACCGCCCTCGGTCACCGGTTCGCCGATAGCGGGGAAGGCCATGAAGGCAAGCTGCTCGTCCGGCAGCCCCTTGCCGCTTTGCGAACGCGCGCGCATCGGGCCATAATCCCAGTCGCCCATGAGGTGGAAGGCGGCCTTGCCGTCCGCGAACATGCCGCTGGCGACCTCGTAGGTCGTGGCCATGTAGCCCGGCTGGAACGGTTCGAGCGCTGTCAGCTTCTGGAAATCGGCCCCGGCCTTGACGAAGGCCTCGCCCGAGAAGCCGCCCTCTTCGCCCTGCATCGCCTTGTTGATGGCATCCGCACCGCCTTCGCGCAGCGCAAGGTAGCTCCAATAGAAATGCAGCGGCCACTTGTCCTGCCCGCCGGCCATGATCGGTGTGATGCCGGCATCCTTGATCTTCTGGACCGCCGCCAGGAAATCGTCCCAGGTCTTGATCGTCGTGTAGTCGACGCCGGCCTTCTCGGTCAGCTCGGTGTTGACCCAGAATGCCACTTCGGTCGCATAAAGAGGCAGGCCGCGCAGGGCACCGTCAACGGTATAGGCCGCCAGAGCCGGTTCGGGGAACGTCGCGCGCACCTCGTCCGAAACTGCGCCCGAGATGTCGGCCAGGAAGCCCGCCTTGGTCTGCTCGACCAGCGTCTGCCCGCCCCAGCTATAGAACAGGTCCGGCTTGGTCGAGGATTGCAGCAGCGTCGGCAGCTTCGACTTGTAGGCCTCGTTGGCGATATATTCGAAGACGACGTCGACATCCGGATTCTTTTCCTCGAAGGCCTTTTCGACCCGCTCGTAAAAGGCGCCCTCCTTCGCACTCGGCTGGACGCGCAGCACGCGGATCTCAGTCGATGCGGAAGCCATGCTCGCGCTTGCCGCAACCATCAGCGCGATCGGTAGAAATTTGTTCATTTTCCCCCTCCTCAGTTTTTCCGACCGATTTCTTCCCGGCGCACCGGGCCCTCCGAATCGGAATTACTGAGGTACGTACATCAAAAATCTTGCGTTTAAAACCCCTGCCAACCCTGGATCAAGGCAGATTGTCACGCATGAAAATCTCGATCCGAACACGCCCCTCGCCCGGCGCAATCTCCGAACCATCGCAGAAGGCCCGCAGCAACGCGGTCACAGCAGCGACCTCGCGTTCGATATCCTGGTGCAGAATTGCATCAAATTTCCCGTCCTGCAGGGCCAATCGCGATTGTGTGGTCAATTCATGGGCGACCACGCGGGGACGCGTCCCGGCTGGAATGGCCTCCAGGGCCCGCGACAGCCCATGATTGCCACCACCCAGATTATAGACGCCGGTAATATCGGCGTAATTCTGAATAACGTACCTCATTTTTTGCTCGACGAGTTCGGACTGGTCGCGTCCTTCGACAGGCTGCAGCAGTTCGAGTTCGGGGAATTCGCTGGCCATGACCTGTTCGAATCCCAGACGTCGCTCCACATGGTCGCGCACCAGCATCGAGCCCGAGACGATCACGACCTTCCCAGGCCGGGCTCGACAGAAGCGTCCCAGAAGCGCTGCGGCCGTTCGTCCGGCCGA
This sequence comes from Paracoccus sp. MBLB3053, assembly GCF_031822435.1. NCBI lineage: Bacteria > Pseudomonadati > Pseudomonadota > Alphaproteobacteria > Rhodobacterales > Paracoccaceae > Paracoccus > Paracoccus aurantius. The sequence goes on along the minus strand of NZ_JAVQLW010000002.1, from coordinate 1,571 downwards.
GACATTGTCAATTCCCACGAAATGGCTGCGCGCCGAAAGGGGAAGGTCCGAGACGAGTGTCACGACATGAATGCCGCGCGCCTTCAGACCCGCCACGGCCTCGCGCACTTCCGAAGCCTCCGAGGCCACGACCGCAACGCCATCCGGTTCGGTCCCGGCAATCCCGTTCAAGGCCGTGGCCAGCGCCCTTGTGTCGAAGGGCGGCACCACGGTGACCGAGATCTCGGTCCGGTCGCGCAGGGCGAAGGCGGCATGGCGGCGGACCTCGGCGTCTAGGTTGCGCATGAAGCTGTTCGGCCCATCGGGTAGAACGAAGTGGAAGCGGTAGACGCGCTTCTTGGACAGGTTTGCGGCTGAGATGTCCCGCTCGAATCCCAAGGCCTCGATCGCCGCCTGCACCCGCGTCTGGGTACTTGGGCGGACGCCCTCGCGTCCGTTCAGCACGCGATCGACGGTCGCCAGGCTGACTTTCGCGGTCCTCGCCACATCATGAACGGTCGGACGACGCACGTTTTTTCCTCCCTCGAATGGCACGGGCATAAACAAGCCTTGGCCTCATGCCAAGACAGGTTTGGCGGCTCGTGCGAATTCTGGCAGGATGCCACCTGCCAGAATCCACTGAGGAATGTTCAGTATGTGACGCTCGCCATGCCCTTGAGGCCCAGCATCTCGCGGGCGTCCTGTGGTGTGGCGATGTCCAGCGACAACTCGCCCAGGATACGCGAGATCTTCTGCACTTGCTCGGCGCAGTTGCGGGCCAACTCGCCTCGGGACAGGTAGAGGCTGTCCTCAAGCCCAACGCGGACATTGCCGCCCATGATCGCCCCCATGGTCAGAAGTGACATCTGGTGGCGACCCGCGCCCAGGACCGAAAAGCGATAGTTCTCGCGGCCGAACAGCCGGTCGGCGGTGCTGCGCATGATGGCCAGGTTTTCGGGGTCCGGGCCGAGACCGCCCAGGATGCCGAAGATCGACTGGATGAAGAAGGGCGGCTTGATCAGCCCCTCATCCATGAAATGGGCGAGGTTGTAGAGATGGCCCACATCGTAGCATTCGAATTCGAAGCGCGTGCCACATTCATCACCCAAGACGCTCAGGATATGCTTGATATCCCTGAAGGTGTTGCGGAAGATCAGATCCTCCATCACTTCGATGTAGGGCTTTTCCCACTGGTATTTCCAGTGCTCGATCCGGCGCGCTGCCGGATGGATTGAAAAGTTCATCGACCCCATGTTCAGCGAGCACATCTCGGGCTTGAGCTTCAGCGGATACGCCAGCCGTTCCTCAAGCGTCATTCGGGTGCTGCCGCCGGTGGTGATGTTGATGACGGCATCGGTCTGCTCGCGGATCCGCGGCACGATCAAGTCAAAGATCGCGGGATCTGCGGTCGGGCTACCATCCTCGGGATTGCGGGCGTGCAGGTGCAGGATCGCGGCACCTGCCTTGGCAGCATCGACGGCGTTCTGCACGATCTGGTCGGGGGTCAGCGGCAGGTGGTCCGACATCGAAGGCGTATGCACCGAGCCGGTGACCGCGCAGGTGATGATGACCTTGGAGGGTTTCTTTGCCAT